>CAUJIW010000173.1 GCA_963205175.1 Pseudomonadota bacterium
CATCCCGGCCCGCCCGGACGACGGTTCGCCGGATGATGGTTCGGGCGAGCACCTGGAGGGTTACTGGTGGGTGCACCACTGGAACCGCCTCGACATTTACGACATCGAGCGCTCGGTCTCGGACTTTCGCTGGAGCATCGACGGGAAACGGAAGGTTTGGGGTAGATGGCAGCGACTTTGCCTGACCGTGCCGTCGGTCAGTGACCACCTGTTCGGCATTCTAGGTCTTGGGGGGCGCCGTTTCATTTCACCGCAGCTGCGGGATGCCATCGTTGCCTCGGGGCTGGCCGTCCCTGTTTTCGAGACGCCGCTGGTACCGGCATCGCAAAGAGAGCATCGCGCCGCTTTCGAGGCGCTGAAAAAGCCCTACGGCGCCTGAACCCCGCATCAGCCGAGCACGCCCCTTCGGCGAGCGCGAAGCGCGGAAGGCGGCAAGCGCCCGCCGCCACTACATCTGTTCGTCAGGGTGATCCTTATGGGGCTGGAGCCAGAGTTCGTGGGCATCAATCCTCAACTTCAGCAACGCGACGTTGGCGTCGATGCGCGCCTGCAATTCGGCTCGGGCCAGCTCCTGCTGCTGGCGACGAAGAGTCAGCAGATCGGCGAGATCAATGTCGCCCAGCGCGTAGCCCCGACGCGTGCGGACAAATGCACGCTCGCCGGCGTCAAGCGCCTGCCGCGCGTGTTGCCAGGCACTGAAACTGCTTTCCACCTCGGCGATGTCGCGCTCCGCAACACCCTCGATCTCCCGACGTGTCATCTCCAGATCAACGACGGCAGCGCTGGCCTCGGCGAGGGCGCGGTCCGCCAGCGCCCGACGGTGAGGGCCGCCCAGCGGTACTGACAAGAATAACCCCACACCATTTTCCGCGCCCCCCCGCTCCGAAAAGACGCGCACGCCGACACTGGGGTCCGCCCACCGATCAAGCGCCTGCCTCCTTGCAAGCACCGCCTGACGTTCCGCCTCGGCCTCGGCGAAGTGCAACTCATGACTGCGGGCGACGATGACGTCGAACCACGCCGACAATCCCCGCTCCGGCAGTGCCGGATCTTTCGGGCGTGGCGCGTCCTTCGGGAGCGACAGACCCGGAAATTCGCGTGTCAGCGCCATACGTGCGACGTGCGCCTGACCGGCCGATCGCACCGCCGCGGTACGCGCCAGCGCCAATCCGGCCCCAATGCGGTCGAGATCGAGCGGCGCGGCATCCCTGAGGGCGACACGGCGCGCCATCGCGGCCTGTTCCTGCTCCCAGGCGCGCACATCTTCAGCATCCAGATGCGCGTGCGCTTCCGCGCCGACCCACGCCATCCAGACATCGGCAAGCTTCAGCGCGGTCTGGTGGCGGGCGTCATCAAGCGCATTCTCCTGCGCCGTGATGCCGAGTACCCCAGCCCGTCGATCGAGACCGGCTTTGCCGGGCAGCCTGAAGGCGCGCGAGATCGAACCCTCCCACTCGTCGTAACGTCGGTCTCCTTCGATGTCACGGCGGGTATAGCCGGCAGCGGCGACGAACTCGTGGTCACCGGCGGCCAGACGGCGGGCATCGGCCGTGGCCGCGCGCAACGCCGCCTCGGCCCGCGCCACCAGCGGATGGTCGTTGATCGAGCGCGCCGCCAGTTCAGGCGCCGGCAGGAATTCCTGCGCCGACGCCGGCGGTGGCATCAGGGAAAGAAAGACAAGGCAGGGCAGAAGCACGCGCATCACAACCGTCCAAATTCGGAAATGGGTTCCACCCACCAGGTGCCGTGGGCAAAGCGCAGGGTGGCGCGCACCTGGTCGATCACCGCCGTCACCCGGTCGGGCGGCAATATGGTGATCAGCATGACACGCGCGGTGCGACCACGTACCCGCTCGCCCACCGTGGCGGTATCGAAGCGGGTGCCGTGCCCATCCACCCGGTGGGTGGTGAACCCACTCAGCGGTGGCTCCAGGTCGAGCAGGGCTTCCACCAGCATCTCGTCGACCTCGGTGGGATAGACCAGGGTCAGCTTGACGAGCGGGGTCGTCATGCGGCGTCTCCTTGCTGGAGGGGCGACGCGCGGTCGGCGGGATCGATGCCGAAGGCGCGATAGAGGATCGGCAGCAGGATCAGCGTCAGCGCCGTCGAGCTGACCAGACCGCCGATGACGACGATGGCCAGCGGCTTCTGGATTTCCGATCCCGGCCCGCTGGCGAACAGCAGCGGGATCAGGCCGAAGGCGGTGATGCTGGCGGTCATCAGCACCGGCCGCAGCCGGCGGATGGCGCCCTCGAACACCACGGTGTCAAGGTCGTCGCCGGCGTCGCGTCGCTGGTTGAAATGGGTCACCAGCACCAGGCCGTTGAGCACCGCGATGCCCAGCAACGCGATGAAGCCGACCGAGGCCGGCACCGAGAGATACTGGCCGGAAATCCACAGGGCGAGAATGCCCCCCACCAGCGCGAACGGCACGTTGGCGAGGATCAGCAGCGACTGGCGCACCGAGCGCAGGGTGGCGAACAGCACGAAGAAGATCATCGTCAGCGCCACCGGCACGACGACGGCCAGCCGGGCGGCCGCGCGCCGCTGATTCTCGAACTGGCCACCCCAGACGATGCGGTAGCCCGCCGGCAGCGGCACCCTGGCGGCGACGGCGGCCTGGGCTTCCTCGACGAAGCCGACGAGGTCGCGGCCAGATACATAGGCCTGCACGACGGCGAAGCGGGAGGCGTTCTCGCGATCGATTTTCACCGCCCCTTCCGGCTGGCTGATGCGGGCGATGTCGGCCACCTGCACGCTGCCGCCATCGGGCGTCGGGATTTCCAGCCGCGAGAACCAGTCGGGGTCGGTACGCATCCGGTCCTCGCCGCGAATGACGATGGCGGTGCGCCGACCCGGCTCGACGATCATGCCGGCCTGCGTGCCTTCCAGCCGCGCCCGCAACTCCTCCTGCACGGTGTCGATGCTCAGGCCGACCCGGCCGGCGGCCAGCCGGTCGATCTCGAACGACAGATATTGCACATTGTCATTGGCCAGCGTGTATACCTCGTTGGCGCCCGGCACGGCGGCGATGGCCGTCTGCACCTTGCCGGCCAGATCGCCCAGCGTGGCGAGGTCGGGGCCGAAAATCTTCACCGCGAGGTCACCCCGGCTGCCGGTGAGCATTTCCGACACCCGCATCTCGATAGGCTGGGTGAAGGCGTAATCGATGCCCGGGAAGCCCGCCATCACGGCGCGGATGCGCTCGATCAGCCACTCCTTGTCGGGCACCCGCCAGTCCTCCTTGGGCTTGAGCACCAGGAAGCCGTCGGTCTCGTTGAGGCCCATGGGATCAAGGCCCAGCTCGTCGGAGCCGACGCGGGCGACCACGCCGGTGACTTCCGGCACCTGGCGCATCAGCGCGCGACTGACCGCGAGGTCGCCCTCGACGCTGCGGTCGAGCGAGATGGATGGCAGCTTGTTGAGCTGCAGCAGCACCGCGCCTTCGTCCATGGTCGGCATGAAGGTCTTGCCCACCGCGAGATAGGCGCCGACCGCCACCGCCAGTGCCACGCCGGCCGAGACGTACACCGGCATCACATGGTCGAGCGCCCAGCGCAGCGCGGCGCGGTAGCGTGGCAGCAGCTGGCGCATCAGCCAGGCCTCGCCATGGGTGCCGGGCTTGAGCAGCATGGAGGACAACACCGGGATCAGGGTCAGCGACAGCAGCAGCGAGCCCGCCAGCGCGAAAATGATGGTCAGCGCCACCGGCCCGAACATCTTGCCCTCTAGCCCCTGCAGCGACAGCAGCGGCAGGAACACCAGGGCAATGATGAGGATGCCCGAGGTCACCGGCGTCGCCACCTCGCTGGCGGCCCGATAGACGCGGTGCAGCATCGGCACCCGGGCGCCGTCGCCATGATGCCCCAACCGTTCGACGGCGTTTTCCACGACCACCACCGCGCCATCGACCAGCATGCCGATGGCAATGGCAAGGCCGCCCAGGCTCATCAGGTTGGCGGTCAGGCCGGCCCAGCGCATCATCAGGAACGTCAGCAGTGCCGCGAAGGGCAGCGACACCGCCACCACCAAGGCGGCCCGCAGGTTGCCGAGGAACAGCACCAGCAACACCACCACCAGCACCGTCGCCTCGACGAGCGCCTTCTCCACCGTCTTGACGGCGCGGCTGATGAGGTCGGAGCGGTCGTAGAACACGCCGATGCGTACGCCGGCGGGCAGACTGGGTTTCAGCTCCTCCAGCCGGGCCTCGACTCCCTTCACCACGGCGCTGGCGTCGGCGCCGCGCATGGCGATGACGATGCCTTCCACCGCCTCGCCCTTGCCGTCATGGGTGACGGCGCCGTAGCGGGTCAGGCTGCCGGTGGCGACGGCAGCGACATCGCCGAGCCGGATACGGCCCTGGGCGTCGTCGCGCACGATGGTGGCGGCAAGATCGTCAGCACCCTGCATGGCGCCCACCGCCCGCACCACCAGTGCTTCCTCGCCCTGGATCAGGCGGCCGGCGCCGTCGTTGCGGTTGTTGCGCTCGATCGCCTCGCGCAGGTCGGCGATGCCGAGCCCGGCGGCGGCCAGTGCGGCGGTGTCGGGCACGACGTCGAAGGTCTTTACCCGCCCCCCCAGCGTGTTGACGTCAGCCACTCCCGGCACGGTGCGCAGCACTGGCCGGATGGTCCAGTCAAGCAGGGTGCGTCGTTCCTCCAGACTGAGGTTGCCGCCCTCGATGGTGAACATGAACACGTCGGACAGCGGTGTCGAAATCGGCGCCAGCCCGCCACCCAGGCCCTCGGGCAGCGAGTCACGCACGGCGGCCAGACGCTCCGCGACCTGGGCGCGGGCCCAGAACACGTCGGTGCCGTCCTCGAAATCGAGCGTCAGGTCGGCGATGGCATATTTGGCCGCCGCGCGCAGCATGGTCTGCCGGGGGATGCCGAGCAGTTCCATCTCCAGCGGCGTGATGACACGCGCCTCCACTTCCTCCGGCGTCATGCCCGGGGCCTTGAGGATGATCTTGACCTGCGTCGGCGAAATGTCGGGGAAGGCGTCGATCGGCAGCTTCCAGAAGGCATAGCCGCCAAAGCCCGCCGCGACCACCGCCAGCACCAGTACCAGCAGCCGCTGCGACAGCGAGAACTCGATGAGACGTTGCAGCATGGCCGTCAGTCCTGCGTCGCCAGGGCCTTGAGCTCGGAGAGCCCGGCCACCGCGATCGCCTCGCCCGGCTTCAGCGCGCCGCTGACCGCTGCTGTCCGTTCGCCGCGCCCCGACACCTGCACCGGCACGGGCTCGAAGCCGCCGCCACGGGCAACGAACACCATGTCGCGCGCCGCCAGCCGCACCACGGCGCTCAACGGGACCGACAGGACGTCCGGCCGGGCCGGGGCGAGCACGGTCATCGCCACCGCGCGGCCGGTGAGCAGACCGGCGGTGCCGGGAATTTCCGCCCGCAGCACCACCGCGCGGCTGCGCGGATCGACGGCGCTGCCCACTGCCAGCACCTTGCCGCGCACATTACCCACGCTCACCACCATGCCGGGGCGCACCCGGCCGGCATCGGCGGCCGGCAATCTGGCCTCCAGCCACAATCGCTCGGTGCGCTCGACAACAAAGGCGCTGGCCATCGCCTCGACCCCGCTGCCGACGCTGACATCGACGCGGGCGACCCGACCGGCGATCGGTGCAGCGAGCCGGTAGGTGCCGGGCTGGCCGGCCACGGGGCGCGCCACCGTCATCAGGCGCTGCTGCTCGGCTTCCATGGCCCGGGCGGCGGCCAGTCGCGCCTGGGCCTCTTCCAGCCGGGCGGCGGCGGCGATGCCTTCCTGCACCAGCTGGCCGACGCGCCTGGCGTTGGCGGCGGCGGCGATGCGCTCGGCGCGGGCCTGGGTCAGGGCAGCCTCGCTGGCCAGCATGTCGCGGCTGAACAGGGTGGCCAGCGGCTGGCCGGCGCGCACGCTCTGGCCTTCCAGCGCCTCGATACTGGCGACAGTGCCGGCGAACGGCGCGGCAACCGCGACGCGGGCATTGGCCGGTGCCGTGACCACGGCGGCCAGCACGACGACGGGAGACTCGCCACCAGCGACGATGGCCTGGGTGCGGATGCCGATATTCTTCTGCTGGGTGGCGGTCAGCTTGATCGGTGCCGCCTCGACACGCGGCGCCAACAACGTGTTGGTCAGCAGCGTGGCCAGCAGGGCGGCCACGGCGGTGGACGGCAGGAGGCGGGTAAGGCGAGGCATGGGCATTCCAGACGTTGCCTGAGGATGGCCGCTTATGCTTGATGTCGCTGTCGCCATCCTGACGCCAAGCTGAACGCTGGCTGACAGCGGCCGGACGGTGGTGCCTGTCAGCCGTCATTCAGCTTGGCGGCCTATAGAGCGCAGAACCCTTGTAGAGCCCAAAACCCCTGGGAGTTTCATCATTCGCATTCTGGTCGTCGAGGATGATGCCGACATCGCCAAGCGGCTGGCCGACGGGCTGGCGGGGCATGGCTTTGCCGCCGAGGTCGCGCTCGATGGCGAGGACGGCTACGCGCTGGGCCGGCGCGACGACTTTGACGCCGCCATTCTCGATCTCGGTCTGCCCGGTATGCAGGGGCTCGACGTGCTGCGCCGCTGGCGCAAGGCCGGTAGCGAGATGCCGGTACTGATCCTCACCGCCCGTGGCAGCTGGACCGAGAAGGTCGAAGGGCTGAACGCCGGCGCCGATGACTACATCACCAAGCCGTTTCATGTGCCGGAGATCGCCGCCCGGCTGCGCGCGCTGCTGCGGCGGGCCTCCGGCACTGCCTCGCCGGTGCTGCGCCACGGCGACATCGAGCTTGATCCGGCCTCCGGCAGCGTGCGGCAGGCCGGGCAGCCGGTTGACCTCACGGCGCAGGAGTTCCGCCTGCTCAATTACTTCATGCACCGTCAGGGGCGGGTGATCTCCCAGGCGGAACTGCTCGACCATCTCTATACGCTGGACGAGGAGCGCGATTCCAACACCATCGAGGTCTATGTCGGGCGGCTGCGTCGCAAGCTCGGCCGCGATGTCATCAAGACCCTGCGCGGGCTGGGGTATCGACTGGGATGAAGCGCGTGATCCTGCATAGCCTCAAGACCCGGCTGATCGCCGGCGCGGTGCTGTGGATCAGCCTCGGCGCGCTGTTGGCTGGCTTTTCCATTTCCGCGCTGTTTCGTGAGCATGTGGTGGAGCTGGTGGATGCGGAGCTGTCAGGCCACCTGGTCGAGCTGATCTCGCTGCTGGAGGTGAAAGAAGGGCGAGTTGGTATCCATCGCCGGCTCAGCGATCCGCGCTTCCAGCAGCAGGGCACCGGCTTCTACTGGCAGGTGAGCCAGGCGGGAAAGGTCGTGCTCACCTCGCCGTCGGTGGTCGAGCACCTGCTGCCCGTCACGCGCAATCCGCCGGCGGCGGGAATGACGCGCCGCCAGGTGCTGGCCAGCGCCCATGGCGAGGTGATCGTCTATGATCGCACGGTCTCGCTCGCTGGCGCGCCGCCGGTGCGGGTGCAGATCGGCGCCGATCTGCTGTTCGTCGATGGCGTGCTGGCGCATTTCAACCGTGCGCTGGTGATCTCGCTGGGATTGCTGGCGCTGGCACTGGTGGCGGCGGCGGTGCTGCAGGTGGCATTCGGCCTGCAGCCGATGAACAGCCTGCGCCGGGCGCTGGCGGCGATCAAGAGCGGTCAGGCGACCCGACTGCCGCGCAGCTTTCCGGCCGAGGTGCAGCCGCTGGTCGACGATCTCAACGGCCTTATCGACGCCAACGCCCAGATGGTAGCGCGTGCCCGCGCCCAGGCTGGCAACCTGGCGCACGGCTTGAAGACGCCGCTGGCGGTGCTGGTGGACGAGGCGCACCGGCTGTCCACTCGTGGCGCGGACGAGGCGGCGCAGGTGATCATCCAGCAGTGCCAGCGGATGCAGCGGCAGATCGATTACCAGATCGCCCGCGCCCGTGCCGCCGCCTCGCGTTCGGTGCCGGGCGTGGTGGCGCCGGTGGACGCCACGGTGCAGGCGATCGTCAGTGCCCTGAAGCGGCTCTACAGCGAGCGGGGGATCGCCTTCACCATCGACGTCGCACCCGACAGCCGCGTGGTCTGCGACCCGCTGGACCTGAACGAGATTCTCGCCAACCTGATCGACAACGCCTGTAAGTGGGCGACCCGGGCGGTGGCGGTACAGGCGACGCTCGACCCCGACGGCGCGCATGTGATCATCCATGTCGACGACGACGGGCCTGGCCTGCCGCCGGAGGCGGTAGAAGTGGTGTTCCAGATCGGCGAACGGCTGGACGAACGGGTGCCGGGTGCCGGCCTGGGACTCTCGATCGTGCGTGATCTTGTGCAGCTCTACGGCGGTGAAATCCATCTCGCCGCCTCGCCCCTCGGCGGCCTGCGCGCGGGGGTCAGGCTGCCAGCGCCGCGCCCGTCGCCGGACATGTCATGACGCCGCCAGTATTGATCGTCAATTACCTATTGACGCGCGGCATTTTCCGTGAGACAGTGCGACCATCCTCGGCGCTCGCGACGCGGGGGTGAACCGGCGGGTGGGTGGTCCCTCAAAGGGCCTCCTGATCCGCACCGACCTGGCGCGGGTGTCCCGGTGAACAAGCCGAGGCCTCGCAGAAAGATCGGCACAGGTGCCAGACGCGGTCCGGTCCGTCGCCCCACGCTGGACCAACGACCCCGGTCGCCGGCACCGACCAAAACTCGATGTACCGACAGCCTTCCGTCGCCAACGCCGCGGAACCTGTCATCGAGTCCCGGGCACGAAGGGTGGCAACCCCGCGCCGGTCGGTCGTTCCTGTGTGTTGCTGGCGCGTGCGTGTGTTGTCGGGTCTGCTGGACCTGTGTTGTGCGTACCCTCACCCCGCCCGGCAACGCCGGCGCGGGCGCTGCCTGCCGGGCGGCTGTCATTCCCCCCCCTGCCCCCGGCCCGCAAGAAGCCGCGTGCGGACATGAAAAAGGGCGTGCGGACAGGGGAGTGTTCCCCCGTCCTGCACGCCCGGATTCAGGCCGCCGACTGATGGAAGGCCGGCCAGGCGCCGGAGTGGCCGCGTCGCCGCAGCCACCCCGGACGCACGGCGCTTAGAACTTCACGCCGGCGGTGAGGCCGACACGACGCTTCTCGCCGAGATAGATCTCGGGCACGCTGAACGTGAACGGCACGCCGGAGCGCGGCTGGGCAATGGCGTTGCCCACATAGGTCTTGTTGAACAGGTTGTTGGCCCACAGCGCGATGCTGTAGCGGTCGCTTTCCAGTGCCACACGCACGTTGGTCAGCGTCCGCTCGCCAAACTCGCCGGTGTTGATCAGGTTGTAGTAGGTCGGCCCGGTATAGCTGACATCCACACGGCCCATCAGGTGCCAGTCGTCATTGAGCGGCACATCGGCGATGGCATGCAGGTTCCACTGCAGCTTGACCGAACGGGCCGGCCGCTTGCCTTCCAGCGACGGCAGGGCACGGACGGTACCGTTGGGCAGCGTCACCAGCACGATGTCCGGGCAGCCCGGTGCCGCGGTGGCGGTCTCGCCGGAACCGATCACGCACTGGGTAACGATGGAGCCGTCATAGGCGCCGGCCTTGAACTTGGGATCCGAGTAGACCACGCTGCCGCCGAAGCTGAAGATGTCGGTGGCACGGAACCGGGTCTGGATCTCGAAGCCGTCAGTCTTGATGTTGCCGGCATTGCGGACGATGCGCACCGGGTTGACCGCTGTCGGGTTCTGGGTGAACGCCGACACCTGGGCATTGGTCCAGTCGACATGGAACACCGAGGCGTTGATCAGCAGGCGACGGTCAAGCCACTCGGACTTGACGCCGAGTTCGTAGGTCCAGTTCTCCTCTTCGTCGTACGACACTTCGTCGGCGAGGATGCCGGTGGCGCTCACCGGATTGCCGGTGTTGAAGCCGCCCGAACGCACGCCCTTGGCGGCGGAGGCGAACAGGAACACGTCCGGCGTCACCTTGTAGTCGATGGTGAAGCGCGGCGTGAAACTGGTGAACTTGCGCTTGTACGGCGTGCCGTTGACCGGGAAATAGCCCTCGTCCGGCACATGGGTGCCGTCGATCGGCAGGTTCACGCCCGGCTGGCTCAGCGGGTTCGACACTGAATTGACCCGCGCGCGCTTGCGATCGACGTTGTAGCGACCTTCGGCGTTGACCCGCAGACCGCCGAAATCATAGCCCAGCGCCGCGAACATCGACGTGGTCTGGGTCTGCGCATCGGTGTAGCTGGAGAAGGTCTGACCATAGATCGGATCGCTGGCCAGATAGGGGTTGGCGGTGAAATCATAGGCGCCGGTACCGGTCGCGGCCGGCGTGGTGATCTGGCTGACCTGCACCAGACGCTCGTTGGCGGCAAGCTCCGAGGCATCGGTGGCGATGCCGATCGCGGTCAGCGGCACCTTCGACATGAAGTAGTTGGCGCCAAGCATCCACTGGAACGGCGAGTCGTTGTTCGACTGCAGGCGGAATTCCTGGCTGAAGGTCCGCACCCGCTCGCGGTTGGAGGTCAGCAGGTTGACCCGCACCAGACGCTCGTAAGCGCCGGCAGGGCTGCACGACGCGCCCAGGGTGCAGACACCGAACAGCGTGCCGCCCGAGGTGCCGTCATAGTCGTTGTAGGTCCAGTTTTCCGCGCCGGCAATGCCGCTGATGCTGGTGATCGCCACATCTTCACCCGACCAGTTCATCTTCAGCGACACCTGGCGGGTCTTGGCGGAGGTGCGCGGAATTTCCGGGGTGATGTCGGAAACCTTCTGCGCTTCCAACTCGCCGCAGTACTGCGTCTGCAGACCGGTGGCGGCATTGGTGGTACCGCAATTGAAGTTTGCCAGCGGCATCAGCGACACGGCCGACGGCTCGGTCTTGGAGCTAGTGATGAACGCGGCCAGGCGAGCCGAGAACTCCGGCGTCGGCGCGAATTCCAGCGACGCGGTGACAGCGTATTTCTCGGTACCGCCCAGGTTGTCACTGGTGTTGGCGGCGTTCTTGCCATAGCCGTCATAGGTCAGATAGCCGGCCGAAATGCGCGCCGTCAGGGTTTCGCTCAGCGGCGTCGAAATGGAACCGCGAATACGGAAATCCTCGTCGGTGCCGACGGTTGCCTGGACATTGCCCTCGAACTCGTTGGCGGCGCGGCGGGTCGAGATCGACATCGCGCCGGCAAAGGTCGAACGGCCGAACAGCGCGCTCTGCGGACCCTTGGCGATTTCGATCTGGCCGACATCGAGCACCGAGATCATGTCCAGCGTGTTGCGGCTGGTCTGGTAGATATCGTCAATGAACACGCCGACGTTGGCCTCGACGTTGAGATCGTTGGTGGTGTTGGCCGGCGACTGACCGCGGATGTAGATCATCTGCATGGTGCCGCCCGCGATCGAGGTGATCGCCACACCCGGCGTGGTGTTGGTGAGGTCGTTCAGGTTGCTGATGTTGCGATTGGCCAGATCTTCCGCCGTCATCGCCGTGATGGCGATCGGCACGTTCTGGATGCTTTCATCGCGACGGCGGGCGGTGACGACGATTTCGCCGAAGTCCACCGTATTCGAGCCGGATGCCGCGGTCGCGGTATCCTGCGCCAGCGCCACCTCACCAAAGCCGGTCACGGCGGTCGTCAGCGCGAGAATGGAAACACCCCATTTGCGCTTTTTATCGGTTGTGGTCATTTCGTCCCTGTCCCTTCCAGATGGTAAATGAGATTGTATCGAAGGGGTCTTTTCCTCTCGGCCGTATAAGCCGAATAGCCGCCCCCATGAATATCGATCCGCGTGCATGTTAAAACGCGGTGGCCTGACGCTGCCTCCAAGCTGTAATCTATCCGACACGCGATAGACCGATGTGCACGCCAGACGAGCCGATCCCGCGCCGCCGCGCACCGGAATTCCACGCCGGCGCGCGACCGAGTTTCCCGACCGCGATCAAGCCGGCGGCCAGACCGGGTCGAGCAGCGATCCGGGATTTTCCAGATATTGCGGCCAGCGTTCGCGCGTTGCCGCCAGCCAGGTTTCCGGCAAATCCTCCAGCGCCACGCCATAGCGTCCGGCGCCAATGGCGGTCAGGTGGCCAGGATGGCCATCCATGTTCATCCACGGCCGCCAGTCGACGATGTTGGTGAAGTGGGTCGCGCACGGCACCCGGATCGCCGACGGGTCGGCAAGGTCGCTCACCCGGGCATGCAGGGTCACGGACTCGCTGTAATTGAACCCGCCGGGCCTGCCCGGCACGGGCACGCCCACACGGGTCACCTCGGTGATCCAGATATCGTCGCCGCGCACCTGTGGCGCCTTGATGACATGATCGAACCGCGTGCCGGGCGCCAGCCGGGGTACGCTGAAATGCAGCTCGGGCGATATGGTGACGCGATTGGGCGGCAGGTTGGTGGCCGGGTCGGCCACCGTCTTGCCGGTATAGGGGTTGTGGAAAGCACCCGTCGCCTTGCCGGTGGCCGGATCGAGGAAATGCGCGATCTCGCCGGTATAGCCATCATAGCCACCGTCGGCGCGACGACGATAACGCGTGAAGGTGACACCCACCACGTCCCACAGCGGCGTCACCTCGGCGCCCACGACGCCATAATAGCTGCCCGCGACATAGCCGATCACCAGCCGCTCATCGAGCGCGCCGCGCATCAGCATATAGGCCCTGAAGCGATCCGCCGGATCGTTCGCGTCAAACCCGCGACGCCCGGCCGCCGCGCCAGAGGCCATACCCAGCAGCGGCATCGCCGCCGCCGCGCCCAGAAAATCCCGTCTCTGCATCGTCCCCGTCCTTGAAGTATCCTGGTCCTGCGAGCGTGCCGATCTTACCGCCGGCCAGTCCTCCAGACTGCTCTGCGTGAAGTTAGGCCAGTCGCCGCCGCACGCACCTCCCCTTCGCGCCAGCATCCGCCATGCGGACAGAATCGGCAGTGCCCGCCCACCGGATAGTTGGCCAGGCCGCCTCGCCCGACTGCGGCCAGGCGGGCAAACACGTCCTCAGTATAGACTGGCATCAATGTGCGCGTGCCTATCGCCAGCGCTCGCGGTAGTGTCGGCAGTCGGATCGGCGTCACCGCGCAAGCGCGGCAGCGCCGCGCAGGGAGCAGGGAATGACCACCGGGAATATGCAGTTTCTGAAGGAAAAACTCGTCGCCGCGCTCGGGGCTGACGCGGTTGCCGATGACGCGGCTCAACTGTCCTACCTCAGCAACGATGTTTACCGCAGCGGTGGCCTGCCGGCCCTGGTCGTGCGCCCGGCGACCGTCGAGGCGCTCCAGGCCGCCGTACGCCTGTGCGCCGCCGCCGGCGTTGCCATGGTGCCACGCGGTGGCGGCGCCTCCTACACCGACGGCTACATCCACACGCCGGGCGGACATGTGCTGATTGACACCGGCGCGCTCGACAGCATTGAGGTCGATGTCGGCAACGCGGTGGTCACCGTCGGTGCCGGTGCCACCTGGGCCGCATTGAAGGCCAGGCTCGACCCGCTGGGCCTGCGCACGCCGTTCTGGGGACCGTTCTCCGGCATCGCCGCCACCATCGGCGGCAGCATCAGCCAGAACACCGTCAGCCATGGCACCGCCGCCTACGGCATTTCCGCCGAATCCGTGCTGTCGATCGAGGCGGTGCTCGCTACGGGCGAGTTGATCCGCACCGGCATCACCTCGGCGACCCGCTTCTATGGCCCCGACCTGACCGGCCTGTTCACCGGCGACTGCGGCACGCTCGGGATCAAGACGCGGATCACCCTGCCCCTGATCGCCGCCCGCAGCGAAGCCGAGGCGCTGAGCTTCGCCTTCGACGATTTCGCCAGCTGCCACGCCGCCGTCCGGCTGGCGCAGAAGGAAAAGCTGGAGGACTCGCTGTTCGGCCTCGACCTCGCCCTGTCGCAGGGGCAGATCGCCCGTCAGGAAGGGGTGGGCGCGCGGCTGAAAATCGCGGCCCAGGTGATGCGCAAGGCCCCCGGCAAGATCGCCGGCCTGAAGCAGCTGATGCGCATGGCGCTGGCGGGCGAAGGCGCCATGCGCGCCGGCGCCTACATGGCGCATTTCATTCTCGAAGGCGTCGACAAGGCCGACACCTGGGCGCGTGCCCAGCGGCTGCGCGCGATCATCGCGCCCCATGGCCGCGAGATCGCCAACACCGTGCCGGCCTTCGTCCGCTCCATGCCGTTCGCGCCGCTGGGCAATATCCTCGGCCCCAAAGGCGAACGCTGGGTACCCATCCACGGCGTCTTTAACCAGAACGACGTGGTGGCCTTCCACGAAGCCTTCCAGGCCCTGCTGGCGGCGCGAAAGGCGGACATGGACAAGCACGGCGTCTGGACCGGCACCATGTTCAGCCCCACCGGCCCCAGCGGCTTTCTCTATGAAATCGCGATCTACTGGCCGGATGCGCGCACCGACTATCATCGCCGGACGCTCGGCGAGGAGTATCTGGCCGGCCTGCCGGACTACCCCGCCAATCCCGAGGCCCGCGCGGCCGCCGACAGCCTGAAGCGCGACGCGGTTGCCCTGATGCAGAAGCACGGCGCGGCGCATTTCCAGCTCGGGCGCGCCTACCCCTACCAGCCGCGGCTGGACCCGCAGGCCGCCGCCCTGCTGAAAGCGGTGAAGGCGGCACTGGACCCTCAGTGCCTGATGAACCCCGGCGCGCTCGGCCTGTAAGGGACGCGCCGGCTGGCGAATTACCGGCTGGTGAAAAACAAAGGGCGGCCGAGGCCGCCCTTTCCTGTTCGCGGGCCTCGTCACCCGTTCACAGCGACAGGATCTCCAGCGCCGCCCGCTCCGACGATTCCAGCGCCCCTTCCAGCCCCCGGGCGCCGGTCGCCGTATGTTCGCCACAGAAATGGATACGCCCGTGCGGCTCGGCCATGGTCGGCACGAAAGACGCGATCTGGCCGGGCGCGAAATAGGCCCAGTCACCGGCATTGAAATATTCCGCCTCCCAGCTGAACAGCCGGTGCGCCTTGAGCTTGCCCCTGGCCGCCGGACGCAGTTCCTCGAAGGTGGCGACGATTTTTGCCAGCGCGGCCTCCGTGCCCAGACGGTCCCACAGCCGGGCAAGGCCGCCACGCGCCTGTACCAGCAGGCCGGTCACCTCGTCGGCCGTCGCCCCGAACCGCTGCGGCAGCACCGTGCCCAGCGCCGAGTTGGTCCACATGCCTGGCGCCCGGCCGTCATGCTCCCAGAACGGCTCGGTTGCGGTCAGGAAGGCCATCGACAACGGCTGATAGGGCAATGTCGCCACCGCCCGCGCCTGCGCGCCGCTCAGGCCCGGCGTGATCGCCACATGCCGTAGCGTCGAGAACGGCAGCGAGCAGACCACACGTCCGGCCTGATAGACCGAACCATCGGCGCACCGCACCTCGGCGACATCGGTACGGCTGTCGATCGACACCACTTCCTTACCCAGCAGCACCTCGCCCTTGAGCAGCGCCGCCATCCCCTGAGGCAATCTCTCGTTGCCGCCCTTGATCGCCCAGGAGTTCGGTCCGGCACTGATCTGCGTCATCACGAACCCGGAGTTGAACTCCAGCATCAGGGCGGAAACATCGTAGGCATTGATGCCATAGTAGGGTGACACATCGTTCACCAGCCGGATGGCCGCATCGCTGAGCCCCTGCTGGGTCAGGAAGGCGTGGAGCGAGATGTCGAGCGATGCGTTAGCAGGGTCCAGCCACGCCGCCCAGTCCTCCAGCGGATTGTGCATGGCGATCAGCTTGTTGGTGACTTCCCACGGCATCGACGTCTTGAGCGCGTCGGGCAGCGGATTGAACGGCGCGGCCGCCCACTGCTCGCGGGTCAGCGGCTTGCCGTCGAGCACCAGCTCCTGCGGCTTGCCATGCATGTAGCGCTTGCCGACCTCGATCAGCTCGACCCCGGCGCGATGGGCGGCATCGATGCCGCGACCATAGCCGTCACCCATCGAGTTGAAGCCCATTTCGGGCACGCCTGGCAGATCGAACAGCGTGTGCACACGGCCGCCGACCCGCTGCCGGCCTTCCAGCACCAGCACTTTCAGGCCCTGCTGCTCCAGCAGCCAGGCGGCATTGAGGCCGGAGACACCGGCGCCCAGCACAATGGCGTCGAGCGGCCGCGTCGTGGCCGATTTGCCTGCCTTACGGGCGGCCTGCGCGGGCGACGCCATGGCGGCGGCAGCACCCACCGCGGCTGCTCCCAGCGTGAAGGTCCGTCGGCTCATTTCCATCTGCAAGGCTCCCTGACTGCTCGACGCGTCGACCACATTTACCGTAGCCGTTTTGGCGCGCTTTCTCTGCCTGAGACGACACCGGCGACCGGGTGCTGTCGATCCGGCGATCCCCCTTGACCACTAGGCGGATAACGACTGCCGGCATCGCCGAAGCCATCATGCGTGCCGCTAGGCTGCACACCGAGGGCCATCAGCCTGGCACTGTTCAGACTGCGCTCATGTAAAACAGGCTAAATCAACAATGACAGCATCCTCGTCCGCGCTGCGGCGGGTATGCATGTAATGAGGTAAAGAGGGAAGTCGCGTGATGCACCACAGGAAATCCCACCGCTCTCTTTCGGCGATCGTTGCCGGCACGTTCCTCGCACTGGCCGCCACCAGCGCCCAGGCCGCGGCACCGGCAGGCGACGCCAAGGCGGGCGCCAAGCTGTTTCTGCAGTGCCGCGCCTGCCATACCGTCGATGTTGGCGGCAAGAACGGCGTCGGCCCGAATCTGGCGGGCATCGTTGGCGCCAAGGCGGCCGCGGTTCCTGGCTACAAGTTCTCGCCGGCGCTGACAAAGGCCAACATCACCTGGACACCCGAGACGCTCGACACCTGGCTGAAGCGACCCTCGGCGATGGTGCCGGGCACCAAGATGGCTTTCGCCGGCATGGCCAACCCGAAGGCCCGGGCGGACATGATCGCCTATCTCTCGACCCTGAAAGGCAAGTGATGTCCGCTGTACGCCGCACCGTCGCCGCGATCGCGCTGGCCTCGACCCTGCTGGGCGCCTCCGCCTTCGCTCAGTCCCCCGCCCAATCCGACAAGCCCTACCTGACCATCGAGGCGCTGCGCGCCAAGTACCAGGACCCGGCCGGCCGTATCGCCAACATTGACGGTGCCGAGGTCTATTACAAGGACGAAGGTCAGGGGCCGGCGATCCTGATGGTCCATGGCTCGGCCAGTTCGCTGCGCACCTGGGACCGCATCGCCGATCGCCTGAAGTCGAAATACCGGGTCATCCGCTACGATATTCCGGGCTACGGCCTTTCCGGGCGGGTGTCCGACGAGGTGGCGAAAAACGTACAGCCGACCGACATCGCCGAGAAACTGCTGGCGCAGCTGGGTGTCAACAAGATCACCTTCGTCGGCGTCTCCTCCGGCGGCACGCTCGGCATGTTCCTTGCCGCCAGGCGGCCGGACCTGGTGGAGCGGCTGATCCTGTCCAACACGCCATCCGACCCCGTCAAGACCGACCACCTGGTGATGCCGGAAAGCTTCATCAAGGCGCAGGCGGAAGCCAAGGCGACCGGTTTCCAGGACATGACGTTCTGGAACGAGTACCTGTCGTACTTCGCCGGCGACCCCAAACGAATTTCCGCCGCCAAGCGCGAGGAATATTACGACTTCAACCGCCGCACGCCTGAGAAATATCCTGTCGCCATGGTGGCCCGGATCGGCGATGGCAAGGAAGCCACGACATTGATGTCGCAGGTGAAGGCGCCGACCCTGCTGCTATGGGGCGGAAGTGATCACCTGTTGCCGGAATCGGCCGCCTACCGGATCGCCGAATATCTGAAGCAGGCCCAGATCTCGCGGGTCATCATGCCGGATGTCGGCCACTATCCGCCGGTTGAAGTGCCGGAGCGCTTCGAGCAACTGTTGTCGGCCTATATTGAAGCCGCCACGCCGAATCGCTGATAACATGCACGACAGGGCGGGACACCAGGTGGCAACCCGCCCTGTCGTGACTCCTTGTCCACGATTCTTGCCACGGGAACCGATGCGTTGACGGCTCCACAGACCCTCTATGACAAGCTCTGGCACAGCCATGCCGTCGCCGAGCTGCCCACCGGCGAAACCCTGCTCTATATCGACCGCCATCTGGTCCATGAAGTCAGCAGCCCGCAGGCCTTTGCCTCCTTGCGCGCGGCAGGCCGGCGACTGCGCCGGCCACGGACACACCTCGCGGTTGCCGACCATGCAGTACCGACCCGGCAGCGTGGCGGCGACATTGCCGACCCGCTGGCACGCGCCCAGGTCGCCGAGCTGGAGGAAAACGCCGCCGCGTTCGACGTGCCCTATCGCGCGCTGACGGGCGATGGCCAGGGCATCGTCCATGTCATCGGTCCCGAGAGCGGCTTCACCCTGCCGGGCATCACACTGGTCTGCGGCGACAGCCACACCACCACCCATGGCGCGTTCGGCGCGCTGGCTTTCGGCATCGGTGCCAGCGAGTGCGGCACGGTGATGGCTGCCCAGTGCCTGAAGCAGCGCAAGGCCAGGACCATGCGGGTCGAGCTCGTTGGCACCCTGCCGGCGCACGTCACCGCGAAGGATGTGGCGCTGGCTTTCATCGCCAAGGTTGGCGCGCTTGGCGCCCAGGGCCACGCCGTCGAATATGCCGGCCCCGCGGTTGAAGCGATGTCGATGGCCGCCCGCATGACCTTGTGCAACATGACCATCGAGGCCGGCGGCCGCATTGGCCTCGTTGCCCCGGACGATACCACGTTTGCCTATCTGCGCGGTCGGCCGATGGCGCCCAGGGGCAGCCGCTGGGACCAGGCGGTGGCGTACTGGCGGACATTGCGGACCGACGTGGGCGCCGGCTACGACAAGCAGGTGACGCTCGATCTCGCCGGCATCGCGCCACACGTGAGCTGGGGCACCAGCCCGGACGAGGCGCTGCCGATCACGGCGACGATCCCCGATCCGGCCGCCATCGCCGACGACAGCGCCCGGCGGCACGCGGAGAAAGCGCTGGCCTACATGGACCTCAAGCCCGGCACGCCACTGGAGCAGGTGGCGATCCAGCGGGTGTTCATCGGCTCGTGCACCAATGGCCGGATCGAAGACCTGCGCGCGGCGGCCGAGGTCGTGCGCGGCCGCACGGTGGCGGCCGGCGTGCAGGCCATTGTCGTACCGGGCTCGACACAGACCAGACAACAGGCCGAGGCCGAGGGACTGGACAGTATTTTCACCGCCGCCGGATTCGAATGGCGTCATGCCGGCTGCTCGATGTGCGTTGCCATGAACGATGACCGCCTGGCGCCCGGCGAACGCTGCGCCAGCACCTCGAACCGCAATTTCGAGGGCCGCCAGGGCCCGGGGGGACGCACCCACCTGATGAGCCCGGCCATGGCCGCCGCCGCCGGCATCGCCGGCCACCTCATCGACGTTCGAAAGCTGCTGTCGTGACCATCCAGCCCTTCACCAGCCTCACCGGTATCGCGGCCTCGCTGCCGGAGGAGAACATCGACACCGATGTCATTTATCCCGCGCGTTTCCTGCTGATCACTGCCCGCGACGGTCTGGGGAACTATGCCTTCCACGACCGGCGGTTCACCGCCGACGGGCAGGAACGCCCGGAGTTCGTGCTCAACCGCGCGCCCTGGCGCGATGCACCGATCCTGGTCGCCGGTGCCAATTTCGGCTCCGGTTCGAGCCGGGAACAGGCGGTGTGGGCGCTGCTCGGGCGGGGCATCCGCTGCGTGATCGCGCCCAGTTTCGGCGAGATTTTCCATGCCAACTGCTACCGCAATGGTGTTCTGCCCGTCACGCTGCCCGCCGCTGATGTCGCGCGTCTCGCCGCCCTCGCTGAAGCCGGTGCCGAGCTGACCATCGACCTGCCGGGGCAGATCATCGCCGTCGAGGGCATGGCGCCCCTCTCCTTCGCCATTGCCCCCGATCGTAAACAGGCGCTCATCAACGGCTGGGACGAGACGGCGGTCTTGCTCAACGCCCATGGCAAGGATATCGCCGTGTTTGAAACCCGGCATCGCGCCGTCCAGCCCTGGCTGTTCGAAGAGGAAGCCCGTCCATGAGCAACGACCTGGCCGCCAACTACGCGCGCGCCTACAACAACCGCGTCGGCTTCGGCCAGCGCCCGGCGCTGATCCTGATCGATTTCTGCCAGGCTTATTACGAACCCGACTGCGATCTGTTCGCCGGCGAGGGCGCCGTCAGCGCCCTCGAGTCCGCGCTGCGGGTGCGCGCTGCCGCCCGTGCCGCCGGCGTGCCGGTCATTCTCACCAACGTCGTCTATCACCCCAGCGGCATCAATGGCGGGCGCTTCTTCGAGAAGGCCAGACCGCTGCGCAACTTCACCCAGGGCAACCCGATGGGCGCCTGGGGTCCGGGTCTGGTCGCCCACGACGACGAACTGGTGGTGCCCAAGCAGTATCCCAGCGCCTTCTTCGGCACCTCGCTCGCCGCGACACTGACCGCCGCCGGCATCGACAGCGTGCTGCTGACCGGCCTCACCACCAGCGGCTGCGTGCGCGCCAGCTGCGTTGACGCCATGTCCCACGGCTTCAAGACGGCGGTGATCGCCGAGGCCTGCGGTGACCGTCACGCCGCCCCTCATGAGGCCAACCTGTTCGACATGAACGCGAAATATGCCGACGTGGTGAGCGAGGCCGAGGCACTGGCGTTCCTCGCTGGCCTGAAATAGTCGGCGGCCGGCGCCCGCCGCCGCGCGCGACGCCCGCCACCGGACATGAAAAACCTCCGCAAGGTGACCCCTGCGGAGGTTTTTTCGTTGCAGGCTTTTCGTGCTCAGAAGGGCTTGGTGGCGCCCAGGAAGCAGATGCCCGAAATGGTGATCCAGTAAACGTAGGCCATCCAGCGGCCGAAGGCGACTTCCCGCGCCAGCGCGGCCTCCTCGGCCGGGTTCGGGCCCAGTGCCAGCACCCGGAACCGGGTAGTCCAGGCCCGCATGATGTAACGCAGGCCAAGGCCGATGATCAGGGTGAAGCCGTAGAGCCCCAGCTTGGCCGGATACCAGTACATGCCAGGACCGGTGTTGAGCGGCCCATAGCCCAGCAACGACGTGATGCAGACGATGAAGATCGCCGGGATCAGGATATAGCGCAGATACTCGTCGATCTTGGTCAGACGGATGCCGGTATCGGTCTCGCGGGTGAGGAACGCCGACCAGGTCAGCGCCAGCCAGCTCAGCATCACCACCCACATCAAGGTCAGCCAGTGGCCGCCATAGGGCTGGATGCCAAACAGGTGGCCCATGTGCAGGCCCAGCGGCAGCAGCATGAGAATGCCCGTGCGGGCCAGAATATCGATGCGATAGGCCGTCTCTAGGTGACGCCGCCGTTCTTCCATCGTCAGCCGGTGATTGACGATATTGTAGGAGGTCTGGAAGACACCCCATTCACCACCCAGCCAGTAGACCATGGCGATGATATGCACCCACCGGAGCACATCCAATTCTGCAAACATTATGCTCTTCCCTTTTCTTCCTTCTATGGTCGAGAACCGGGATGTGCCCCGGCGGTGCCGTTTCGTGTCAGCCTCGGCTCAATTCCTCGGCAATGTCGTCGATCGGGGGATCGAAGCTGTCCATCGCCTCCATCGTTTGCTGCATGCCGCGCATGACCCGGGCGATATAGGCCCTGGTCATCAGGCCGCGCTCACGACCCGCGGCGTCATCCGGCGCATAGGCCTCGATATCGGCACGGGTGATGCTGCCCTTGGCCTCCAGCAGCCGCTCGACGGTATCAAGCCGCTCCCGCAGCACCGACACCTCGGCGGTAACCGCCATCAGGATCGAGGTCAGCTGTTCGAGGGCGATGTCGCCGTTGATCATCGGCCGGCGCCCCTTCGGCCGGGCGCCCGCCCGTTCGATCCAGTCGATGCTCTGCGTCGTGGTGGTCGCGATCATGCTGCTTCTCCCATCTGGATCACATTGACGGGCTTCCACGCACCATAGGCGTTCCAGGAAGCCGCCCGGCCATAATCTTCCTTCTCTCCGCTAGGCGAAGCCGGGAACACCGATTTATCGGCCACCGCCTTGACGCCAACCTTGAACTGGCTGTCGGCGGGGAAGCCGAACTCGGCCATCATCGCCGGCAGGTCGATGCCGTGCATGGCCGACCAGAAGGGCTCGTTATTGTTGAAGGCATCCCAGTCGCGCATGAACTGCTCGAACAGCGGCATCTCCGGCGTGTACTGCGGCTGCTCGACGTGCAGCATCAGCCCGCCCGGCGCCAGCACGCGACCGATCTCGGCCATGATCGCCCGCATCGAGCCGTAGGACAGCTCGTGCAGGAACATGGTGGTCTGCACCCAGTCGAACGAACCGGCCTCGAAGCGCGACAGATCCTCGGCATTGGCCTGAACGAAGGTGATGTTGTTGACCCCCAGCGCCTTGGCGCGGGCGTGACCGTAGCGCAGCACCGGTGCGGCGGTGTCGATGGCGACCACCTCGGCTTCTGGGAAACCCTGGGCCAGCGGCACGGCGTTGTGGCCGATGGTGCAGCCGATATCGAGGATGCGCCTGGGCTTCCAGTCCGGCCGGTTGGCCTTCGCCCAGGCAACCAGCGCCTGGCCGCCGCCGTCGGAATAGGCGCCCAACGCACCGCCGGTGGTGGCGAACAGACCGGAGTCGTAGTTGGCGCCGGCCGATACGTCACCGGGACGCTCCTCGCCGGCATAGCCACCCGGCATGCAATGGATGTCGACCGCCGTCATGTAGCGCGGCTGCTGCATT
Source organism: Pseudomonadota bacterium (assembly GCA_963205175.1). Classification (GTDB taxonomy): domain Bacteria; phylum Pseudomonadota; class Alphaproteobacteria; order Sphingomonadales; family Sphingomonadaceae; genus CAUJIW01. The sequence continues at coordinate 22,637 of CAUJIW010000173.1, forward strand.
GTCGGGTCGAGTTGCAGGGTCGTGGCGCCTTCGTTGTGGGCGCGGGCACGGGCATCCAGGTCGTCGAGCTGTCGCAGCACGATAGCGCGGCCGTTCTGCTGGCGCATCTCCATGCTGTTGCGCTTGATGGCGGTCCAGAAGCGGTGCCACGGATCGCGGTTCATCGCATCACGCACTTCCATGCGGTCCTGCGGATCGCGGCCATGCTCGGCGCGGAACGCCGGCAGCACCCGCGTGTCGTAGGCGATCCTGTTACCGGCGCCGACGGTGCCGGAGAGGTACCGATTGAACAGCGTCAGGTAATTGTAGCGCGCAACCTCGTCATGCTGCGGCACGGGGAACATCCCGTGCCGGGCAACCTTGGTATAGGGAGGAGGCAGATTGTCTTGCGTCATCGGCGTTGCTCCGTCTGTCGTCAGGCATCGGTGCCTGTCGCCGACTGTCGAGGGCGGCCCGAAATTCAGACATGACAAATGTCAATCGGACCGCGCGCGACGGGCGAACGCGCGGCAACTATCCAACCAGCGGATAAAAACCGCCCGCCAACCGGCCCATCCCGCGCCAACGGACAACGCCGCCGGGCCTCAAGAGCCCGGCGGCGTGCATGATGTCGCGGCAATCGAGGAATCAGGTGGTCGCGCGATAGACCCAGCCGCGACGCTGGCGGTCGACGTCGATAAACGCGTCGATGGCCGCCTTGTCGCGCAGGGTCAGGTCAATGGCGTCCAGGCCGTGCAGCAGCATGTCGCGCGCTTCGTCGGCCATGACGAAGCCCTGGGTCTGGCCATCGGCGGTGGCAACGGTACAGGCCTCAAGATCAACGGTGAGCGGTCGGGCCTGCGGCGCCGTGGCGATATCCGCTGCCAGTGCCGCGATGGCCT
>CAUJIW010000174.1 GCA_963205175.1 Pseudomonadota bacterium
GTGGCTGAGCCCGTTCACCGACTTGATCGACATCACCGGCCCCTCGAAGGTCGACATGCCGTAGAAGGCGACCGCCACCACCATCATGCGGATGATGGGGTCGGTACGCATCTTGTCCCAGGCGCCGCGCAGGGTCATCAGACCGTTGATCATGCCGCCCCAGGAGGGCATCCACAGCATGATCGAGAACACCATGCCCAGCGTCTGCGCCCAGTCGGGCAGCGCGGTATAGTGCAGGTGGTGCGGACCGGCCCAGATGTACAGGAAGATCAGCGCCCAGAAGTGGATGATCGACAGCCGGTAGGAATAGACCGGCCGCTCCGCCCGCTTGGGCACGAAATAGTACATGATGGCGAGGAAGCCGGCGGTGAGGAAGAAGCCCACCGCGTTGTGGCCATACCACCACTGGATCATCGCATCCTGGACGCCCGACCAGATGATGACGCTCTGCGAGGAGTAGAGCGACACCGGAATGGTGGCGTTGTTGCCCAGGTGCAGCATGGCGATGGTGATGATGAACGCCAGGTAGAACCAGTTGGCCACATAGATGTGCGGCTCGGCGCGCTTGATGATGGTCGCCAGGAACACCAGCAGGTAGGCGACCCATACCACCGTCAGCCACAGGTCGACGTACCATTCCGGTTCCGCGTATTCCTTCGACTGGGTGACGCCCAGCAGATAGCCGGTGGCCGCCAGCACGATGAACAACTGATAGCCCCAGAACACGAACCATGGCGCGATGTCGCCCGCCAGACGGGCCTTGCAGGTGCGCTGCACGACGTAGAACGACGTCGCCAGCAGCACGTTGCCGCCGAAGGCGAAGATCACGGCACTGGTATGCAGCGGCCGTAGGCGCCCGAAATTGATGAACGACAGATCGAAGTTCAGTACCGGAAAGGCAAGCTGCCAGGCCAGCACATCACCGGCGAGGAAACCGGCGATGCCCCAGAAGATCGAGGCGATGACACCGTATTTGACGATGTCGTCATTATATTCCAGCACCCCCGCCTTCGCCTGATAGGGCTTGCGGTTGGTCAGCCAGAGAATGGCCAGCAGGAAGAAGCCGGTCATCACCAGCATGTGGAACCGGTACGGCCCCTCATGGGTCTGGCTGGCGATCCACAAGGTGAGGATCGCCATGGCGCCACTGATCAGGGTGACCAGGAACGTCGGTGTATTCTGTGGCGGCGCTACGTCGCCACCGGTTGCGCAGGCTTGACTCATCGGTACCCCCTTAGAGCCGTTCGACAAAACTACAGCGTTCCTCATGCACTTGAGCACGCGAACACAGCGATGACCTATATCAAGCAGAACTGCGACAGACCGGCGCGCGGTGTCGCACCCCCGATAGACTTTAGTCTGACCCGAACGGCCAGCGGCACACGATGACCGGGGCACAGCCAGCCGCCCCGTGGTTGGCGGAGACTATAGCGGAACTTGGACGGCGCAGGAATCCTCGACTTTCGGTCGTATCGGCCGCCGGCCGTTCCCGCCGCATCCGCCGCATCCGCCGCCGGCACCAAATCGGCCCGAATCAGTCGGTTAAATGATCCTTTACCGAGCATCCGTAGAAACTTGCACATGTGGATAAGGTCAAACCCGACTCATGCTCACCCGGCGGCGCGCACTGGCCTCGCGCAGCTGCTGGTCGTCGTGATCGGGATCGCCTGCGGCGCGGTATTGCTGGTTGCCGCCAGCTGGCCCGATGAACGGACGCGCCGCGTGCTGGCGTGGTTTCCAGGCGACACTGCCGGCGCCCGGGCCCTGGCCGCGATCACCCGGGCCGGCGGCCTGCCGCTGCTCAGCCGCCTCGACGGCCAGCTGTGGCTGGTCGAACTGCCCCATACCGGCGCCCGCGCCGGTCTGCGCGCGGCCGGCGCCTGGCTGGTTCTGGACGGCTCCCGCTTCGCCGGCTGCGTGCCGGCCGCGGCGCCACGCAATTCAAGACTAGGTGACATTCGATGAATCTGAATCTCGATACCTTGCGTACACAGGGCGTCCGTCTGATGATCGGCTGGCTGTGGCTGAATGTGGTGATCGTCGCCGGTGTGGCGACCCTCGCCACCGTGGCCGGCCTGCCGTCGGTGATCGTCTGCGTCGTCGGCGCCGTCGCCTCGACGCTGAGCTGGCGCCTGACCGGGCCGTCGCCGTTGACCCGCACCATCATCGCCGTGGCGCAGATGGTGATCGTCTCCGCGCTGGTGCTCGATGTGCCCAAGGTGTGGCAGATCGACATGCACATGTATTACTTCGCCTCGCTCGCCATGCTGGCGCTGTTCTGCGACTGGCGGGCGATCGCGGCGGGCACCGTCATCACCGCGGTGCACCACCTCGCGTTCAACTTCCTTTGGCCGGCCGCGGTTTTCCCCGACGGCGCCGACTTCGGCCGCGTGGTGCTGCACGCGGTGATCCTGCTCGCCGAGGCCGGCGCCCTGGGCTGGCTTTGCGTGACGCTGGAGCGCTCCTTCGCCGCCACCGACGCCGCCCTGCTGGAGGTCCGCGCCAGCCTTGAGCAGGCCCGCGCCCTGCAACAGGACAAGGACGCCGCCGCCCAGCGGGAAACGGAAATGGCGACCGCCCGCGCCGCCGCCGAGGCGGAAGCCGCCCGCGCGCTCAAGGACGCCGAGGCACTGGCAGCCGAGGAAGCCGAACGCGCGCGGCGTCAGGCCGTGGCGCAGATGGCCGACGAGTTCCAGCAGGCCATCGGCTCGCTGGTGACCACGGTCCGCCGCTATGCCGACGACATGCAGACCGCCGCCGGCCGTGTCGCCGACTCGATCAGCAAGACCGACCAGCAGAGCAAGACCGTGGCCGACGCCGCCAGCAGCACCTCGCTGAATGTCGAGACCGTCGCCTCGGCGGCCGAGGAACTGTCGGCATCGTTGCAGGACATCGCCTCGCGCGCCCGCCAGTCGGCGGAAGCGACCGAGCAGGCGAGCAGCGCCTCCGCGTCGTCCAACGGCGCCATCGCCGAGCTCGACAACGCGGCCCAGCGCATCGGTGAAATCGTCGCCATGATCCAGGCCATCGCCGACCAGACCAATCTGCTGGCGCTCAACGCGACCATCGAGGCGGCGCGCGCGGGCGAAGCCGGCAAGGGCTTCGCGGTCGTCGCCAGCGAGGTCAAGAGCCTTGCCAACCAGACCGCGCACGCAACCAGTGAAGTGGCAAGCCAGGTGCAGGCCATTCAGGCGCAGGTGGTGGCCGCCGTCGAGGCGATGCGCCGGGTCGACGCCATCGTCGGCGAGGTGCGCGACTATGCCCAGGCCATCTCGGGCTCGGTGGAGGAGCAGCGCGCGGCGACCGCCGAGATTGCCCGCAGCGCCCAGCAGGCCTCAGCCGACACCACCCGGGTCTCCACCACCATCGCCGACGTTGCCGTTCACAGCGATGTCGCGAACGGCGATGCCCAGGTCCTGTCCAGCCAGGCCCGGCATCTTGCCGCCACCGCCGATGACCTGGAGCAGCAAATGACGACACTGATCGCCCGGCTGCGCGCCGCCTGACCCGACATCAGGATCACCCCGGACGACCGGTCGCCCCGTGCGGCCGGTCGTCGCCTTTTCCGGTGATGCTATTTCAGCAGCGCGCCGAGCAGACCCCGCAGCAGACCGCGGCCAACCTGGTTGGCCACCTGCCGGCCGATCGACGAGGCCGCCGAACGGGCCATCGACGTCACCATCTTCTCGGTCATGCTCTGCGGTGCCCGGGCGGCCGGTCGCGCGGCGGCGCGCTGGGCACGGGCCCGCGCCTCGTCAAGCCGCAGCTGCTCGCGCTCCAGCCGCACCGCCTCCAGTTGCGCCTTCCTGTCGTCGACCACGGCGGCCTGCGCCGCCGCCTTGCCGGCCAGCATCTCGTAGGCTGACTCGCGGTCCACCGCCTGGTCATAGCGCCCGGCCAGCGGCGAGGTCTGGATCATCACCTGCCGCTCCTTCGGCGTCAGCGGCCCCAGCCGCGAGCGCGGCGGGCAGATCAGCGCCCGCTCGACCATCGACGGCGTGCCGTCGGCCGCCAGCAGCGACACCAGCGCCTCGCCGACCGCCAGCTCGGTGATCGCCTGGGTGACATCGAGCCTCGGATTGGGCCGGAAGGTCTCGGCCGCCGCCTTGACCGCCTTCTGGTCGCGCGGGGTGAAGGCACGCAGCGCGTGCTGCACCCGGTTGCCGAGCTGGCCGGCGACATCCTCGGGGATATCGATGGGGTTCTGGCTGATGAAATAGACGCCGACACCCTTGGAACGGATCAGCCGCACCACCTGCTCGATCTTGTCCACCAGCGCCTTGGGCGCCTCGTCGAACAACAGGTGGGCTTCGTCAAAGAAGAATACCAGCTTCGGCTTGTCCGGGTCGCCCACCTCCGGCAGCGTCTCGAACAGCTCGGACAGCAGCCAGAGCAGGAAGGTGCCGTACAGCCGGGGGCTGGCCATCAGCTTGTCGGCGGCGAGGATGTTGACCTGGCCGCGCCCCTGGTCATCGACGGCGATGAAATCGTGAATGTCCAGCACCGGCTCGCCGAAGAAATGGTCGCCGCCTTGCGACTCCAGTTGCAGCAGCTGGCGCTGGATCGCGCCCACCGTCGCCTTCGAGACGTTGCCATAGCGGCTCGACAGAGCCCCGGCATTCTCGGCGACATAGGTCAGCATCGCCTGGAGGTCTTTCAGGTCCAGCAGCAGCAGGCCGTCGTCGTCGGCAAGCCGGAAGGCGATGGTCAGCACGCCCTCCTGGGTGTCGTTGAGCCCCAGCAGGCGGGCCAGCAGCAGCGGCCCCATCTCGGACACGGTGGTGCGCACCGGGTGGCCCTGCTCGCCGAACAGGTCCCAGAACACCACCGGATTGTCGGCATAGGCCCAGTCGTCCAGCCCCAGGGTCGCCGCACGCTCCGCCAGCTTGGCATGAGCCGGATGGGTGGGTGAGCCCGGCATCGCCATGCCGGCCAGATCGCCCTTCACGTCGGCCATGAACACCGGCACGCCGGCGCGGGAGAACCCCTCGGCCAGCACCTGCAACGTCACTGTCTTGCCAGTACCGGTGGCGCCGGCGATCAGGCCGTGCCGGTTGGCGCGCTTGAGCA
>CAUJIW010000175.1 GCA_963205175.1 Pseudomonadota bacterium
GCGCCGAACAGCGCCGAGCCGACCCGCACGTCGGTGGCGCCCAGCTGCACCGCTGCCTCGACGTCGCCGGACATGCCCATGCTCAGCCGCGCCAGGCCATGGCGGCGGGCCAGCTTGGCCAGCAGCGCGAAGAACGGCGACGGCGCCTGGTCGGCCGGCGGCACGCACATCAGGCCGACCACTGGCAGGTCGAGGCCGCGCGCCTGTTCCAGCAACGCCGGCAGCTCGTCGAGCGCGACGCCGCCCTTCTGCGGTTCCGCCCCGATGTTGACCTGGATGAACAGGTCCGGCCGGCGGCCCTGCCTGGCCATCGCACGCGCCAGCGCCTGGGCCAGCGACTCGCGATCGAGGCTGTGGATGGCATCGAACAGCGCCACCGCGTCGTCCGCCTTGTTGGACTGCAGCTGGCCGACCAGATGCAGCCGCACGTCCGGGTAGTCGGCCTTGAGCGCCGGCCATTTGGCCTGCGCTTCCTGCACCCGGTTCTCGCCGAACGCGCGCTGGCCGGCGGCGAGCAGCGGCCGGATGTCATCGGCGCCGAAGGTCTTGGAAATGGCGATCAGCTGTACATCGGCCGGATCGCGGCCGGCCGGGCGGGCGGCTCGGGCGATGCGGTCGAACACGGCGGTCAGTCGTCCGGCGGCCGTAGCGGGAGCGGGAGCGGGAGCGGGAACAGGGGTGGCTGGATCGGGCATGGCCGAGCTATACAGGCTGATCGTTCGGGATGGAAGCGATGTCGCAGCCCTCTCAAACGTGAATCAATTTATAATCAATGGGTTAAACCTGCAGACCCGTGCCGCGATGTCCTTGATGCTTCCCTCGATGCTCCCTTCCCGCTGGTTTTTCACCGACGATCGTCTGGGCGACGATGCCCTGGCGCTGATCGCCGGGCTGCCGCGCGATGTCGGCGTCATCGTCCGGGTTCGCGAGGGCGGGCGGGCACGGGTCGCGGCCCTGGTGCGCGCCGCCCGCCGCCACCGCCATGTGGTACTGGTGGCAGGGCCGATACTGGCCGCGTTACGGACCGGTGCTGACGGCGCCCATTTGCCGGAACAGCTGGCACGGTGCGCAGGCAAACGACGGCCGCACCGCCGCTTCCGGCTGACGGTGGCGGCGCACAGCCGGCCGGCGCTGGTGCGCGCCCGCCGGCTGGGCGCTGATGCCGCCTTCCTGTCGCCGGTATTCGCCACCCGTAGCCACCCAGGCGGCAAGGTGCTGGGGCCGCTTGGTTTCGCCCGTCTGGCCCGCGCCGCCGGCCTGCCCGTGCTGGCATTGGGTGGCATGACGTCACATCAGGCGGGGCATTTGCGGCGGGCGCATGGCTGGGGGGCCATCGACGCGTGGCACGGCCGACCTGCGCACTGACACCAGCACTGCGCCGCGAAACGCCTTAGAACTTGAAGTTGGTGCCGAGGTAGACGGTGCCGCCGACCTGGTCGGACTCGCCGGCGCGCATGGCGGCGGTCGGATGGGTGACCTGATACTTGACACCGCCGTTGACGCTCAGGCGCGGCGTCAGCAGATAGCTGCCCCCCAGCTCGACACTGTAGCTCTTGTCGATGCCCAGCGTGGTCGGGTGGTCAGCGTCGCCATAGCGTTCGCCCGCGACCTGCAGCGTCGTCTTCCAGTCCTTGCCGCGGTAGGACAGCCCGACATCGACGCCCTCGGCCGACGCGCTGGCGCGGCGGATGTCGTCGACGCGGCTGTAGCCGGCCTCGACCGAGAAGCCCTGATAGCCCAGCGCCATGCCGACATTATAACCGGCGACGTCGAAGGTCGGCGCGGTCTTGTCGGCGGCGCTGGCGACAGCGGCGCGCGAGGTCACGCCAACCGTGAAGGCCTTGCGGTCAACCTTGCCCGATGGCGTGAACAGGAACGAACGTTCGGCGCTGCGGGCGCGGCCGTCGCGCAGCGGCGAGGCGACGGCCCGTGCCGGCTGCCTGGCATCGATCAGCGCCGGCTTCAGCGCGCCCGGTCCCTGCGGGTCGAGGCTGATGCTGGAGTCGCTCTCGCGGAAATAGAGGTAGGAGGTCGAGGCCTTGGCATCCCGGGCCTGGGAATCCCTAGCCTGGCCATCCCGGGACTGACTGGTGCCGGTGGCGCGCACGGGACTGGCGGCGGCGGCATTGACTGCCACGACCGTCATCGCAAGACCCGCAAGATATGCCCACCTGGTCATGATTCGACTCTTCCCTGACCCTCCTATGGCGTTTGATACGTGGTATTTCCAGACTTTCCGTCGCTTTATCCGCCTTTTGAAGTCCAATGGGGCGAAACTGTGGCGACGAATCCACAGACTCGTGCGCCGGGCAGCCGCCGACGCGCTGTTGAGGCCTTGGCCTGTTGGCCGGCGCATGTCTATAAGGACCGCTTACGGGACACATTGTCCCCCGAGTCGAATGAGGCAGACATGGTAGTGCGCGGGCGGAACTTGATGGTTTTGGGCATGGTTGGCCTGCTGGCCGCGTGCGGCGGCAGCGACCGGCCGGCACCCGCCAAGCTGGCGCCGGCGCGCATCACCCAGATCGGCGTCAACAGCTACCTGTGGCGCGCCACCCTCGACACCCTGGCGTTCATGCCGATGGCCCAGGTGGACTCCAACGGCGGTGTCATCCTCACTGACTGGTACGTCAACCCCAAGACGCCCGCCGAGCGCGTCAAGGTGTCGGTGTTCATCCTCGACAAGGATCTGCGCGCCGACGCGCTGAAGGTCTCGACCCAGCGTCAGGAACTGCAGAACGGCGCCTGGGTGGATGCCGTGGTGCGGGCCGGCACCGTGCAGAAGCTGGAGGAAGCGATCCTCACCCGGGCCCGGCAGCTGCGCCAGGGCTCGGTGGGCGACGCCTCCTGAAATCCGCATAGCAACCGACGACAGTCCGAAGAACCGCAATGACCCGTTACAATCCGAAGGCCGCCGAGGCCAAGTGGCAGCGCGTGTGGGAGGAGCGGGCCACCTTCCGCGCCCATGACCAGACGGCCAGGCCCAAGGCCTATGTGCTGGAGATGTTCCCCTATCCGTCGGGGCGCATCCACATCGGCCACGTGCGCAACTACACCATGGGCGACGTCATCGCCCGCTTCCGCCGCGCCCAGGGCTATGAAGTGCTGCACCCGATGGGGTGGGACGCCTTCGGCATGCCGGCCGAGAACGCCGCCTTCGAGAAGAAGGTCCACCCCAAGGACTGGACCTACGCCAACATCGCCACCATGCGCGACCAGCTGAAACTGCTGGGCTTCGCCATCGACTGGTCGCGCGAGCTGGCGACCTGCGACCCCGCCTATTACGGTCAGGAGCAGGCACTGTTCCTCGACCTGCTGGCCGGCGATCTGGTCTATCGCAAGGAAAGCTGGGTCAACTGGGATCCGGTCGACATGACCGTGCTGGCCAACGAGCAGGTGATCGACGGGCGCGGCTGGCGCTCCGGCGCGCCGATCGAGCGGCGCAAGCTGTCCCAGTGGTTCCTCAAGATCACCGCCTTCTCCGACAGCCTGCTCGCCGGGCTGGGCACGCTCGACCAGTGGCCCGAGAAGGTGCGGCTGATGCAGGAGAACTGGATCGGCAGGTCGACCGGTCTGAAGTTCCGCTTCCAGCTCGCCCGGCCGGCCACGCTGGCCAGCGGCGACACGCTGGAAACGGTGGAGGTGTTCACCACCCGGCCCGACACGCTCTACGGCGCCAGCTTCTGTGCCATCGCCATCGACCATCCGCTGGCCGATGCGGTCGCCCAAGGCAACCCGGAGGCCGCCGCCTTCATCGCCCAGTGCCGCCGCTCGGGCACCGCGACCGCCGACATCGAGACCGCCGAGAAGCTGGGTTTCGCCACCGGCTTCACCGTCCGTCACCCGTTCGACCCGAACTGGGAGCTGCCGGTCTACATCGCCAATTTCGTGCTGATGGACTATGGCACCGGCGCCATCTTCGGCTGCCCGGCGCACGACCAGCGCGACCTCGACTTCGCCCGCAAGTATGATCTGCCGGTCAAGGCCGTCGTGGTGCCGGCGGATGCCGACCCGGCCACCTTCGCGGTGGACGCGGAAGCCTATGACGGCCCCGGCCGGCTGGCCAACTCCGGCTTTCTGGACGGCATGAGCGTCGAGGACGGCAAGGCCGCCGCCATCGCTCGTGCCGAGGCCGAGGGCTGGGGCAAGGGCACCACCACCTATCGCCTGCGCGACTGGGGCGTCAGCCGCCAGCGCTACTGGGGCACGCCGATCCCGATCATCCACTGTGAGGCTTGCGGCGCCGTGCCGGTGCCGCGCGACCAGCTGCCGGTGACGCTGCCGGACGACGTCACCTTCGACAAGCCGGGCAACCCGCTCGACCATCACCCGACCTGGAAGCATGTCGACTGCCCGAGCTGCGGCAAGCCGGCCCGGCGGGAGACCGACACCCTCGACACCTTTGTCGATTCCTCTTGGTACTTCATCCGCTTCGCCAGCCAGCCCGGCGACCGGCCGTTCGACAAGGCCACCGCCGAGTGGTGGCTGCCGGTGGACCAGTATATCGGCGGCGTCGAGCACGCGATTCTGCACCTGCTGTACAGCCGCTTCTTCACCCGCGCGCTGAAGGCGGTCGGCAAGATCGACATCGAGGAGCCGTTCAAGGGTCTGTTCACCCAGGGCATGGTCTGTCACGAGACCTACAAGGCGCTCGATGGCCGCTGGCTCGAACCGGGCCAGGTGGAAAAGCGCGACGACGGCGTGTTCGAGAAGGAAACCGGGCTGTCCGTGACTCTGGGCCGCTCGGAAAAGATGAGCAAATCCAAGAAGAACACGGTCGATCCCACGGAAATCGTCGATCAGTACGGTGCTGATGCCGTGCGCTGGTTCATGCTCTCCGACAGCCCGCCGGAACGCGACCTCAACTGGACCGAGTCCGGCATCGAGGGCGCCTGGCGCTTCACCCAGCGCATCTGGCGGCTGGTCGCCGAAAGCTGGCCTGAGGTCCGTGACGCCGACGCCGACAGCGATGCCGACGCTGCCCGCAAGCTGCGTCAGGCGACCCACAAAGCCATTGATGGCGTCACCCGCGATGTCGCCGGGCTGCAGTTCAACAAGGCGGTGGCCAAGCTGTACGAATTCGTCAACACACTGGCCGGCACCCCGGACGCGCTGGGCCTGGCCAAGCGCGAGGGCCTGCTGGTGCTGGTGCAGCTGGTGGCGCCGATGATGCCGCACCTGGCCGAGGAAGCCTGGAGCGACATGGGTCAGGACGGGCTGGTGGCGGAAGCCGCCTGGCCGGTGGCCGATCCGGCGCTGCTGGCGGTCGACGAGGTGACCATCGCCATCCAGGTCAACGGCAAGCTGCGCGATACGCTGGTGCTCGCCAAGGGTCTGGACAAGGCCGCCACCGAGGCCGCCGCGATGGCCTCCGACAAGGTGCAGCGGGCGCTCGCCGGCGCCACGCCGAAAAAGGTGATCGTGGTGCCCGATCGCCTGGTCAATCTGGTCGCCTGATGCGCGGCCGTCTCGCCCTGATGCTGCTGGCCGCCCCGCTGATGGCGGGCCTGCCCGGCTGTGGCCTGCAGCCGATCTATGCCGACGGCAGCCAGGGCGTGGCGGCACAGCAGCTGGCGGGCATCGAGGTGCCGCTGCTGCCGGATCGCGCCGGGCAATTACTGCGCGACGAGCTGCTGCGGGTGATCCGCCCGGAAGGCAGCGTCCGGTACCGGCTGGACATCAAGATGACCGAGACCATCGAGGGCTTCGGTATCCGCGGCGACGAATCGGTGGCGCGCAAGCGGGTGTCGCTGGTCGCCGACTATCAGCTGGTCGATCTCGCCAGCAATCAGGTGGTGCTCACCGACCGGGCGCGGTCGGACGCCGGCATCGACGTGGTGCAGAGCGAATACGCGGTGGTCGCCGCCGAGCAGACCGCGCGCGAACGCAACGCCACTCTTGCCGCCCGCGCCATCGCCGCCCGGCTCGGGCTGCACTTCAGGACCAGCGGGCCGGCGGCCGCCGGCGCCACCCGGTGAAACCCAACGCCGCCCAGCTTCAGGCGGCGCTGAAACGGCTGGAGCCGGGCGTTCGCCTGGTACTGCTGTTCGGGCCGGACGACGCACTGATCCGCGAGCGGGCGCGGGCCTTCGCCACCCAGGTGGTCGCCGACCTCAACGACCCGTTCGCGGTGGTGGAGCTGGACGGCAAGCAGGCGGCGGAAGACACCAGCCGGCTGGCCGACGAGGCCGCCAGCCTGCCGTTTCTCGGCGACGCCAAGCTGATCCGCGTCACCGGCATCGCCGATGCCGCGCTGGCCGGCGTCGAGGCGCTGCTGGAACTGGCGACCCCGGGCAATCTGGTGGTGGCCACGGCCGGGGACCTGGCCAAGACCTCCAAGCTGCGCAAGCTGGCCGAGGAGAGCCCGGCGGCACTGGCGATCGCCTGCTACGCCGAGGAAGGCGCCCGGCTGACGCAGTTCCTCCAGACGGAGGCCCAGGCGCGCGGGCTGTCGCTGGACCGCGACGCACTGGAGCTGCTGATGCGGGCGGTTGGCCCGGAACGCGACATCGCCCGCAACGAGCTGGACAAGCTGGCGCTGTACAAGGGCGTGGCGACCGGCGGCAATGGCGCGGTGACCGAGGCCGACCTTGAAGCCATTGGCGCTGATTTCGGCCAGGCCGGCTATGACAAGCTGGTCAACGCCGTGCTCGGCCAGCGCCCGGACGAGGTCGCCCGCCAGATCGACCGGCTGGCCGAGGAAGGCGAGGCCGGCATCGCGCTGTTGCGCGCTGTGTCCCGCCGGTTGTGGCAGCTGCTCGACATCCGCGCCCGCATGGCCGATGGCGAGGCGCTGGACGCCGCCATTGGCGCGCTGCGGCCGCCGGTTTTCTGGAAGGAAAAGGAACTGGTGGCAGGCCAGGCCCGCCGCTGGTCGGCCGAGCGGCTGAAGAGCGCCATTGTCCGGATGCTGGAGGCGGAGCGCGCCATCAAGACCGCCGGCGGCGCCGGCGACGTCATCGCCCATCAGGGCCTGCTAGCGCTATCGGTGCGCCCCCGCGGCGAGCGCTGAGGCGTGCTTCACTCCGCCCCTCGGCACTACTTGCGGAACAGCTCAAGATACTCGTGAAACAAAAATAGCCGGTTTCGCCGCTGGCCTGTCACCTCCAGAAGAACGCCATGCTCAACCATATCGTTGATCAGCGAGGCTGCCGTATTGGTTGTGGTGGACAGCATTTCGGTAGCCGCCTTCACGTCAATGACGGGCCGGGCATAAAGGTTGCGCATGAGCTGCTGGGAGTTTGCTTGACGGCGATGGCTGAAGCGCGGCAGAACCTCGCGTTCAATGCGTTCCTTGAGCGCCAGAATTGACCGAAATACGCCGGCTGAGGCTCGCGCGGTTTCCTCGACGCCATGGAGGAAAAAGATCAGCCATTCGCGCATGTGGTTGCCCTGCCGCACGGCCATCAAGTGGTCGACATAGGCGGTTTTGTTCCGTTCGAAGTAGTCGGACAGATAGAGCGCCGGACGCACCAGCAGCTTTTCGGACGCTAAATAGAGCGAGATCATCAGGCGCCCCAGTCGCCCATTACCGTCGAGGAATGGGTGGATTGTCTCGAACTGGTAATGGGCAATCGCAATCTTGATCAGTGGCGGCACCATGATGTCGGCATTATGCAGGAACTTCTCCAGGTCGCTCATCAAGTCGGGGACATGATCATGGTGGGGTGGCACAAAGGCGGCGTTTTTCAAACTCACCCCAATCCAATTCTGGCTGATTCGGAACTCGCCCGGTCGTTTGGTTTCGCCGCGCACACCGTCCAGCAGGATGGCGTGTGTATCTCGCAGCAGCCTGTTTGAGAGAGGCAGGCGTTCCAGGCTGTCGATAGCGAACGTGATGGCACGAATGTAGTTCTGCACCTCGCTCCAGTCGTCACGCACCTCGGGGAGCAGATCCTCGGCATCCTTGAATGCATCTTCGATGTTGGTCTGAGTGCCCTCGATGCGGCTCGATTGTGTGGCTTCCTTCGCCACGTACATGCGAATGAAAAACTCGATATCGGGAATCAGTTGAGCAAAGGCATTGAGTTCGCCAAGCGCCCGATCCGCTTGACCCAGTAGCTGCAGTACCTGCGGATCGGATATCGTCCAGCCATGATTGATTAACTCAGGCAGAAAGCTGCGATATTCCAGGTGGGCCTCTGGTCGCTCTGCCTGATAGGCTGAAAGATCCATATTTGAGAAACTTCCCTCAATCTGACATTATTGATCCCATATGTCAGATTCGTTCGCCAGCGAATATCTTATTTCAGATTTTTGCCTATTTTCTGATTTATTGATGCTGATGTCATTCAGCGCACACATCACGCAACAGGAACGAGCAGCCTGGCTCCGGTAAGCGAGGGCGCGTGCCAGCTTGGCCTCAAGGCGCGGATAGAGGCTCGGCTGTCGTCACAGCCCCCGGCTGGTCAGCCGGCCGCACAGCTCGTCGAGCTGGTCGAACGAGGCATAACGCACGGTGAGCACGCCCTTGCCGCCCTGGTCGGCGATTTCCACCTTCATGCCGAGCGCCGCCGCCAGGTCGCGCTCCAGCGCCACGGTGTCGGCATCCTTGCCGGGTTTCAGCTTGGGCGCCCGGGTGGTGGTAACGGTCTGCTTGGCGGCCTGGGCCAGCAGCTCGGCCTGGCGTACGCTCAGGCCTTCCTCGACCACCTTGTCGGCGAGCCCCGCCGGATCGGGGGTCGCGGCGATGGCACGGGCATGGCCCATCGACAGCGCGCCCTCGGCCACCAGCGCCCGCACATAGGGGGGCAGGTCGAGCAGCCGCAACAGGTTGGCGACGTGGCTGCGGCTTTTGCTGACCAGCCGGCCGACTTCCTCCTGGGTATGGCCAAACTCGTCCATCAGCCGGCGATAGCCGTCGGCCTCCTCGATCGGGTTCAAGTCCTGACGCTGGATGTTCTCGATCAGCGCGATTTCCAGCGTCGTCGCCTCGTCGAGCTCGCGCACCAGCACCGGCAGTTCGTGCAGCGGCACCCGCTGCGAAGCGCGCCAGCGCCGTTCACCAGCGACGATCTCGTACAGGCCAGGTTTGCCGGGGGCAGGCCGGACCAGCAACGGCTGCAGCACGCCCTGCTCCCGGATCGAAGCGGCAAGGTCGTTCAGCGCTTCCTCGGCGAAGTGGCGTCGCGGCTGCCGGGGGTTGGCGATGATCTTCTCGATCGGCAGCCGGGTGACGCCGCCACTGACAACAGCGAGGGAGCCCGAGGCCGGCTGCACGACGCCCGCCGGCTCGGCGGGCGCGGCCTGGGCCGGCGCCGTCGCCGTCGCCGGCACGCTTGCCTGCAGGTCGCCCAGCAGCGCCGACAACCCACGCCCCAGCCCCGATGGCCGCTTCGCTTCCGCCATTTTCTCAATCCTTACAGTATGTTAGGCAGCTTCCGCCGGACTCGTTGTGCGCCGCAGCATTTCCGAGGCGAGCCGCATATAGGCCTCGGAGCCGAGGCAGCGGTGATCGTAGAGCAGCGCCGGCTTGCCATGCGACGGCGCTTCGGACAGACGGACGTTGCGGGGGATCACGGTGTCGAACACCACCGAACCGAGGCAGCTCTTGACGTCCGCCGCCACCTGGTCCGACAGCCGGTTGCGCTTGTCGTACATGGTCAGCACCACGCCGAGGATGTTGAGGCCGGGGTTGAAGTTGGCGCGCACCCGCTCGATGGTCTGCAGCAGCAGCGACAGGCCTTCCAGCGCGAAGAACTCGCACTGCAGCGGCACCAGCACCGACTGGGCGGCGATCAGCGCATTGATGGTCAGCAGGCCCAGCGACGGCGGGCAATCGATCAGGACGAAATCATAGGCCGCTTCCACGTCCCCCAGCGCGTCCTTGAGCCGGTGGCTGCGCCGCTCCATGTCCACCAGCTCGATCTCGGCCCCCGACAGATCGACCGTCGAGGGTACGATGGACAGGCCGGGCACCACGGTCGGCTGGGCCGCCTCCGCCACCGTCGCTTCGCCGAGCAGCACCTGATAGGAGGAAATGGCCCGATGCGCCCGGTCCAGCCCGAGGCCTGTCGAGGCATTGCCCTGCGGATCGAGATCGATCACCAGCACCTTGCGGCCGACGGCGGCCAGCCCGGTGGCGAGGTTGATGGTGGTGGTCGTCTTGCCGACGCCGCCCTTCTGGTTGGCGACGGCGATCAGGCGGCGGGTGGGGCCGGCAAGGGTCATCGTTTGGCCTTTCGCTGCACGTCCCACGCCTCAATGATCCGCCCGCGGGGGTCAGACAGACTGGCGTGAAGCTGGTGTTGAAATCTCCAGGCGGCTGACGCCTCCGCCAGTTCGGCCTCGACATCCTGACCTTTGGGGAGAATCCAGCGGCTTGATGATGCCGCGAAGGGGTGGCCCCAGTCAAACAATTGCGTCACTTTTGCCAGCGCTCGGGCCGTCAAAATATCGACCTTGAAGCGCGGCAGCGCCTCCAGCCGGGCATTGTGCACGGTCACCCGTTCCGCCAGCCCCAGCGCCTCGACCACCGCTTCGAGAAAGCGGCATTTCTTGGCAATCGACTCCACCAGATGGACATGACGGGCACCCATGATCGCCATCACCAGGCCAGGAAAACCGGCGCCGGCGCCCATGTCCATCCACACCTTGGTGTCGGGCGCCTCCACGAGCCGCCACAGCTGGGCCGAATCGAGGATGTGCCGGCGCCAGGCGTCGGGCAGGGTAGCAGGACCGACCAGGTTCAGCTTCTGCTGCCAGTCGCGCAGCAGGGCGAGGTAGCGGGCCAGCGCCTCGATTGTTCCACGTGGAACATCGAGATCGGCGGCGAGCTGCTCGGGACCGTAGGGGGCAGGGTCGATGGGTGTCGCGGTCATTGCAGAGTCGGTCATGGCGGAGTCGGTCATGGCGAGGTTGGTCATGCCGAGGCGGCACGAGCCGCGCGGGCGGCCTTCTTGACATGGGCGAGCAGGGCGGTCAGCGCCGCCGGGGTAATGCCCTGCACCCGCGACGCCGCCCCGAGCGTCGCCGGACGAGCCCGCGCCAGCTTCTCGCGGATTTCCGCCGACAGGCCATAGACCTGGGCATAGTCGAGGTCGTCCGCCAGCTCCAGCGACTCGTCACGGCGGAAGGCGGCGACATCCGCTTCCTGACGGGCAAGGTAGCTGGCGTACTTGCCGTCGGTCTCCACCTGGGCGGCGATCGCCGGCGATACCTCGTCGAGGGCCGGCCACAGCGCCGCCAGGCGGGCCCAGTCGATATCGGGATAACGCAGCAGATCAAAGCCGGTGCGCAGCACGCCGTCCTGATTGACCGCCAGACCGGCGCGCGCCGCCTGCACCGGCGTCAGCGCGTGGCGCTCCAGCAGCTGGCGGGCGTGCGCCAGTGCGGCTTCCTTGGCGGTATAAGCCGCCGCGCGAATACCACCGACACAGCCCAGCGCCATGCCGAGCGGGGTCAGTCGCTGGTCGGCATTGTCGGCACGCAGCCGCAGCCGATACTCAGCGCGGGAAGTGAACATGCGATAGGGCTCGCGGGTGCCCTGGGTGGTGAGATCGTCGATCATCACGCCGAGATAGGCATCCGCCCGATCGACGATGAACGGCGCCGCCGTGCCACCGCTGCCGGCGGCCAGCGCCGCGTTCAGACCGGCGATCAGCCCCTGGGCGGCGGCTTCCTCGTAGCCGGTGGTGCCGTTGATCTGGCCGGCGAGGAACAGCCCGCGGGCGGCCCGGGTTTCAAGCGACCGTTTGAGCTGGCGCGGATCGACGAAATCATACTCGATGGCGTAGCCGGGGCGGATGATCCGCACCTTTTCCAGCCCCGGGATGGTGCGCAGAAAGGCGTCCTGCACGTCCTCGGGCAACGAGGTCGAGATGCCGTTGGGATAGATGGTCGGGTCGTCCAGCCCCTCGGGTTCCAGGAAAATCTGGTGGCTGTCCTTGTCGGCGAAACGCATCACCTTGTCCTCGACCGAGGGGCAATAGCGCGGGCCGACGCCCTCGATCCGTCCGGCATACATCGGCGCCCGATGGATGTTGGCGCGGATGATGTCGTGGGTCGCCGCCGTGGTGCGGGTGATGTAGCAGGCGAGCTGCGGGTTGACCGGCTCGCCGTCAGCAAGGAAAGAAAACTGCGTCGCCGGCTCGTCGCCCGGCTGGGCTTCAAGCCCGGCCCAGGCGATGCTGCGACCGTCCAGCCGGGCCGGGGTGCCGGTCTTGAGTCGGCCCAGCGCCAGGCCAAGGCTGGCCAGCCGCTCCGACAGGCCGAGGGCCGGCGCCTCGCCGACGCGCCCGGCGGGAATCCTCGTCTCGCCGATATGGATGACGCCGCGCAGGAAGGTGCCCGAAGTCAGCACCACCGCGCCACAGTCCAGCCGCCGGCCGTCGCCGAGCACGACGCCAGCGACACGCGGACCCTCTGGCGTTTCGACCACCACCAGGTCCTCCGCCGCACCGGCGACGATGGTCAGGTTGGGCGTGGCCGCCAGCGCCGCCTGCATCGCCCGGCGATAAAGCTTGCGGTCGGCCTGGGCTCGCGGCCCCTGTACAGCGGGGCCCTTGCGGCGATTGAGCAGACGGAACTGGATGCCGGCCGCGTCCGCCACCCGGCCCATCAGGCCGTCGAGCGCGTCGATCTCGCGCACCAGATGGCCCTTGCCGAGCCCGCCGATCGCCGGGTTGCAGGACATTTCGCCGATGGTCTCCGGCTTGTGGGTGACCAGCGCGGTGCGCGCGCCAAGCCGCGCGGCCGCCGCCGCAGCCTCGCATCCGGCGTGTCCGCCGCCCACCACAATCACATCGAATGTCGTCATCGGACCGGTCTATGGAGTCGCGCCGGCAGAGTCAAACCGGGCACGGCAGGCGGCGGGACCGAGGGGGGGAGGCGCCCCTGTTCCACGTGGAACATCACTTGCCGATGCAGAAATCGCGGAAGATGACATCCAGCAGTTCCTCGACATCGACCCGCCCGGTGACCCGGCCAAGACCGCGTGCCGCCAGCCGCAGCTCCTCGGCCGCCAGCACCAGATCCGGCTCGGCCAGCGCCGCATCTAGGCCGGTCAGGCAATCCTCCAGCGCCCGACGATGGCGGGCGCGGGTGAACAGTGGCGACTCACCCGCGCCGGCGAGGGCCTTGGCCGCCCAATCGCTGAGGCCCGACACCAGATCTGGGAGGCCTGTGCCAGTGAGCGCCGAAATATGGTAGGTTCCGCCACGCAGGCCGGGGGCACAGCGGGGCTCCAGATCGATCTGCGTCACCACCCGCCACTCGCCCGGCGACTCGACGCCGGACCAGTCGGGTGTGTCCCCCGGCGCCAGCGCCAGCCGCAGATCGGCCGCCGCCGCGCGAGCACGGGCACGGGCGACGCCCTCGGCCTCGACCGGATCGCTGGTCTCGCGCAGCCCGGCGGTGTCGATCAGCGTCACCGGATAGCCCCCGAGATTGAGGTGCACCTCGATCAGGTCGCGGGTGGTGCCGGGGATCGCCGAGACGATGGCGACATCGCGCCGGGCCAGAGCGTTGAGCAGACTCGACTTGCCAGCATTGGGCGGGCCGACGATGGCAACGCTCAACCCCTCGCGCAGCCGCTCGCCGCGATGCCCGTCGGCGAGCGCCGCGCCGATCTCGTCGCGCAGCGCCGCGATGTCGCCACGCACCGTCTGTGACAGCCCCTCGGGCACGTCCGCCTCGTCCTCGGCGAAATCGATGTCGGCCTCCACATAGGCCAGCAGCCGCACCAGCCGCGACCGCCAGCCCTCCACCCGCGCCGACAGGGCGCCCTGCATCTGCCGCAGCGCCTGGCTGCGCTGAGCCTGGGTCTCGGCGTCGATGAGGTCGGCCAGCCCCTCGACCTGGGTGAGGTCGAGCCTGCCCGCCTCGAAGGCCCGCCGGGTGAACGCGCCGGGCTCGGCCGGCCGGCAACCGGGCAGCGCCGCCAGGGCATCAAGCACGCCGGCCACCACCGCCGTGCCGCCATGGACGTGCAGCTCCACCACGTCCTCGCCGGTGAAGCTGGCGGGTTTGGGGAACCACAGCACCAGCGCCTCGTCGAGGAGGCTGTTGTCGGCGGGGTCGCGCAGGGTGCGCAATGCGGCCCGCCGGGGCGCGGGGCAGGGGCGGCCTGTCAGCAGTGCCAGCGCTGCGCCGGCCTGCGGGCCGGACAGCCGCACCACCGCCACGCCGGCGGTGCCACGCCCGGAGGAAAGCGCGAAAATGGTGTCGGTCATGACGGCGGGATCACGATGACAAGATCACGATGGCGGGATCAGGCGGGGGAAAGCGGTGCTCAGGACTTGTTGCCGGTCGCCGCCGACCACAACGCCTTCTGCCACTGGTCGAAGCCCTCGGTCATCATCGGCATCCACTGGCGCATCATCTTCTCGATGTCGGCGGCGGAGACGCCCTCCTTCACGAGCTGTTCCATGCGTTCAAGATAGACCCGGTGCAGCGGCGACAGGTCGGGCAGACCGAGGAAGGTGCGGGCTTCTTCCGGCGTGCAGTCGATGTCGATGTTGATCTTCATGGCTGAACCCCCGTCCGCTGCGTCTTGCCCATCCTCGCGGCGACACGCCGATCCTTGCGCGTCGCGACGCGGTCAGTCTAACCTCTGGCATCTTCGGGAGAAAGCACAATGCCGAGCCTGTCGCTGCATTCGCCGCTGGGCGAGATCACCCTGCATGAAGGCGCTGGCGACGACGGCGCACCGGCCATCGTCGCGCTCGACTGGGGCTGGGGCTCGCACCAGGAGCCGACGCCGCTGCTGGTGGAGGCCAAGCGTCAGCTCGACGCCTATTTCGACGGCACGCTGGCGCGTTTCACCCTGCCGCTGGCCCCCGACGGCACCCCCTTCCAGCGCCGCGTCTGGGCAGCGATGCAGACCATTCCCAAGGGCGAGACCCGGCGCTACCGCGATCTCGCCGCCATGGTCGGCAGTGGTCCGCGCGCCATTGGCGGCGCCTGCGGCCGCAACCCGATTCCCGTCATCATCCCGTGCCACCGGGTGTTGGCGGCCAACGGGCCGGGCGGCTATTCCGGCCATGACGGACTGGACACCAAACGGGCGCTGCTGCGGCTGGAGGGTGTCACCATCTGAGTGCCCGCGCGGGCCGCTCCACCCGGCATCCGTCCGGCGCGTGGTGGCAACCCGACATCAATTGGTCACCTGACATCTCCCGGCGTTGGCGCTACATGCGGACAGTCATTTTCAGGAGGAGGCACCCATGGGACGCGACATCACCATTTCCGCTCTAGACGGCTCCGGCCCGTTCTCGGCCTATCTCGCCGAACCGGCCTCGGGCACCGGCCCCGGCATCGTCGTCATCCAGGAGATTTTCGGCGTCAACGCCGACGTGCGCTCCAAGTGCGATGCCTGGGCGGCCAAGGGCTATGTCGCCCTCGCGCCGGACCTGTTCTGGCGCCAGGAGCCGGGCGTCCAGCTCACCGACCAGACCGAGGCGGAATGGGCCAAGGCGTTCGAGCTGTACAAGGGATTCGACGTCGACAAGGGCGTCGAGGATCTCACCGCCACCATCGCCGCGCTGCGCCATCAGCCGAACTGCACCGGCAAGGTCGGCACCGTCGGCTACTGCCTGGGCGGCCTGCTCGCCTACCTGCTCGCCACCCGTTCCAACGCCGATGCCAACGTCGGCTACTATGGTGTCGGCATCGACGGCAAACTCAATGAGTCGCATGCCATCGCCAAGCCGCTGATGCTGCACATCGCCCAGGAAGACAAGTTCGTCGACAAGGATGCCCAGGCCGCGATCCACGCCGAGCTGGGCAAGAACCATCATGTGACGCTGCACGACTATGCCGGCCAGGAGCATGCTTTCTCGCGCGCCGGCGGCCAGCATTACGACAAGGCGTCGGCCGACCTCGCCAACCAGCGCACCGAGGCCTTCTTCGCCGGGCATCTGCGCTGATGATGCGCTGGCGGCGGTTGATCGCCGGCCGCGTCATGCGGCGATCGTCGCTATGCCATGTCGCGCTGGCGAGCCTCGTGCTCGCCAGCTGCGGCGTCGACCGGCAGCAGGCCACCGCACCGGCGGCCGAGACCGGCGCGGCGGCGCCGGTCTCCGCACCGGCGGCCGAGACCGGCGCGGCGGCGCCGGTCAGCCTGGAGGCCGCCTTCACCTGCCTGCGCGAGCGGCGACTGGCGGTGGTCTCCGCCCATCGTGGACAGCCGGACCCCGACGCGGCCGAGAACGCCCTGTCGAGCTTCCGGGAGTCGCTGGCCGCCGGCGTGCCTATTCTCGAAATCGATATCGCCACCACCCGTGATGGCGCGCTGGTGCTGATGCACGACGACACGCTGGACCGCACCACCACTGGCAGCGGACTGGTCAGTGAAAAATCCTATAACGAATTGAAATCACTGAATATTCGCCGCGACGATGGCCGCCTGACCGATGAGCGCGTCCCGACGCTGGCCGCGGCGCTGGCGTGGGGCCGCACTGCTGGCGCCTATTTCCAGCTCGACGTCAAGAAGTCGACCCGCTTTGCTGATGTCGTCGCCGCGGTCCACAAGGCCCGGATGCGCGACCGGGTGATCGTCATCACCTACAACCAGGCCGACGCCATCACCGTGCATCGGCTTGATCCGGCGTTGCTGGTCTCGGTCGCCATCGACTCACCTGCCGATGTCAATGCGCTCGCCGCCCAGGGCTTCAACCCCGACCGGCTGCTGGCCTGGACCGGCAACCGCGATGAACGGCCGAGCCTGTGGCAAGCGCTGAACGGCCGGGGTGTCGAACCGCTGTTCGGCACGCTCGGCCGCGCCGGCGAGCGGCTCGATGACCGCTACGTCGCCGACGGCGACCTTTCGGAATACCGCACCCTGGCACGCGCCGGGGTGACGATGATCGCCAGCGACCGGGCGGCCGCCGCCGCCATGGCGCTCGGCAATGACCACCAGCGTTGCATGAGGTAATCACCATGAAAGCCATCCAGATCAGCACCCATGGCGGCCCCGAGGTTCTGGAATGGGTCGAGCTGCCGGTGCCACAGCCCGATCCCGGCCAGCTGCTGCTGCGCCAGACAGCAATCGGCCTCAACTACATCGACACCTATCACCGCACCGGCCTTTACCCGGTACCGATGCCGTTCATCCCCGGCATGGAGGCCGTCGGCGTGGTCGAAGCACTGGGCGAGGGTGTCACTGGCTTCGCGGTGGGTGATCGCGTCGCCTACGCCTGGCCGCCGATCGGCGCCTATGCCGAGTATCGCGTCTTTCCCGCCGCCATGGCGGTGAAGGTGCCCGAGGGTATCGCCGACGACATCGCCGCCGGCATCATGCTCAAGGGCTGCACGGTGGAGTATCTGGTACGCCGCACCTTCGCGGTACAGCCGGGCCAGACCGTGCTGTGGCACGCGGCGGCCGGCGGCGTCGGCCTGCTGGCGGTGCAGTGGCTCAAAGCCATTGGCGCCACCGTCATCGGCACGGTCGGCTCCCAGGCCAAGGCCGAACTGGCGCGCGCGGCCGGCTGCGACCACATCATCCTCTACCGCGAACAGGACGTAGCCGCCCGGGTGCGCGAGATCACCGCCGGCAAGGGCGTGCCGGTGGTCTATGATTCGGTGGGCAAGGACACGTTCGTCGCCTCGCTCGACAGCCTGAGCCCGCGCGGTCTGCTGGTGAGCTTCGGCAACGCCTCCGGCCCGGTGACCGGGGTCGATCTCGGCATTCTCGCCACCAAGGGCTCGGTCTATGTCACCCGGCCGACCATCGTGCATTATTACGCGACGCCGGAAGACCGGGCGGCCGGCGCCGGGGCGCTGTTCGACATGGTGCGGTCCGGCAGGATCACACCCCGGGTGGACCAGCGCTATGCGCTGAAAGACGCCGCCCACGCGCACCATGACCTGGAAGCGCGGGCCACCACCGGCTCGACGGTGCTGATCCCGTAACCAGCCTGACTCGGGCCCGCGGCAGTGCCCGCGGGCCGCGGGGCGCGCTCAAACCGGCACGTAGGGCGCCACCTGGTGCCAGCCGTCCCAGATCATCTTGCAGGCAACATAGAGGATGACGGCAAGACCGATGTAGGCGATCCAGCGATAGCGGTCGATGACACGGGCGATGTAGCTGGCGGCAATGCCCATCAGCGCCACCGACAGCACCAGACCGAACACCATGATTGTCGGGTGATCGTGCGCCGCGCCGGCCACGGCGAGCACGTTGTCGAGGCTCATTGACACGTCGGCGACGGCCACCGCCCAGGCGGCCTGCGCGAAGCTCTTGGTGGCCGGCGGGCCTTCAATCTCCGGCGTGTCGGGATCATCGACCACCGCCGGTTCCGGCTTGGCGGGATGCAGCTCGCGCCACATCTTCCAGGCCACCCACAGCAGCAGGATGCCACCAGCCAGCAGCAGGCCAATGATCTGCAGCAACTGGCTGGCCACCAGCGCGAAGATGACGCGCAGCACCAGCGCCGCGATGATGCCGATCAGGATGACCTTCTTCTGGTCGTCGCGGGGTAGCCCCGCCGCCAGCGCGCCAACCACGATGGCATTGTCGCCGGCCAGCGTGATGTCGATCAGCACCACCTGCATGAAGGCGGCGAACGCCACCGGATCAAGCAGCGACTGGAAGAACGCCTCCAACGCCGTCGCTCCCGCTTACTGGTTCATCGAGGCGAAGAAATCCTCGTTGGTCTTTGAGTCCTTCATCTTGTCGAGCAGGAACTCCATGGCGTCGACGGTGCCCATCTGCATCAGGATACGTCGCAGCACCCACATCTTGGACAGCGTGCCCCTGTCGACCAGCAGCTCTTCCTTGCGGGTACCGGACTTGCCGACATCGATGGCCGGGAAGATGCGCTTGTCGGCGACCTTGCGATCGAGCACGATTTCCGAGTTACCGGTGCCCTTGAATTCCTCGAAGATCACTTCGTCCATGCGCGAGCCGGTATCGATCAGCGCCGTGGCGATGATGGACAGCGAACCGCCTTCCTCGATGTTGCGGGCGGCACCGAAGAAGCGCTTGGGCCGTTGCAGCGCGTTGGCGTCGACACCGCCGGTCAGCACCTTGCCGGAGCTCGGCACCACGGTGTTGTAGGCGCGACCCAGGCGAGTGATGGAATCCAGCAGGATCACCACGTCCTTCTTGTGCTCGACCAGCCGCTTGGCCTTCTCGATCACCATCTCCGCCACCTGGACGTGGCGGGCGGCCGGCTCGTCGAAGGTCGAGGAGATGACCTCGCCCTTCACCGAACGCTGCATGTCGGTGACTTCCTCCGGCCGCTCGTCGATCAGCAGCACGATCAGGAACACTTCCGGATGGTTGGCGGTGATGGCGCGGGCGATGTTCTGCAGCAGCACCGTCTTGCCGACCCGCGGCGGCGCCACGATCAGCGCGCGCTGGCCCTTGCCCTGCGGCGACACGATGTCGATGACCCGGCTCGACCGGTCCTTGATGGTCGGATCATAGATGTCGAGGTTGAGCTTCTCGTCGGGGTACAGCGGCGTCAGGTTGTCGAAATTGACCCGGTGACGCACCACGTCGGGATCGTCGAAGTTGATGGTCGAGACCTTGGTCAGCGCGAAATAGCGTTCGCCATCCTTGGGCGCGCGAATCTCGCCTTCCACCGTGTCGCCAGTACGCAGGCCGAAGCGGCGGACCTGGTTGGGCGAGACGTAGATGTCATCGGGGCCGGCGAGATAGTTGGCCTCCGGCGAGCGCAGGAAGCCGAAGCCGTCCTGCAACACCTCGATGACGCCGCCGCCCATGATCTGGGTGTCGCTCTCGGCCATGGCTTTCAGGATCGAGAACATCAGATCCTGCTTGCGCAGGGTGGAGGCGTTTTCCACGCCGAGATCTTCGGCCATGGCGACCAGATCGGCCGGCGTTTTCCGCTTGAGGTCTTGCAAGTGCATCGTGGTGCCTGTGGTGCTGATCGGCCGCGTGTCATGACGAACAGGGTGCGCGGACGGACGGGCTAAGGGGGGAATCGCGCTTGGGACAGCGAGCGCGTCAAGGCCTGCACCTAAGAGCGGCGTCGGGCGAAGTCAAGGGGTGCCGGGGTCGGGCCGGTCTAAAAATGTGGCGCGATTCGTACCTGTGGCCGTCTCGCAACGGGCCAGCCGCCACAGTCAGAATGGCCTGACGATGACCAGGATCACCACCGGAATAGTGGCGAGTGTGGGAATTTCGTTCATCAGGCGGAAAAACCGCGTCGAATGTACGTTGCGCCCGTCGGCGAAGGCGCGGCGCCAGCGCGACAGGAAACCGTGCAGCGCGGCCAGACCCGTCACCAGCGCCAGCTTCAGCCACAGCCAGCCGCCGACGTCCCAGCCCAGATGGGTCGCCAGCATCAGCCCGAACAGCCACACCAGCACCATCGCGGGGTTGATGATAATGCGCATCAGCCGGCGTTCGCGCGCCCGCCAGGCGAGATCGGACGGCGAGCCGAGGCCGTGGGCGGCGATTTCCTCGGCATGGTAGGCGAAGAAGCGCGGCATCATGAACATGCCGGCCATCCAGAAGATGACGACAATGACATGCAGCGCCTTCACCCACAGATAGGCGTCCCCCAGAAAGCCGGTCATCGCCCCGTCTCCCGCCCGCCGGTCAGGCCCGCAGCCGCGCCATCAGCCGCTCGACATGGGCGACCGGCACGTCCGGCAGGATGCCATGGCCGAGGTTGAACACATGTGGCCGGTCGGCCAGCGCCGCCCGGATGGCGTCCACCGCCGCGTCCAGCGCCGCCCCGCCGGCCTTGAGCGCCAGCGGATCGAGATTGCCCTGCACCGGCAAGCCCCTGGGCAGCGCCATGTTGGCCCACACCGGGTCGACCGTCTCGTCGAGCCCGACCGCGCTGACCCCGGTCTCGGCGGCATAGGCGATCAGCTTGGCGCCGGCCCCCTTTGGAAAGCCGATGATCGGCAAGCCGGGGTGGCGGGCACGCAACGCCTCGACGATGCGGGTGGTGGGCGCGATCACCCACTGGCGGAACTGCGCTGGCGACAGGGTGCCCGCCCAGCTGTCGAACAGTTGCACCACCTCGACGCCCGCTTGTACCTGCTGGCCGAGGTAGTCAACGGTGATGGCAACGATGCGATCAATCAGATCGGCGAAGCGGTCCGGCTCGGCATAGGCCATCAGCCGGGCCGAGGCCTGGTCGCGGCTGCCGCGGCCTTCCACCATGTAGGTGGCGATGGTCCACGGGCTGCCGGCAAAGCCGATGAACGCCGTCTCGGGCGGCAGGGCGGCCTTGATCCGCCGCACCGTCTCGTAGATCGGCGCCAGCCGTTCGGGTGCGGGCGTCAGGGCGTCGAGCGACGCGTCCTTGAGCGGTGGCGCCAGGCGCGGGCCTTCGCCTTCCTCGAACCACAGCTGCTGGCCCAGCGCGTGCGGCGTCACCAGGATGTCGGAGAACAGGATGGCGGCATCGAAGCCGAAGCGACGGATCGGCTGCAACGTCACTTCGGTGGCGCGGGCCGGGTCGTAGCACAGGTCGAGGAACGAGCCGGCATCGGCGCGCACCGCCCGATACTCCGGCAGATAGCGACCGGCCTGACGCATGAGCCAGACGGGCGTCGGGTCGACCCGCTCACCGGACAGCACACGCAGGAAGGGCTTCATGCTCACCTCAAGGATTCCATTCTATTTATATAGAAGAAGGAAGTAGTAGTTGTTGGCGTTCCAGCAGTGGGGTTTAGCCAACCATCCACAGTCTGGCTACCGGCTTTCGTGCGGCGAACCGGCGCAATCCGGCGGCTGTGCGCCACTTGTCCCCAGGACTCACAGGCAGCGGTAAAATCCGTCCCCATGGGGATAAATCGGGGAGGCGGTGGGCATGATCGCCGGAGCGGCACCCTTGCCTCCATCGTGCGGCTTCTCTAAGCCTGATATCCCCAGCTCATCCACAGGGTTTGGCTGACCGCCCGACCGCATGACCCGTTGGCGTATCGACCATGGCGCGACTGCATCTCCATCTGGTCTCCGATTCCACCGGCGAAACGCTGGAATCCGTGGCCAAGGCCTGTCTTTCCCAGTTCGAGGGCGCGGAAGCGATCAAGCACTTCTGGCCGATGATCCGCTCCGAGCGCCAGCTCGACCGGGCGATGGAGGAAGTGGCGCAGCGCCCCGGCCTGGTGCTGTTCACCCTGGTCAACCCGCAGATGCGCGACCGGCTGCAAAGCCGCTGCCTGACGCTCGGGCTGCCGGCGATTTCGGTGCTTGATCCGGTGCTGCAGGCGCTCAGCCAGTTTCTTGGCCAGTCCGCGCGCGGCCTGCCTGGCCGCCAGCATGCCATGGATGCCGCCTATTTCCGCCGCATCGAGGCCGTGCATTTCACCATGGCCCATGACGATGGCCAGCAGCCGGAGGACCTCAACGACGCGGATATCGTGGTGCTGGGCGTTTCCCGTACCTCCAAGACGCCGACCTCGATCTATCTTGCCAATCGCGGCTACAAGACCGCCAACGTACCGATCGTGCCGACGACACCACTGCCCGACACGCTGTTCACCCTGACCCGGCCGCTGGTGGTGGGGCTGACCACCTCGCCGGACCGGCTGGTGCATATCCGCCGGAACCGGCTGCGCAGCATGAACCAGTCGGAGGATACCGATTACGTGCGCGACGAGGAGGTCTCCGCCGAACTCACCTTCGCCCGCCGGCTCTATGCCCAGCACAACTGGCCGGTGATCGATGTCACCCGCCGCTCGATCGAGGAGACGGCGGCAGCGATCGTCAATCTGGTTACACAGCGTGAGGGCGCCGCCAGGGCGGCCACGAAGAACACTAATCCCGGTGGAGGTGGCGATGATGTCGAGTGAAGCGTCGCCACTGGTGCTGGCGTCCACCAGTGCCAGCCGGCAGGCGGTGCTGCGGGCCGCCGGCATCACCTTCGAGGCGGTGGCACCGCACGTCGACGAGGACGAGATCAAGACCAGCCTCAAGATGCAGGGCGCGCCGCCCCGGGTGATCGCCGACGCGCTGGCCGAGGCCAAGGCGGTCAAGGTGTCGCGGCGGATGCCCGGCGCGCTGGTGCTGGGCTGCGACCAGATTCTCGACCTCGGCCGTGGCCAGATGCTCGACAAGGCCGACACGCTGGTTCAGGCGCGCGCGCATCTGGAACTGATGTCGGGACGGGAACACCGGTTGCTGTCGGCCGCCGTCATCGCCCAGGACGGCCAGCCGGTGTGGCGGTTCATCGATTCCGCGACACTACTGATGCGTTCGCTGTCGCCGGCGTTCATCGACCAGTACCTTGCCGCCGAGGGCGAGGCGCTCCTGGGCTCCGTCGGCTGCTATCGCATGGAAGGGCTGGGCATCCAGCTGTTCGCCCGCGTCTCCGGCAACCATTTCACCATTCTCGGCCTGCCGCTGCTGGCGCTGCTCGATTATCTGCGCGCCCGCCAGGTACTGCCGTCATGACCGCACGCCCCACGCCGCCGGTGGCTGGCGTCATCGGCTGGCCGATCGCCCACTCCAAGTCGCCCGTCATTCACGGCCTGTGGCTGGAGTGGCTGGGCATTGACGGCCACTACGTTCGGCTGCCGGTCGAGCCGAGCTGGGTGGTTGAGGCGGTGCGAGCGCTGCCGGCGCTGGGCTTTCGTGGCGTCAACGTCACCATTCCCCACAAGCAGGCGGTGATGGCCGCACTCGACGAGATCACCCCGGCGGCACGCGCCATCGGCGCGGTCAACACGGTGGTGGTCGGCGCCGATGGCCGGCTGACCGGGCACAATACCGACGCCCCGGGTTTTGCCGAGCCGCTCAGGGACCGGGGGCTTGCCGGCAGACCTGCCTGCGTGCTGGGCGCCGGCGGTGCCGCGCGGGCGGTGCTGACGGCGCTAAAAGGTCTGGGCGTTTCCGACATCCGGCTGGTCAACCGGTCCACCGACAAGGCGGCGGCGTTGCTGGACGAACTGGTGATACCCGGCAGCGTCCACGGCCTCGCGCGGCAGGCGTCGGCGCTCGACGGCGCGGCGCTGGTGGTCAACTGCACCAGCCTCGGCATGACCGGCCACCCGCCGCTCGACATTGATCTGGCGCCGCTGGCGGCCGACGCCATCGCCTACGACATCGTTTACGCGCCGCTGGAGACCGACCTGCTGAAGGCGGCCCGGGCGCGCGGGCTTGCCACCATCGACGGGCTGGTGATGCTGGTGGGCCAGGCGGCGGAAGCCTTCCGACTGTTCTTCGACGCCGATCCACCGCGCGATCCCGCCCATGAGGCCGCATTGCGGGCGAGGCTGGTGGCATGATCATCCTCGGGCTGACCGGCTCCATCGGCATGGGCAAGTCCACCGCTACCGCCATGTTCCGGCGGTTGCGGGTGCCGGTGTTCGACGCCGACGCGGCGGTGCACGCGTTGCAGCGGCCGGGCGGCAGGGCGCTGCCGGCCATCGAGGCGGCGTTCCCCGGCACCACCGGGCCGACCGGGCTTGACCGGCAGAAGCTCGGCGCCATCGTCTTTGCCGACCGCGCGGCCCTGAAGCGGCTGGAGGCGATCATCCACCCGATGCTCAACCGCGTGCGCCGCCACTGGCTCTCCACTCAGGCGCTGCATCGCCAGCCGCTGGTGGTGCTTGATGTGCCGCTGCTGTTCGAGACCGGCGGCGACCGGCGCTGCGATGCCGTCGCCGTGGTCTCGGCACCGGCGCATGTCCAGCGCCAGCGGGTGCTGGCGCGCCCGGGTATGACGGCGGAGAAATTCGCCCATATCCTGAAAACCCAGCTGCCGGACGCCGCCAAGCGCCGGCGGGCGGATTTTGTCATCCCCTCCGGCCAGGGCAAGCTGCCGACGCTGGTCGCCATCCGCCGGCTGCTGCGGGCGCTCGATGGCCTGCCGGCGCGCCACTGGCCGCCGGGGTTGCCGGGCGGGCGCCGGCCGGGCACGGCCGTGATCCGGAACAAGGTCAGGCGAAACAAGGTCACCCCCTGATGCGCGAGATCGTTTTTGATACCGAAACCACGGGCTTCGACCCCGACAAGGGCGACCGGCTGATCGAGATCGGCTGTGTCGAGCTGGTCAACCGCCTGCCCACCGGGCGCACCTTCCACCAGCTCATCAACCCCGAGCGCGACGTGCCCAAGGGGGCCGAAGAGGTGCACGGCATCTCCACCGAAATGCTGAAGGACAAGCCGCTGTTCGCCGCGGTGGTCGACGACTTTCTCGCCTTCGTCGGTGACGCGCCGCTGGTCGCCCACAACGCCGAGTTCGATTTCCGCTTCCTCAACTGGGAACTGAAGAACCTCGGCCGGCCGGTGATGTCGTGGAGCCGGATGGTCGACACGCTGGACATCGCCAAACGGATGTTCCCCGGCGCCAAGGCCTCCCTCGACATGCTGTGCAGCCGCTTCGGCATCGACCGCTCGGCGCGCACCAAGCATGGCGCGCTGCTCGACGCGCAATTGCTGGCCGAGGTCTATCTTGAACTGATGGGCGGCCGCCAGCACGGTTTCCAGCTGATGGAAACCGTGGTGGAGACGCGCACGAGCGTGACGCTGGAACGCCGCTACCGGGCGCCCCGGCCGCACGCGCCCACCGAGGAGGAACAGGCCGCCCACGCGGCATTCCTCGCCCGGATCAAGAACCCGCTGTGGACCGCCGGCCAGGGGTGAGGCGCGGCG
>CAUJIW010000176.1 GCA_963205175.1 Pseudomonadota bacterium
GCTTCGGCGACGCCCGCGCGCTCGGCCGGCTGATCGAGCTGCCCGACATCGCCACCCTGGCGGCGCTGCTGGGGGTGGACCCCGCGCGCATCCCGTCGCCCGGCCACCCGGCGCTGGGCGCCGATAGCGCGACCACGGCGCGGGTGCCGGCAGTTGAGGAGTAAATTTTTTGACAGGCGTGAGACGGGTTAGGTTGATTTGACCGGCCGGCCTGCTACACACCGCTCGATAGTCGCGGCCGTCCGCCGTTTCCGGGGGCCGCCGCCCCCGCGTTCGGAGAGGATTCCATGGCGAAGATCAAGGTGAAGAACCCTGTCGTCGAGCTCGATGGCGACGAGATGACCCGCATCATCTGGCAGTGGATCCGTGAACGCCTGATCCTGCCCTATCTCGACGTCGATCTGGTCTATTTCGACCTCGGTGTCGAGCACCGCGACGCCACCGACGACCGGGTGACGGTCGAGTCCGCCAACGCCATCAAGAAGTACGGCGTCGGCGTGAAGTGCGCCACCATCACGCCGGACGAAGCCCGCGTGAAGGAATTCAACCTCAAGAAGATGTGGAAGTCGCCCAACGGCACCATCCGCAACATTCTCGGCGGCACGGTGTTCCGCGAGCCGATCATCATCAAGAACATTCCGCGCCTGATCCCGGGCTGGACCGACCCCATCGTGGTCGG
Source organism: Pseudomonadota bacterium (assembly GCA_963205175.1). Classification (GTDB taxonomy): domain Bacteria; phylum Pseudomonadota; class Alphaproteobacteria; order Sphingomonadales; family Sphingomonadaceae; genus CAUJIW01. The sequence continues at coordinate 680 of CAUJIW010000176.1, forward strand.
CCGTCTCGCCTTCGGCGACCAGTACCGCGCCACCGACTTCCTCATCCCCGGCGCCGGCAAGCTGACCATGAAGTGGGAGAGCGAGGACGGCAAGGACGTCATCGAGCACGAGGTGTTCCAGTTCCCCTCCTCGGGCGTCGCCATGGGCATGTACAACCTCGACGAGTCGATCCGCGACTTCGCCCGCGCCTGCCTCAACTACGGCATCGCCCGCGAGTGGCCGGTCTATCTCTCGACCAAGAACACCATCCTCAAGGCCTATGATGGCCGCTTCAAGGACCTGTTCCAGGAGATCTACGAGGCCGAGTTCAAGGCCAAGTACGACGCGCTGGGCATCGTCTACGAACACCGCCTGATCGACGACATGGTCGCCTCGGCGCTGAAGTGGTCGGGCAAGTTCGTCTGGGCCTGCAAGAACTACGACGGCGACGTGCAGTCGGACCAGGTCGCCCAGGGCTTCGGCTCGCTGGGCCTGATGACCTCGGTGCTGATGACGCCGGACGGTTCCACCGTCGAGGCCGAAGCCGCCCACGGCACCGTCACCCGCCACTACCGCATGCACCAGCAGGGCAAGGCGACCTCGACCAACCCGATCGCCTCGATCTTCGCCTGGACCGGCGGCCTCAAGCACCGCGGCAAGGTGGACGGCACGCCGGAGGTGGTCGACTTCGCCAACACGCTGGAGCGCGTCTGCATCGAGACCGTCGAGCAGGGCCAGATGACCAAGGACCTCGCCATCCTGGTCGGCCCCGAGCAGCCGTGGCTGACCACCGAGCAGTTCTTCGAGGCGATCGTGCAGAACCTTGAAAAAGCCATGGGCGCCAGCGCCTGAGCTGGTTCCGGGGCGCGCGCACGGCTCCCTCGCCCGAGGCCCGGCACGCGCCCCATCAAGCTGTTGACCCGGCGGCGCCACCTCCCTATGGTCCGCGCCGCATGAACGGCCGCCCCGGCGGCGGATGAGATGTTACGGCCGCCCGGCGGCCGGTTGGTGAGAGCCCATAGCTCAGTCGGTAGAGCAACTGACTTTTAATCAGTAGGCCGATGGTTCGAATCCATCTGGGCTCACCAAATTTTTCAATGCTTTGCCCGCTTTGTCGAAAAGCCGTTCTGGCACACGTTCTGACACCCGTTCTGACATGACTCGGCATCTGTGCTGCCGGTCGGTGAGCCATGCGCCTGCGGCGTTGGCCCGGCACCTGCCGCCGTTCACTTGGGCCCGCCAACTGCCCTTCACTTGCATAACAATACCTATGTGGTAAGAAACCTGCATTCCTGTGTTGCGGGCGGCCGCGACTTTCTTGCAAGTGGAGACCATTGATGATTGTCGAGCGTTTGCCCCCGGTGCGGTCCTCGTTGCAGCCGAGCAACCACCCCTATCTCAACGGCGCCTGGACGCCGATCTTCTCGGAAGTCAACGCCACCGACCTTGCGGTCATCGAGGGGCGCATCCCCGACGACATCGACGGCATCTATGTGCGCAACACCGAAAACCAGGTGCATCAGCCGCTCGGGCGCTACCACCCCTTCGATGGCGACGGCATGCTGCACATGATCAGCTTCCACGGCGGCCGGGCGGACTACCGCAACCGCTTCGTGCGCACCCGCTGCTTTGCCGCCGAGCAGGAAGCCAACGCCTCGCTGTGGGGTGGCCTGATGGACCCGCCGGGCGTATCGCTACGGCCGGGCTTCGGCGCCCACGGCGGCCTGAAGGACAGCTCGTCCACCGACGTGGTGGTGCATGCCGGCAAGATCGTCTCCACCTTCTACCAGTGCGGCGAGGCCTATCTGCTCGACCCCGACACCATGGCGCCGCTGGGGCTGGCGCCGTGGGCGCCGCTCGACGGCGTGTCGGCGCACACCAAGATCGACGAGGCCACCGGCGAGATGCTGTTCTTCAACTATTCGAAGCATGCGCCCTACATGCACTACGGCGTGGTC
>CAUJIW010000177.1 GCA_963205175.1 Pseudomonadota bacterium
CATCGATCCGGCGCGCATCAGCGACTTCGTCGAGTACGAGCCGGGCCTGGCGATCAAGTTCACCATCTACCGCGAGCGCCCCAGCGGCAGCGCCGGCGACGGCGACATCTTTGGCGCCCAGCAATACGCGCCGCTGCTGGACCTGCCGATTCCGGCCTGAGGCCTATCACCCATCACCACCCACAGGAGACACTCATGCCACGCTTCATCGCTCGTCGCGCGCTGCTCATCGCCTCGGCCATCCTGCCCTTGCTCGCCCTGGCGCAGACCGATGCCGAGCCGAAGTTGCCCGCCATGATGAAAATCGTCGTGCCGTTCGGCGCCGGCGCCAGCAACGATGCCATCGCGCGCGCGGTGGCGCCGCTGCTGGCCAGGCGGCTGGGCAACACGGTCATCGTCGAGAACAAGCCCGGCGCCGCCGGCGTGATTGGTTCCGATTACGTGGCCAAGAGCCCGGCCGACGGCTCGGTGTTGCTGCTGAGTTCGTCCACCTTCGTGACCGCGGCCGTCACCCAGCCCAGGCTGCCCTACGACCCGCTCACCGCGTTCGTGCCGGTGTCCATGGTGGGCAATGGGCCGATGCTGCTGGCGGTGAGCGCCGCCACGCCGATCAAGTCGGCGGCGGAGCTGGTGGCCGCGGCCAAGGCCAAGCCCGGCAGCCTGACCTACGGCACCTCGGGCACCGGCTCCATCGCCCACCTGGCCAGCGAAATGCTGTCGGACGCGGCGGGCATCAGGATGACGCACGTGCCCTACAAGGGCGCGGCCAACGCCCTGATGGACATGGCCGGCGGGCAGATCGACATGATGATCTCCAACTACACCTCGCTGGTGGCGCAGATCAAGTCGGGCAAGGTCAGGGCGCTGGCCGTCACCTCGGCACAGGCCAGCCCGGCGTTTGCCGACCTGCCGCCCCTGTCGAGCGTGGCGCCCGGATTCGCGGCCGACATCTGGGTCACCGTGTTCGCGCCCGGCAACACCCCGGCGCCGGTGGTGGCGCGCCTGAACCGCGAGCTCAACCAGATCGCCGCGTCGCCCGAGGTGAAGGCGCTGCTGGAGCCGGACGGCGCCACCCCCATGGCGCTGTCACCGGCCGATCTGGCCAGGCGCGTGCGTGACGATCTGGCCATCTGGAAGAAGATCGCCGTCGAGAAGAAGATCCTCGCGGACTGAGCCAGAGTCAGGCCAGGGCCGCCCGGACTTGCAGGCAGACGGACGGGCCCGCGCGACCGCCGGCCCGGGCTGCGCCGGCGGCGCGTGCTCAGCGCCCGGTGTAGACCGGCGCGCGCTTCTCGCGGAAGGCGGCCACGCCTTCCTTGATGTCGGCGCTGTCGCGCACCACGTTGAGCTGGCGAATCGTCTCCGACATGGCTTCGGCCGGGCTCTTGGGCAACACGTGCTGGTTGACGAAGCGCTTGATGGTGGTGAGCACCAGCGGCGCCGACGCGGCCAGGGTCTGGGCCTGCTCCATGGCGACTTCGAGTTGCTTGCCGGTGGGCACCACGTCGCTCACCAGGCCGATGCCGTGGGCGCGCCGCGCGTCCATGGCGCGACCCAGCAGGATCAGGTCCATGGCGGCCTTGTGGGGGATGCGGGCCGCCAGGCCGGCGATCATGCCGCCGGTGAAGCCCAGGCGCGCTTCCGGATAGGAGAACTTGGTGTTCTCGGCCGCGACGATGAGGTCGCACATCATGGTCAGCACCATGGCGCCGCCCACCACCCAGCCGGCGGTGGCGGCGATGATGGGTTTGTCGGTGGTGAAGCCCGAGCCCGGGATGCAGCGCCACAGCTCGGGCAGGTTGCTGACGTCGGCGCCGGAGGAGAACGCGTCGTTGCCGGCGCCGGTGATCACGGCCACGCGCTGCTCGGAGGCGTCGAATTCGGCGAAGCCGGCCTGCAGCTCCAGCGCCGTGTCCTTGCAGATGGCGTTCTTGCGCGCCGGGCGGTTGATGGTGAACAGCGTGACCTTGCCATGTTGTTCGATGGTGATTTGCGCCATGGATGACTCCTGATTTCTGGGTGGTGAAATAACGCGGCGACCGTCAGGCCTGCCCGATGCGGGCCCGGGCGTCCACCGCCACGGCGCCCTGGCCCTGCTGGCGCAGCTTGAGCGGGTTGACCTCGATCTCGAAGTCGCGCCCCGCGCTGCCCGCCAGCTCGTGCGCCAGCCAGCCCAGGCGCACGATGACGTCCACGGCAGCGTCCACATCCAGCGCGCCGCGGCCGCGGTAGGCGCCCAGCAACGGGGCGATCTTCAGGCCTTCGACGGCGCGGCGGGCGCTGGCGGCGTCCACCGGGGCAGGCAGCACGGCCACGTCCTTGAGCAGCTCCACCAGCACGCCACCGGCGCCAACCACCACCTGGGGGCCGAACTGCGGGTCGTGGCGGGCGCCGACGATCAGTTCCAGCTCGCCGCCTTCCTGCCGTTGCAGCGAAAAGCCGTCGACGCGGGCCTGGGGCGCGGCGCGGGCGATGCTGGCCTGCATCAGGGCCAGGCGCTGGCGCAGCTCGTCGGTGTCGTTGATGTTGAGCGCGACACCGCCGACGTCGGACTTGTGGACGATGTCCGGCGACACGACCTTGAGCACGAGCGGAAACCCCAGCTCGGCCGCCGCCTGCGCCGCGTCGTCGGCGCTGCATACCAGCCGCTCGGCGTTGACGGGAATGCCGGCCTGCTCCAGCAACGCCTTGGAAGCCGCTTCACCCAGGGTGCCGGCGGCCAGAACGGGCGTGGCGGCCATGTCGGCAGGGCGCGCAGGGGCGTCGGGCTCCTGGTAGGTGGACCAGGCCTTCCAGCCGCGCAGCACGGCCATGGCTTCGGCCAGTGTGTCGACATAGGGCAGGCTGCGTTCCACCAGGAACTCGCGCGCGGGCGTCGCCACGCGGCCAGGCAACATGACGTAGAGCGTTGGCTTGCCGCCGGCGGCCGGGCGGTCGGCGCCGTCGGCCATCTGCCGGGTCAGGCCGGGCACGTCGGGCGCCGTGGTCAGCACCATCAGGCCGAGATCCACGCCCGGGTCGGCGAGGGCGAGCTCGGCCGTGACGGCGCCGATGTCGCCAGTGGCGTCGGGCTTGCGGCCGCCGACGTCGATGGGGTTGGCGCCCTGGCCCTCGGAGTAATGCTCGGCCAGACCGGCCATGGTGGCCTCGCTGAAGGTGCTCAGGCCAATGCCGGCGCGCGACAGCTGGTCGGCCGTGATGGCGCCGCCGCCGCCCGAGGTGGTGAACACGGCGACATCGTGCACGCGGCGACGCGGGTAGCGCACCATGGCCCGCGCCAGACTCAGCATGTCGAGCGGATCGTCCATCAGCACCACGTTCTCGCGCTCGCAGATCGCCTTGAGGGCCGCGAAGTCGCCGGCCAGGCTGGCGGTGTGCGAGTAGGCGGCGCGGCGCCCGTCGTCGGTGGCGCCGGCCTTGACCATCAGCCAGGGCTTGCCGGCGGCACGCGCCCGGCGCGCCAGCTCGACAAAGCGCTGTGGTGTCTTGATGCCCTCGGCATAGCTGCAGATCACCTGCGTGCGTTCGTCCTCGATCAGGAATTCGACGAAATCGTTCAACTCCAGGTCGGCCTGGTTGCCCACCGACACGCAGTGTGAAAACCCGATGCCCATGCCGTAGGAGCGGTCGAACAGCGTGCCCATCAGGGCGCCGCTCTGGCTGATGAAGCCGATCGGCGCCTCGATCAGGCGCGGGACGTTGACCGCGGGCGAGGAACACAGCACCAGCTTGTTGGCCGGGCTGATCAGGCCCAGGCAGTTGGGGCCGATCAGGCGCATGCCGTGCGCCGCCGCGGTCGCCACCACTTCGCGCTCCAGCGCCAGGCCTTCGGGACCGGCATCGGAGAACTTCGAGGTGATGATGATGCCGGCCTTGGCACCGCGCGCCGCGCAGGCGGCGATCTCGTCCTTCACCTTGTCGCGCGGCAGGGCCATCACCACCATGTCGGGCGCCTGCGGCGTGTCGGCGACGCTGGGGTAGGTCTTGAGGCCGAAGAGCTGGTCGCGGCCAGGATTGATCGGGTACACCGCGCCGTCGTAGTGGTGCTGCAGAAGGGTCTTGTAAAGACGGCCACCGAATTTGGTCTGGTCTTCCGAGGCGCCGATGACGGCCACCGAGCGAGGGTTGAGCAGGGCTTTGAGCGAAGGGCTGGAGGCGGGCGTGGTCACGGTGAAGGTCCTGGAAACTACAAGAATGCGGTGTCAGCGCGTGCGCTGCGCCGCGCGGTAGGCGGCGATGCGATCGCGCAGGCCGGGGCGGGCGGCCGAGCGGACC
>CAUJIW010000178.1 GCA_963205175.1 Pseudomonadota bacterium
ACATGCAGATCGAAGGCATGGCCGAACTCAACCAACCCATGATCGAGGAGGAAAATCAGCCCCTACACATCACCGCCAAAGCCGCCTGACGATGGCCCACGGCCACAGCCGAAATTACACCACCTTGACGGACGCGACCAAGGCTCTTCAAATCTTCAGGACTGCAACGGAAAACCTCATCATAAGCGCGAAAACTCAGTTCGCCTAGGAAGCGCTTAATCTGAACAACGTGATCATCGTCATCCGGAGAAATCAGCAAGTGAATATTGATGGGGCTGCTTCGGACCGTACCGACGCCAAGGCGAAGCTCCACGTTCGGAAAAAGAAGGTCTACGTTTGGAAGCCGCCCTGCGGTCTTAAATTCCAAAGTTTTTTCGTAGCTATCGAGAACGTAGTAATCGGTGATACCTAAAGCGGAAATCGTTGGGTCGGCGCCCTCGATGCGGGACAGGAAATCCTCCCATCCCGTATCCCCTGTCCTATAATTATCGTTAAATATGGTTCCGGGTGTGTGAATATGGGGGTCCCACCGCCGCCACACCGAGCCAACAGAGTAATTCTTTCCCTTCATGCGCCCCCCAATACCACCCGTCACAGATACGCGGGCAGTTTCGCTTTCCACTCGCTCATCAGAATCAAGGTGCCTTCAACAGTCTCGCCGTTGTTGACCAGTTCTAGCTCGCCAACCGGCGTGGCCTCGTCCCAACGGAAGTGGTCCGAAAGAAACGCGAGTGCTTCGCGCTTGTAGGCCGTATCGAGATTGTCGAGTTGGTCGCCCTTGGTTTCGAGAACCGTGATCCTCTTTTCCTCGCCGTCGCGCTGCACGGCGAAGATGAAATCCGGATAGATTTTGGCCTTCCTCCACCCTTGGATGCCGTATTGCGTTCGCGCGACATTGCGGTGCCACCACGCTAGCGTCTTTTCCCCGTCGAGATAGACGGCGACATCACGCTCGCCATCGCTGTCCAGATCGTTCTCATAGATCGGCGCGAACAGGCTCTTTTCGAGCGGGCCGCCCGCACGGTTCAGGAGCTGGCGCCCATCCTCGGGTTCGGCTGTTTCGACGCTGAATGGCATCCGCCAGTTACGGCCATCGAGCCGCAGCCTGAATTGAATGCGCCCCGCAGCCACTTCGGCCTTGAATAGGGCTTCGGCGCGCGCGTTGCGCGCTGTGTCGAGGCCCTTGCGAAGCTCTTCCGCAATCAGGCTCGATAGTTGCCCGAGCTTGGCGTCATCGAAGCCCCGCGCCCGAAGGGCAGCCATCGTCGCGCCGACAATCTCGCGCCCTACGAAGGGATTGGGCACGATATCAGAGATCATCCGGACGGCATGCGCCGGATCAAAGGCGAGGATTTCCGTGTTCGCGGCAACCGTTTCGCCGACGAACAGCTCATCGCCGTCCTCCGAGAGACTGATGCGCTGTAGCTGGCTTTCTGCTGCTTGCGCATTTTCGGGAATGCGTTCGGCGATTTCTTGCGGATCAAAGCCGCGCCAGTCGATAGCCGAGAGAACATCGGTTTCGTAATCGAGGTCGCGAGCATCCTCGCCATCCACGACCATGACCTTTGGCAGATAGATTTCCGTCGTCGCGAAGGCCGGACGGCGCTTGATGCTGCGGGAGACTTTCCCCGACGCGCTCTTGTCGTCCTGTGTCACACGCAAAACCAGATCGCCGAGGCCATCCTGTTCCAAGCCGTCTTTGATCGCGCCGACCACCGTGGCGGTGTCGGCATGATGGGTAATGACGTGGCACTCGTCGAGCGCATCAACGCCCGTCTTGAGCGCGCCGGGCTGTCGGAGGATGCGTCCGACAAGCTGCGTCATGGCTTTGAGGTTGGCGCTGGCCGCAAGGCTGCACAGCACGTAGGCGAAGGGACAATCCCAGCCTTCTTGGAGGGCTTGCTTGGTGATGATCGCTCGCACCCGATTGGTGGGCGACAAAAGTTCTTGGTTTTCGGGATCGTTGAGATCGTTCTGCTGCGCGGTTTTAATGGCGATTTCCGCCTGATCGAAACCCGCCGTCAGGAGCCAGTCCTTCACGTCATCGGCATGGATATGCCCGCTCTCGCGCTGATCTGCGCCTGTGCGCTCGACCTGAATCAGCATGATGGGCCGAATGTACCTGCCTGTGTCCGCGCGAAACTGGCGGGCTTCGGCATCAAGAGCGTTGAGCTTGGCCAGCGCCGCGTTGAGCGTCGCCTTCCAGTCATTGCCCTGCCGGGGATCGAGATTGAGCGGCATCTTAATCATGCCTTCCCGATCAAGCTCGCGCCCCGTGACTTCCACCAGCACGTTGGCATACCGGCCGTCACGCGGATTGCGCCCGCCGCGCGGCTGCACATCCTGCGGCGTGGCCGTCAGCTCCAGCACAAAACACGGGTTGAAGCCGTAGAGCGTTCCGAACGCCAAATCGGAAATAGCACGGTGCCCTTCGTCCATAACGACCACAGGGCGGATGACCCGAAGCGCGTTCCCGAGGGAATCCTTCACCATCGGGAACATACCCGTATAGGCGGAGAGGTTCGGCGTGCGGTCGATGGCGGCCTGATGCGCCTGTTGTTCTCCTTCTGGCGGGAAGAAGCCGTGCACATCGCCCCGGTCCTGAAACATCTTCAGGGAATCCTGCGTCTCGCGGTTCGCGGATTGCAGCATCAGCAACATGACGCAGAGGTTGGTTTCCACGTCCCGCGCATCGAGCCGGTCGGTCTTCTCCATGATCTTCACGCGCCCCGCCGCCGCGCGGTCGAGCGCTTGGCGATAGGGATGCTGACGATCTTTCAGGTGCTTGAGCGTCTGCGTGTAAATCGCCTCGTTCGGCACGATCCACAGGACGAAGCCGGTGTTGCGGTCGAGATAACGGCCCATCACCCGCGATACGGCGGAGACGGCGAGCCACGTCTTGCCGCCGCCTGTCGGCACTTTTAGCACCGCATTGGGCACAGGGCGCTCGCAGCCGTCGATGCGAGGCGAGAACGGAATGGCCGCGCGGGAAGCGGGCAGTTTACCTGCCGCTTTCAGCGCTTCCCAAGCCTCTTTTGCGAAGTCCGGTATGGCGAGGCCGAGGTCGGGGTCTTGCGCCGCAAGCGCCGCCACCTTGTCCGCGCGCACCTTCTTTTCCTTCAAGAGGTCGAGATAGGCGTCAAGCGTCGAGAGTACGCGGTCTTGATAGTCGAGCTGGCGATACATGCATCAGCTCCGATCTATCCGGTAGAGCGCGAAGGGCAGCGGAACAAACTCCACAGGGACGTTGTGTTCCGCCAGCATCTTTTGGCTCACAAAGCGCGCCGGAGCGAAAACGAGGTGCCGCTTGCCCGGATCGGACGCAGCGAACGCCTTGGCGCGCGCCAGTGTTAGCGCGGCCTCAGGCGATTTCAGCCAGTCGAGATCGGGCTTGTAAATCAGCCAGACGTGTTGGCCTTCTGTCGCGCCGAGATAGAAGTCATCCTCCCGTACGGCGGCGGGATCGAGCGCGTGATTGGTCGCCATGTGGAACAGCGCTGCGCCGAGACCGGCATAGGGCGGTAGGGTTTTACCGCTGAGGACCTTGTCCAGCTCGACGGGATCACCGAGCGTGCAATAGGTGAAGCTACCGCCAAGACCTTCGGCGCGCTCCGCCACCGTCTTTTCGCCGGTGACGATCAATTCGCCGTCTTTCACTTCCTTCTTGATCCGGTCATATTCGTGGCCGTGCAGGTTTTCGATAGCTTCAACCTTGTGCACCAAATCGCCGCTATTGCTGAGCGTCCGCCAGTTCAGCCGCTCCCGCAGCAGTTCTGTCTTCTGCGTTCCCTTGAAATCATAGCCCTTAATGACGCGTCGGATGCGCTCCGCGGTCAGCCGGTCTGCATAGTTTTCCATTTCCACGAGGATGAAGCGACGGTTGCCGTCGTCTTTCTCGTTTGCTGCTAGCACGGCGTGCGCCGTCGTACCCGAACCTGCAAAGGAATCGAGAACTATGGCATCCGGTCCGCAAGAAAGTTCCAAGATACGTTCAATGAGTTGTCGCGGCTTGGGGGTCTCGAACGGCTTCTCACCCTCAAACAGCTCTTTCAATTCTGCACCTGCGTTTCGGGTGCTGCCCGCAAATGTATATGGCCACCATGTTTGGTTCACTACGCCCGGCTTTGCTTCTTTTAGAAACTTCTTCTCCATCGGAAAATCAGCGTCACCGTTCTTGCCCCACCAAATGCGCTTATCAGTTTCTAGCCATTTCATTTTTGTGGGTGGCCTCCGCCAACTACTACCTTTCGGAGGAAAAACCTTTCGTCCTGCTTTATTGGTCAGGGCGTAGTAGTCTCGATCCCGATGCTCTGCGCGCGTCAGCGGCGCGGCCAGCCAATCCCCGCGAGGGTCGTCATCGGGGTTAGTGTAGTTCGCAATCTGATCTTCGTTTCTCTCCAAAAGATCTGGAGAAAAGTCCTCTGATTTTCGAAAGGCAATAACATGATTATGAGTCTCAGCGATACCGGAGCTATTGTTTCCGGGCGTATCTTTTGACTGCCAAACAAAATTGGCTAAAAAGTTTTCTTTTCCAAAAACCTCATCCATCATCAATTTAAGACGATGGGCCTCATTGTCATCGATAGTTATCCAGATACTTCCGTCATCGGCCAAAAGTTCGTGTAGAAGGCGTAAGCGCGGCCACATCATGGCGCACCATTTGTCATGGCGGAGCCCATCCTCGATGCCAATCGGGTTGGCTTCCAGCCACTCCCGGATCATCGGAGCATTGACGTTATCATTGTAGCACCAGCCTTCGTTGCCAGTGTTGTACGGCGGGTCGATGAAGATGCAGTCCACCTTGCCAGCGTAAAGCGGAAGCAGAGCCTTCAACGCATGCAGGTTGTCGCCGTGTATGACGAGATTGCCGTCGAGCGCGACGGGGCCAATGCCTTTGGTTTCGTCGGGCACGAGCGGGCGGAAGGGCACCGCCAGATGGTGGTTGTAGACAAACTCTTTGCCCTTGAAACTCAGCTCCGTCATGCCCGCCCCTTCGTGTTCAGTCCTGAATATCGCTCGACTTTAATGTCTCCCGCCCGCTTGCGCGCTTGGGCGATGTCGTAGCTGTTTTGCATTCGCATCAGCGTTTCCATGGAGATGCCAAACGCCTTCTCGATCCGGAGCGCCATTTCCGGCGATAGATGCGCCCGCTCGTTGAGCAGCGCCGACAGCGCAGGCCGTGTGACGCCGAGCACTTCGGCGGCATCCGTCACGGACAGGCCGTGCGGTTTCAGCACTTCATGCTTCACGAAGCCGCCCGGATGGGCGGGTTCCTTTAGCCGAACATCGGCCTGATTTGGCATGTGCGGTATCCGGTTGAATTGCCCCTTGAATCGGCTTTCAGCCTATCGGACGGATCGTTGCCTGTAAAGACACGCTTTACATAACCTGCGACGCGTGGGCCGTGTCCGGCTTCCGGCACAACGGCACATCCACCGCCGCGTTTGCTCCTGCGGTGTTGTTCCGCCCTCAGTCATGCCGCGTTCCTGGCGTCGGGCGCTTTGCCGTCAATGGGCTGCCCGCACCACCCCTTCGGGCCGTGTTGCCCATGACGGCAGCAGCTTGGTCCCGCCGCTCCGAGGTGCCGCGTCCTTCGGGACGAACAACACCAATCAAAAGGAGCAACAAAATGGGACTGGATATGTATGCACTTGTGACCCGCGAGAAACCGGCAACGCCCTTCGGCTTCAAGGTCGAAGATGCCGCTGAAATCCACTACTGGCGCAAGCATCCGAACCTGCACGGCTGGATGGAAAGCCTCTACTTCGAGAAGGGCGGCGCGGATACGTTCAACTGCATCACGCTCGCTCTGACGGCGGAAGACCTCGACCGTCTGGAAGCAGATGTGCGCGCAGGGCATTTGCCGCCAACCAGCGGTTTCTTCTTCGGCGAATCCGACGGCAGCGAAAGCGAAGATGACCTGATGTTCATCGCCACCGCTCGTGCGGCCATCGCCGAGGGCAAGACCGTATTCTATGATTCGTGGTGGTAGGCCGACCTGCGGCGGGGCGCGGCATTGCCGCGCCCTCGCGGCTTCACACCTTCACGAAGCGCGAGCCGACAATGGCGGCGCGGGCGGTTTCATCGCTCCACAGCAGACGGACTATCTTGCCTTGGCCGATTTTCCCGCGCTGGCGGCGTATCGCTTCGCCGCGTTTGAGCGGATAGAGCGGGCGCAGCCATTGCGGCGCAGGCTCGACCGAGCAAGCCGTCACTTCGATATGCACCCAGCCGCCACGGTCAATCTTGACGACTTGGCCCGTGATGACGCGGTGGCCGGTGATGACCGGCCTTTTCTTGGAATGGCGCGGCTGGGGTTTCCAGACCGGCTCGCGCCAGCGGATCACGTCCGCCACGATGAAATCAGTGCCGCAGGACAGCCATTTCACGTCTCCCCCAATCCGGGGGCGCTTTTCGTGCGCGGCATTGCCAGCGCATCTTCGCTTGCGCGTTCTCTGTGGTAAGCTTGACGCGCCCCCTGTCTCTTTAGATTGTGAAGGGGAAAGACGTTTGTGCGCAAGTACATCTGCAATGTCCTGTCCATGAGGCAGGACATTGCAAAGATGTGCCGAGGCGGCTTGCCGCTCCGCACAAACATACAGACGTATGTTTACTGAGGGGGCACCATGCCAGAGGACAACCCGAGCGCACCAACCGCAGATGAAGCGCTCAGCGCTTGGGAAAATGGCGCAGGCAATACGCCCGACGCGCCGCCGCACCCGAAGCTCGCCCATATCAAATCCCTCTTCGCCGCGCATACGGATGTATGCAGCTTGGAAGACGTGCTTTCTGCCGCGATGAATGACGCGGGCGAGGCCGCGTCCGTGACCGTGGAGGTGCAACCGGGATTGCTCGCGCTTCTCGCGCACATCGAAAAACTCGATTCGGCCCGAGTCGGGCGGAATCCCGCGCCGCCGTCGCGCGTGCTCGCGCAGATCGTCAGCAATCACCTCGAAAATCTGCTGCATACCATCGTAACCGACCCGACCAGCCATCCGCACTATGCGGAACTCTGGAACGACCTCTGCGCCGCCGAAGGCGCGCCGGAACTGGCGGTGCCGACCGGCGACGGGGCGGACAGGACTCCGCCCGCTGAAGGAGGGCCGTTCTGATGCGCGCGGCGACGAAGCCCTTGCGGGCCGTCGCCTTATCGTTGGCGCTTGCCGCGTCGCCGTTGTCCGCCGCCGCGCAAGAATCCGCGCCAAGCTGGCAGAAGGATAACCCGATATTCCGGCAGGGCGGCGAGCCGCGCGGGCTGGTGCTCCCGCCCGCGCAGCAGCGCGTCTTTGACCGCGACGCGGCGTTGCTGGCCGATATCCGCGTGGAGCTTGCGGAGGGCGAGTATCGCCGCAAGGCAGGCGAGATTGACGCGGCGGCATGGCGCAGCCGCGCCGCTGAACTGCAAGCGGCAGAAGATACCTTGCGCCGCAAATGGCAGGGCATCGGCACGGGCCAAGACCTCATGCTGAGCAGCGCCGCCGATAACATCGCCCGCGCGCGCATGGCGGCGCTCAGAGCGCGATACGACCCGCCCAAAGAACCGACCCCTTGGAACTACGTCACCGGGCTTGCGGGGATTGGCAAGGACATGGCCGTGGGCCTGTTCCGAGACAGCGTCGGCTTTCTCGGCAGTCTGTTTTCCAGCCTGTTCGCCCCACTGGCCGTCCTCTTGGGCGTCGTCGGGCTGATTTGGCTCGTGAAGGACAAACGGCGCAAACCGAAGCCAAGACCCGCCCTTTCCGACAATTACGGCTCAGCCCGCTATGCGGAGGTACGCGACCGCCTTGCCGACGCATATGACGGCCATCGGGGCGTGTTTTTCGGCAAGAGCAGCGCGCCAGAGCTTTCAGCCATCCCCATCGAGCAGCAGGCGGGCGCGCCCGTGCTCTCGACGCCGGAACACCATACGCTGATTGTCGCGCGCACCCGCACGGGCAAAGGCACCCGCGTTATCGTGCCGACGCTCCTGCGCTATGGCGGCTCGGCCATCGTCATCGACCCCAAGGGCGAGAACGCCGCCATCACGGCGCGCATCCGGCGCGGCACCCTCAATAGCGCCGTCCACGTCATCAACCCGTGGGGCGAACTGGCGGAGACGTTCAAAGAGCGTGGCCTTGCGCCCGCGACCTTCAATCCGCTGGACGTGCTAGTGCGCGACGACCCTAACGCCGTCGCGGTGGCGCAGGCGCTTGCTGCGGCGGTCTGTCCAACGACCCCCGGCGACAAAGACCGCTATTGGCAGGGCAGCGCCGCCAATGTGCTGACCGCCGTGCTCTTGTGGATCACCGACCAGCCGGGCGAGCAAAAGACGCTCGCCCGTGCGCGGGAGATTGTGAGCCTGAGCCGGAGGGATTTCACGGAGAGGTTTCTGGTGCCGATGGCGGCCAGCAGCGCCTTCGGCGGGGCGATACGGGAGATGGTCAGCCCGTATCTAGATTTGGCGCAAGAGACTTACAGCGGCATCATGTCCAATCTGTCGGAGGCCACGAAATTCCTCTCCGACCCGCAGGTGAAGGCCGCGACCGCCCAATCATCCTTCGACATGGCCGACCTCATCCGCGAGGCCGTGACGGTCTATCTGGTGATACCACCCGACCGCATCGACACGCAGCGCACATGGCTCCGGCTCATGACCACGGCGGCCATGCACACCTTCAAACGCTATCCGCTCGGCGGGCGTCCGCCGCACCGCTGCATGATATTGATGGACGAGTTTCCGGCGCTTGGCCGCATCGAGGATTTGCCCCGCGATATCGCCACCATGTCGGGTTACGGCATCGACTTCACCCTCATCGTGCAGGGCCTCGACCAGCTCAAAGACCTCTACGGCGCGGCGGCGGGCACCATCCTCTCGAACTGCGCCTACAAATGGTTTTGCAACGTCAACGACCTTGAAAGCGCCAATTACCTGTCCGAAACCTTGGGCAAAGTGACCGTGCAGACGGTCGGCCATGGCGAGGGCCAGAACTTCGGCCCCGGCGGCGGCGGGCACAGCGAAAACCTCAACTACGGAGAAACAGGCCGCCCGCTGCTCATGCCCGACGAGGTGCTGGCCTTGGGCCGTGACGTGGCGATTGTCCTGAATCCCGCCGACCGCCCGCACTACGTGCGTCCGGTCGATTACTGGCGGCTGCCCAACGCCTTCGCGCCCCTCGCCAGCGCCTATCCGCACCTCTATTGGGAGCCGCCCTTAGCCTACGACGACAACCCATATTTTGTGCGGGGCGGCAAATCGGACGGCGGCCAAAGAAACGGTCACGGGGGCCGCCAGTCCGGCGGCGCGCGTCAGCGCGCCGCAAAACCCAACGGCAAAATGACGCGCGCGGAAGCGCTCGATCTTCTCGGCCTTTCGGAAGGCGCGACCGCCGCTGAGGTGCGGGCCGCATGGAAGCGGCTGATGCAGAAGGTGCATCCCGACACCGGCGGCTCGGCCCGTTTCGCGCAGATGCTCAACGAGGCCCGCGACGTGCTCGCCACGGGCGGCGGCGACGAGGGCCGCGCGGGATGAAAGCATCGCCGCACTGCCCGCCTTCGTGCTATGCTGCGCTTCAACCCGCGCTGAGCGAGTCGCATACGATTGTATGCAGACGGCGATATCCCGCCTTGCCGCAAGCGCTCGCTACCCCACACCCCAGCACGTCCCGTGCTATCCTAAGTTATGGCTTAGGAGAGTGTGCAAGCCATGTGCGGACTGACCGTCCGCACCCCGCACCTGAAGGTGCTGGCTTGGCAAGGAAGGCGCTTCGCCCTCCCGTTGCATCCCTCCCGAGCAAGGGGTTTCACACCCCTGCACCCGTGCGGGGAGCCTTCGTGCTCCCTGCGACCCATGACCGGGGCTTTGCCCCCGGACCCCACCAAGGCACGTCGTCCTTGGAACCAGACAAGGGGTTATCGCACCCCTCGACCACTCGCCGGAGACTTCCGCGTCCCGGCACCCACGGCCAGAGCTTGCGCGCTCTGGACGACGCGCAGGCGGCTTTCATGCCCCTGCACCCTGACGAGGGAGAACGCCCTCGACCCCGCCGGACACGTCCGGCAGAAAGGAGATGCGCTTGAGCGATAGCGGCTCAGAGCACAGCCCTTCCGGGCGGCGCAAGTCGGAACGGCGGCAACGCACCGCCACCATCTATGCCCGCGTCACGCCCGACGAAAAGTCGGCTTTTCTCGCCCGCGCCGACAGGGCGGGCATGGCCGCCGCCGCCTTCGCCCGTGCGGCGCTCATCGGCGAAGCCGGTCCCCGCGCGCAGCGGCGCATCCCTGCCGACAGTGCTGCGCTGCGTCAAATCCTCGGCCACCTTGGCAAGACCGGCAGCAATCTGAACCAGATTGCCCGCTACCTGCATACAGGCGGCGAGCCGGAAACCGTCCTGCCGGACCTGCGGGAAGCGCTGGCCGACTTCGCGCACATCCGCAGCCTCATCTATGACGCGCTCGGCAAGGAGCCGGATCGCGCGCCAGCGGCGACATCCGCACCGGCTCCAATACCGGCAACGGCACCGGCACCGCCGGAGTCTATCCCGCCTGCGGGATTGTCCAAGTTCATCCCGCCGCCAAAACCGTGAGGCGGCGACATGATTATCAAAGGAGGCTCACGCGCCGGACCCCGCCAGCTTGCCGCCCACCTTCAGCGCACCGACACCAACGAGCGCATGGAGGTGCTGGAACTGCACTCCGGCCTTGATGACCTGGCCGCGACCTTCCGCGATTGGCAGACCCTCTCGGAGGGCACACGCGGCAAGAAGGGCCTCTATCACGTCAACATCGACCCCGACGCCCGCTATGACATGACGCCCCAGCAATGGGCGCGTGCTGTCGAGGTTTTGGAACAAGAACTTGGGCTGGACGGCCAGCCCCGCGCCGTCGTCCTGCACGAAAAGAAAGGCCGCCAGCACATCCATATCGTCTGGGCGCGCACCGACCTCGAAACCATGACCATGCGCTCGGATAGCAACAACTATCTCGCCCATGAGCGCGCCAGCCTGAAACTGGAACGCGAGTTCGGTCATGAGCATGTGCCGGGCAAACACGCCAAGCGCGACCGCGCCAAGCAGCCGGAGTTCCCGCGCGCGGATGTTAGTCATGCGGAGCACCAACAGGCCGAACGCAGCGGCCTTTCTACCCAAGACCGGCGGGCGCAGTTCGCGGCGCTCAAATCATCCTGTGACAGCGGCATGGCGTTCAAGGTCGCCGTGGAAGATGCGGGCTATGTGCTGGCGCGGGGCGACAGCAAGGACTTCGTACTCGTCGGGCCGGAGGGCAGCGTTTACAGCCTGAGCCGCGAACTCAAAATGAAGGCCGCCGAGGTGCGGGCCTTCATGGCGGTTGTGGACCGCGATATTCTCCCCACAGCCAGCGAGGCCAAAGCCCAGCAGCGCGAGCGGCAGAAGGATGCCGAGCCGCCTGCATTCGAGATGCAGCGCCCGCCCGTCGAAGATCTCGCGCCAGCGCCGGAGGCGCAGGGCGAGATGCCGGACGCGCAGGAGCAGGATTCCGGCGCACCGGAACTCGCGCCCGCCGTCGCGGCGGCATTGGCCGCGCGCGAACAGGCCGAGGCCGAGAAACTGGCCAAGTGGCATCATGCCGAATTGCGCCAGCTCCGGCATGTGCTCGTTCTTGAGGCGCGGGATAAGATGGACGGCCTGCGCCGCCAGCAGCAGGCCGAGCGCGAGCGCTTCATCCGCGACGGAAAATTGTCCGGCATCGAGGGATATATCGAAGCCCTGCAAAACCGCCTCAATCCGGGGCGCGGCGCGGAGAAACGCTTTGAGCGCGACACCGCATGGAAACACCTGCGCGAGCGGCAGGCCATAGAGCGCGCCGACCTTCGCACACTCATCCGGCAGGATCGGGCCGAACATATCGAGGAACTGAAAGAGCGCCACGACCAGCAGCGGCGCGATCAACAGGCGGGGTTTGCGCGGGACCGTGTCCGCTACGCGGAAGATTCAGCCCGCGCGGCGCGATTGCTCGCGCAGGTCGAAGAAGACCGCCGCGAGGCGGAGCGGCAACAACAGGAGGGGCGCGCGGCGGAACCGCCGCCAAGGCCAGCAAAGTAAGCGGCTCGCGTTTCCTGCAACCAGAACCGGGCCGCAAGAAAAAGAAGAAAAAGGTTGCCACAGGTCAGCAGGGCGCAGCCGCCGCCGAAGGGCTGTTCGGCTGGCTTCCCGACGTGGCGGCGATATCCGCCGCCGTTTCGCGCTTCTTACATCTGGATGCTGCATCGTCGCCGGTGTCAGAGCAGCCGGACACGAGCGCGACCGCGAAAGACAGTGAAGGTTTTGAAGACCCGCCAGAGCTTGTGCCCACGTTCATACCGACCGTGCGCCGCGTGCTCTCGCGTTTCATGAATCCGGCGAAGAAGCGCAGCGTGAAAAACCGCCGCGCGCGCGGCCTTCGCGCACTTCTTGCGCGCACGGGATTTAGGTCGAAGTTTCTTGCAGCGCCCACACCACCGCCAGCGCCAAAACCACTACCGCCAGCACCGCCGAAGCCTACATCGCCCCCAAGCGCATCACCATCATCACCAAAGCCGGCTTCGTTGCGTGGAAAATTCAACAAGCCAATAGGGCCTTAGAAAACAGAAATTTCCTTCGAGTGACGTGATTTTATAGAAAACCAATTTCTTCTTGCGATTTTGAAGATAAAATGAAAGTATAATCGATATATATTAGTTATATAAATTGTCTCTATAATAATAAAACAATCTAAATTTGGATATCGTGATATGACTGATAAATTACTAAACGAAAAAGCGGCAATTCCGCCACTGATAGATCTCCCCGTATATCGAAATACCTACTGCGATCAGAAAATGACCGATGATCTCTTGCGTCATCTATGGGAGGCGCGAGCCGATTTAATTTCTGAGGCTGCGATACTTGAAGTCAAACCAGATGCATACCGCATACACGCCGATTACCAATACAAGGATGTGTTAGATAAAATAATCACCTACCTGAGAAAGGCACTTCCCGAAGAACTGGAAGCACCTCCATCGCGCTTAGGTATGCTCGACCTGCTTTACGAATTTAGCCGCCGCCTACGCGGTTCGACAGGCCAAGAGCAGCTAATCCTACTTGGTCAAGCGCTCGCTCCGTCTCCAGAGGGGCCATACCCCGCCCTACCAAACACTCCGGTGTGGCCTGGTAGAAGATTTACTCAGGAAACAGCCGACGCCGTATTGCAAGAGGCATATCGATTGAATCCTGCCGCGTTCTACGAATGCGCAGAGCAGATGAGACGCTCGATTAGAAGCTATGAGATTGATGATGAGATTGAAGCTTTGATTACGAAAACAGTAAATATACTTGGGTTGGACATTAATATTGTCAATCAGATTTATGGTGAAGCAATTCACCGTCTGTTCGAAATTTGTGAAATGAAAATTAAAACAAAATAGCGGGTAGCGATGACAAAGCCAGTTTTATTCCTAGATACTGATTTCATTGGAAACATTTTCGGACAGAACTCCGGCGACGCATCGCGCTTGAATCGCGTACTAGATGCGCTTTCTGAAAATTACGACGTGCGTATCACCGACCGCGTGTGGCGAGAGTCAATAACGGAAAACATTAATCCAGCAACAGGAGAAAGGTATCTAAAGGATACCACGCTGGAGAATTGGCTAAACAACAAGGGAATAAATGAAACCGTCACAGGCATTCCCGCTGGCAGCAATGCTGGCGAGCAGTCAATCATTCATGCATTAAATAATCCCGGTTCTGACCCGGTTCTGTCCGACCCAAATGTTCCTAAGTATATTGCCTCCAATGATGGCTATTTCAACCAAGGTGCCGCTGGCGGAGATTTTGCCGATAACCGCGTAAAATCCTTTGACCTTGTAGACCGCCTAGCTGTCGATGGGCACGTGAGCATCGAGGATTATAAGGGCCTCTCGACGGAGGGGAGTCCAGATGCCAACTGGCGTCCTTACCAGAATGTCACCGCCGATGCCGTTCAGGCCAAGTATCCTGATATGTCGGCCACCTATGACCCGGTGAACGGAGCCTATGTGCTCGATAGGGGCGGCCAGACGCTGTCCTTGCCCGAGGGCGCAGTGCATGACGGCATCCATGCCAACTCGACAGGAGTTCTTTTCGACGGGCAGGCGCGCGCGCTCCACAACCTCGGTAAATACGCGGGCGCGCTCGACAAAGCGGGATGGATTGGCGACGTACTCGGTACCGCGTGGGCGATTGCCGAGGCTCAGGCTGCCTACAGCAACGGCGACAATCACTCAGCGGGTTCGATACTCGCAGGGCATACAGGCGGCCTTCTTGGCGGTTTAGGGCTCGGTACTATCAGCGCGGCGGGTGTCACTGCCCTGCTGGCCGTTCCCGGCGTGAACATCGGTGTCGCTGCAGGCATGCTCCTCGTCGGTGCGGCTGGCCTTGCGGGCGGCTATCTTGGTGGCTCTGCTGGCGAGAGTATGTTCAAAGATTTGTACGAGGAAATCTCCGGCCTCGGCATCGTCGGATTCAGCCAACAGCTTTACGATGACTACAAATGGGGCCTCTCGAACCCGTCCGAGGTTTTCAACATCGGCAACCTGATGGAGCTTGTCCAAAGCACCTTTGGCACTGCGATAACCACAGGCTCGCCTCTTGTACTGGATATCGCTGGAACAGGCATCAACCTCACCAGCGTCAACACATCTCCGGTCTATTGGGATATCGACGTTGACGGCATGCGCGAAGCGTCGGGCTGGATAGGCGCAGGCAGCGGCCTTCTTGCCATCGACCTCGACAGCAACGGCAAGATTGACGACCATTCGGAGCTTTTTGGCGACCAAAACGGCAGCGCCGCGAACGGCTTTCAGGCCCTTGCCGCGTACGACAGCAACAGCGACGGGGTCATTGACGCTAACGACGACCAGTTCGCGGACCTACTGATATGGATGGATGCCAATGGTGACGGCCTGACGGACGCTGGGGAGCTTTTTACGCTCACGAGCCTCGACATAACCAGCATCAATCTGAACTACTCGTCGGTGAACTACACCCTGAACGATAACGTGATCCGCCAGCAAAGCACATTCACGATGAACGGCCAGACGCACGATATTGTGGATGCGTGGTTTACCTACGACAACACGAACACGTCTTACGCGGGCGAATATGACCTTGATGTAAGAGCGCTCATTCTCCCCGCACAGCGAGGCTATGGCGAGATGGCGGACCTGCATATCGCCATGAGCCAGAACGAAGATTTGCTCGACATGGTGGCCACGCTGGCGACTAAATCTGCCGCCGAGCTATTCGCGTCCAACTTCGATGTTCGGGCTGCACTGACCGATATCATGTACGAATGGGCTGGTGTCACTGATATGGACCCCAACAGCCGGGGTACTGCTCTCGACGCGCGGATGGTTGCCTTCCTTGAGAAGCTGAACGGCGATGTTTTCGGCAATAGCCCGACTTCGACCGTTGGAGGGATCGCCGCCGCGCCCATGCGCGAAGCATGGAACGCGGCATTCAGCATGGTCGCCACGCACTTCCTTGCGCAATCGGGCATGAACGACCTTCTCGGCAATCCCTCTTACGACCTCAGAGCCGATAACCTCTCCGGCGGCTACTTCGGCGAGGATTTGACGCTTCGTTTCACGACACCCTTTGCTTCGGGGTATTGGATCGCCAACGATTCCGGTTTTAACGATGTGTATGTGTTCCGCGCAGGTGATGCGCCGCACAGCAATGGTCTCAATATCCACGAAACCGTCAGTGCGACCAACGATGCCATATTCCTTGGCGGCATCGACCCGGCCAATGTCCGTCTCTGGACGGACAACTATGGCGGGCTGGTTATCCGCTACACGAACAACGATTCCTTCACGATCAGCGCCTCTAAGCATAGTTCAGGCGCGTCGCGCGTCGGGGAATATGTTGAGTTCATCATGTTTGATGATGGCACAACGTGGGATTTGCGCGAAGGGCTCGATTTGCGTCTGCCCGATGGCAGCACCACCGCCGGATACGGATCAATCTATGGCGATACGATTGAAGGCGGCTCGGGAACGAACCACATTTACGGCTATGCCGGAAATGATACGTTAACCGGGAATGGGGGTACCGACTACCTCTACGGCGGCATTGGCGACGATACCTACACGTTCAAGGCCGGGCATGGTCAGGATACGATTTACGAATACGCTGGCGAAGGTACAGACACGATCCGACTGGAAGGTGTCTTGGCTGATGACGTTCTGATATGGGCAGAAGTGCTGAATAGCACACTGTCACGCCTATACATACAATATGGAGCCACGGATAAAATCACGGTCTCGGGCGGCACCTATAATAGCAGTACCGGCGCGACAATCGGACCTGTCGAGCAGGTTGTGTTTGACGACGACACAGTTTGGGATTTGACAGGCGGGCTCATGATGCGCCTACCGAACGGCTCTACGAGTGCTGTTGGCACCGCCCACAATGATACGATCATCGGGGGAACGAACAACGACCACATCAGCGGCGGTGATGGAAACGATACCCTCTATGGCGGCGCAGGCAGCGACCACCTCTTTGGTGGCGATGGAGACGATTTCCTGAGTGGCGGGATAGGCTCCAACGGCCTCAATGGAGGTGCTGGCGCTGACATATTCCACTTCGATGCCACGGCGCTTGACGGTTCGACCGACACTATTAGCGATTTCTCGATGACGGACGGAGACGTGATTGATATCCGCGACGTGCTGGACGGTGCTTATGACCCTCTCACCGATAATCTCGCCGATTTCGTCAAGTTCCAGCCGACTGCATACTATGGCCTCGGCCTAAGGATTGACCTCGACGGCACCGGCACCGCGTACGGCTGGCAATCTGTCGCCAACCTCTCAGGCTACAGTTCGCTTCCTGATGTGGACACGCTTGTTGCCAACGGCCACTTGCTGGCCGCGTAAGACAGGGCGCTTTCCTCCGAGAAAAGCCGCCAGCGGAGTTTCGTCCGCTGGCGGTTTTCTGTTGCGGGCGGGGCTTAGAACCCCGGCCCCTTGATGCGACGGGTGATAATCGCGCGGTTGATGTTTTCGAGGGACGCCAGCGCATTTGCACGCTCGGTGGTGGCGGGCTCGGTGAAGGCCAATTCCTGCTGCACGCGGTAAAATTTGGAGTGCAGAGCGGTTTCCGGCAGGTTGTCGAGTTCGGAAGCGACGATGAGGCGCATGGGCTGTCTCCCTTTTGCTTGAGGCCGCAACCACTACGGCCTTTCATGCCCCGATGACGCCAGCGGCATTGCCGGGCGCATCCGTAGGACCGCAACGGAGAGAAGGAGCCTTGAGCGCTTGCGCCAGCAGGCAAAGCCGCTGGAAGGGTGCATGATGCAAAGGACGTATGGGGGCGGACACGCAGGGAGATTGCCCCCTGCCAGTTTTTGACTTGCTCCGAACCTCGATCCCGCCGGAGCAAAACCACGTGCATTCTATCGGCGCGCGGCTGGAAACACTCAAGCCCTGAGCATGTTCGCCGCCCGCGTGTAGTTGTACGCCTCGTAGAGCGTCCACAAACCGCCTGCGATAAACACGACGCCGATCAGGAAAATGAGCGTCATCACGCCGAGCGCGATGAGCGTCGCGCCCATCAGGTAGCCGACCGTCGTCGGGATGCTATAGACGGCGCGCGTCTTGTCGTTGCGCAGCGCCAGCGCCTTGAACACGCCGTTCTTCTCGCGTCCGGCCAGCGTCACCTCGTCCCCGTCACGGATATCCGGCACATCGGCCAGCTTGATTTGTGCGGAGCGCTCGCCCACCCGAAACGCGATGACCTGCCCGGTTTTCACGGAGCCGCCGTTGCGGCCTACCGTACCGCGCGTTTCAGTCGAATGGCGAATGCCGCTGACGGCTCCGCTCAGTGTGGTCAGTCCCATATCATCCCCTTACGGTTTTCATTCCAGCTACAGCTTCGGCGCTTGCGCCTGCGCATCCGCCTTGCGCTTGGCCTCGGCCTTGAGGCTGTTCACCCATTGGCTACTGCGTATCTCCGCCGACCAGACCGCCCCGAGGTCGATGAGGGAGGCTTTGGCCGCGCGCACCGGCCCGCTCCAAATGTCGTAGCTATAGGTGAGCACCTGCCCGCAGGCGGCAGGATCGCTGGCCAGCGTCAGGCCGAGTGATTGATGCCGCCGTTCATTCTGGAACGTCGGGACAATCCGGTTGCGGGAGAGTTCGTGCCCGACATAGGGGCGATTGCCCCGGCGGGTGTAAGCACAGCGCGGTTTGCCTGCTTCTTCCCAAACAATCTGGTGCGGCTCGGCAAAGGACGGCTGGCCGTATTTGGCGAGAAGGCTTGCGCGGAATTGCTGCTGCGTCGGCGGGTTTTGCGTGTGCGCGAGAGCGGGACGCTCAATGGCGATGACGCGCGGCTCTGACGGCGGCGTCGCGAAATACACGATGAACAGTTCAAACCCGCCTCCCGCAGGCTGAACTTCCAGCCTGTCGAGAAATTCTGGCGTGGAGAGGTTCTCCGGCCTGCCTTCTCCGGCAGCGTAATTATAGCGCGAGGTCGTACGGATGATCCGCATACTCGGGTCGAAGGCCGTCAGCGCCGCGCGGGCTTCCGCTTCCGTCATGCCGATGCGCACCCCCGCCATGTCCATCTTGGCCGCAGGTGTGGACGCGGTTTGTGCAAAGGCGGGCGTGAGCGTGGTCAAAGCCGCGCCGATAAAAGCAGAACAAAGCGCAGCCCTTCGCTGCATCGGGAATCTCCTTACAGGGTATGGATGGAGACGGCAGGCTCAGCCCGTCACGTCGCTGATATCGTTGGCGCGCCAGTCGGGCGGCATGGTCGATTGCGCGCAATAGCGGGCGCTGCGCTCCCAGCCGTGCTCGCTCTTGGCGGTGAAGGCCGTATCCCCCGTGACGGTGTAGATGGAGGTGCTGGTTTCCGGCGGGGCGCTGTCCTGCAAGTCCCCGCAGGCTTCCGTCACGCGGTAGGTGTTCGGCCCTGTTTGCTCGATTTTCTTGAACTCGCAGAAGTCCCGCGCGCCGCCGATGCCCTCACGGCGCAGCAGCGTTGTGGTGGCGTTGGAGGCTTGGCCGCACGGCGTATCGCTCTCGACGTAATAACCGCGCTTGAGCGGCAAGGCCGCGATAGTGGCCGCTTGCGCCTTGGCCGGAACGGCTTCGGGCGCAGCGGGTGCGGCAGCTTGGTTTGCCGAGGCGGTACTGGCTTCGGCGGCAGTCACGTCCGCCGTGTTGCCGGATGCCGCTTCCGCTGCCCCCTCTGTGGCGGCGGTATTCTCTGCCGTCGCGGCGTTCTGGCCGCAGGCGGCAAGCCCCGCCGCGAGCAGCAACGGCACAACAAGGGAACGGGTTTGGCTCATGACATCTCCGCGCGTGAAAATCCTTCCCGCTATGGTTAAGGTGGCGCGGAGGCCCGTTCGTCCCCTAAACAAGGGAGAAATCAGGCACGGCAGGACGGCAGAGCGCCATCCCGCCGTATTGTTCATGCGAGGTTGTTGGTGCGGCGATAAAGTTAATCCGCACTGTCAGATGAATGAGGGGGCGTTACACGGCCATGCCGTCGCAAGAACTCTATGAATCGTCCCGCGTTTCGGGATTGATTGCGCATCTTTACGATGCAGCGGTGGACGATAGCCTTTGGGCGGGAACAGCTACGCGCATTGCGGAAACTCTCGGCTCGACTAGCACTGTTCTTAAATTGCACGGCGACAATGCTCGCGTGAACCTTCTCGAATGCACGGACAACCTCATGGTGGCCGAACGCGAGCAGGCTTGGGCGGATGACTGGCACCGCAAGGATTTATGGGTGGAGCGCAGCGTGGCCTACGGCATGTCGCGTATCATCACCGACGAGGACTTGGTGACGCGCGAGGAACAGGCGCGCAGCGGCTTTTATCAGGAATGGCTCCGGCATCTGGATATTCATCACATGCTCGGGGCGGTGTTCCCCGCAGCGGACGGGGCGATTGGCGTTCTCGGCATACACAGGCCGCAGGGTGCCGGAGCTTATACAGGCCATGAGCGGCGGCAGGCCGCGCTTGTGCTGCCGCACTTGCAGCGGGCGCTGCGCCTTGGGCAGCGGTTTGCGGCGGTATCTCAATCCCATGCCGCCGCCTTAGAGGCGCTCGACCGTCTAGATACGGGTGTCCTGATGGTGGACGGCGCAGCCCGCATCATCCACGCAAGCGACATGGCGGAGCGGCTGCTGCGCGAGAATACGGAGATTTCGGTTATTCGCGGGCGGCTGTCGCTGCGCCCGTCAGCCCTGCACGACAAGCTGCTGGCGCTGGTGCGCGGGGCGATGGACACGGCGCGGGGCAAGATTGCCAAACCCGACGCAGCACTTTCCATTCCACGTCCGCGCTGTATGCCGCTGGCGCTTGAGGTTGCGCCCTTGCGCCCCTCGGCTTCCGCCTTTGGCGAGCAGCGGCCTTGCGTGCTGGTATTCATCCGCGACCCCGGAGCACAGATTGCCGCCGCGCGTCTGCGCGAGCTATTCGGCCTGACCCGCACCGAAGCGGCGGTTGCCGCTGCGCTCGGGCGCGGAGCCTCACTTGAGGACATAGCCGGAAACATGAGCATCGGCCTCGCGACCGTGCGCAGCCATCTCAAGCGTATTTTGGCTAAGACGGGCACGCATCGGCAAGCGGAAGCGGCAGCATTGCTAGCGCGCAGCGTTTCGACGGTTTCCAATCACTGACAATATGGGCGCGTCCGGCATAGCCGGATTGATCTTTATGCCTTGCGGCACCGAGCCGCCGCGACGCCGCGTCCCGGCCATCCGGTAACAATCCCGCGCGCAGACATACCGTTGTCCGGAAGGTCTCCACATACCTCTACATCGAAAGAAAATTACCCTTTGATTGTGGCATCATGTTGCGAATTAAACTGAAACCGCCCTCGATTGCCGCTAAGTTGGATAGGGGCAGGTATGAGGGGGTGTCATGACGGTTGAGCGTTTCCAGTTGCTACGCAATGTTGGCCAGTTTGACTCGGTCATTGCTGGAGCGCAGCTTGCGCTGACGCCGCTGACTTTGATCTATGCTGAAAACGGACGCGGCAAAACCACGTTGGCCACGATCTTTCGCTCGCTCAGCACGGGCGACGCCACCCTTATTCAGGATCGGCATCGTCTCGGCGCAGATCATCCGCCTCATGTCGTTCTTTCCGTAGGCGGCGGACAAGCCGTTTACCAAAATGGCGGCTGGCAGCAGCCCCTCCCGCGCATCGCGGTATTTGACGATGCCTTTGTCGCAGAAAACATCTGCTCGGGCATCGAGATCGACACCAGCCACCGCCAGAATCTTCACGAACTGATTCTCGGCGCGCAGGGCGTCGCGCTCAACGCGACCCTGCAACAGCACATTGTTTCTATCGAGCAGCATAATCGCGAGCTACGGCAGAAGGAGGCCGCTATCCCCGCCGCCCAACGGGCGGGCCTAACCGTGGACGCCTTCTGTGCCTTGCCCGCCGACGCCACTATTGACGCGCGAATTCAGGAAGCCGAACGCAATCTGGCCGCCGCGCAGGCCGCTGATGCCATCCGGCAACGTGAAGTGTTCTTGCCGCTTTCGCTGCCCAGTTTTGATATCGCCGCCGTTCGCGAATTGCTGGCGCGGACGCTACCCGCCTTGCAGGCTGAAGCCGCCGCGCAGGTGCGCGACCATTTGCGGCGGCTCGGGCGCGGCGGTGAAACTTGGGTGGGCGAAGGAATGACGCGCGTCGCAGGCGCGAGCGGAGATCACGACGGTGATACCTGCCCATTCTGTGCCCAAGAACTTGAGAACTCTCCGCTCATTCGCCATTACGAGGCGTATTTCAGCGAAGCCTACAATGGCCTCAAATCCGCGATTGTCGAAACCGGTAAGGCCACCGCCGCCATGCACGACGGCGAGATTCAGGCAGCCTTCGAGCGAGCCGTGCGCATCGCCGTCCAGAACGGAACGTTCTGGCGCGGTTTCATGGAAGTGCCCGAAATCGATGTTGATACCGCCGCAATCCTGCGGAACTGGACGGCGGCGCGCGATGCGGTTCTGACCGTCCTGCGCGCGAAAGCGGCTGCCCCGCTGGAAGCGATGACCTTGCCCCCCGAGGCGATTGCCGCAGTAGAGGCTTACGAGCGCGACGCGCGGGCGGTTATGGCAGTGTCGGCGACACTTACCACCTGCAATGATCGAATTGCCTTGGTTAAAGAGCAGGCGGCTGCCGCGAATGTCGCCGCGCTGACCGCTGATCTCGCGCGGGTGCAGGCTGTCAAGGCGCGCCATACGGCTCCGCTCAACGTGGCCTGCGACGCCTATGTGGCGGAGAAAGAGGCGAAGACCCGAACCGAAGGGCTGCGAGACACTGCGCGCGCCGCGCTTGACCAATACCGCAATACGATCTTTCCGCTCTACGAGCAGTCGATCAACGATTACCTTGGCCGCTTCAATGCGGGCTTCCGGCTCGGAGCCGTCGGCTCGGTCAACACGCGTGCAGGCTCGTCTGCCAATTATAACGTCGTCATCAACAACGTCTCTGTCGGTCTGACCGCCGCCAACGGCGGGCCGTCGTTTCGCACAACCTTAAGCGCAGGCGACCGCAATACTCTGGCGCTCGCGTTCTTTTTTGCGTCGTTGGAACGGGAGGCCAATCTGGCCGACAAGATTGTCGTCATCGACGACCCGATGACGAGTCTCGACGAACACCGTTCCCTGACAACGGTTCAAGAGGTGCGCGGACTGGTGGGCCGGGTCCGGCAGGTCATTGTCCTGTCGCATTCCAAGCCGTTCCTGTGCGCCATTTGGGAACAGGCGGACAGGCAGACGCGCTCTGCGCTCAGGATTGACCGCGATGGAACCGGCTCCACACTTGCCGCTTGGGACGTGCATCAGGATTGTATTACCGAGCACGACAGGCGGCATGCTCTCGTAAGCGGCCACATTCGTGCTGCCAATCCCGCGAATGAGCGCGCCGTTGCACAGGCGCTTCGTCCGATTCTCGAATCCTATTTGCGCGTTGCTTACCCGGCTGAGTTCCCTCCCGACGCTATGCTCGGCCGGTTCATCACCATCGCACGGCAGCGGGCCGGACAGCCCAACCCGATCATGACTGTTGCTGACATTGATGAGCTTGATCGTCTTCGCGTCTACGCCAACCGCTTCCACCATGACAGCAATCCTGCCTGGCAGACAGCCGCGATCAACGATCAGGAGTTGACCGGCTTCGCCGAGCGCACCCTTCGCTTCACGTCGCGGCGTTGACGAATATCGGGCAAAGAACCTTGCCGCCAGCGATTCCAGCAAAGCTTTCTTGAAGTCCAAACGGGCGCGTCCGGCGTGGCCGGATTGGGCTTTATGCCTTGCGGCACCGAGCCGCCGCGCAGCCGCGTCTCCGCCATCCGGTAACAATCCCGCGCGCGGATAGAGCGCGGCCTTTGTCCGCATTCCTTCTTTCTTTGTGGGGGCGTGCCGCCCTTCACCGTCAAGACCAAGCCCTAAGGGGCGGAAAACGGGGGCCGTGTAGTCGCTGCGCTCCGGCCCGCACCATCCCCCGTTTTCCGGTCTGGACGGCTGAATCCCCGCTCATTGCCGCGTGGCTAGTCGGTTGCATGCGCAACCCATCAGCCAAGGAAGAAAAGGCAATGAAGCAAGATGTTTATGAACGAGTAACCGCCCACATTGTGACCGCATTGGAGAATGGCGTCCGCCCGTGGTTCCAGCCGTGGAACGCCGAACATGCCGCAGGACGTATTACCCGCCCGCTGCGCGCGAATGGTCAGCCCTACCGTGGAATCAACGTCCTGATGCTGTGGGGCGCAGCCTGCGAGCGTGGATATAACGCGCCTATCTGGATGACCTACAAGCAGGCGCAGGAGCTTGGCGGCAACGTTCGCAAGGGCGAGAAAGGCAATCTTGTCGTTTACGCCAACACCATCACCAAAACCGAAACCGACGAGAACGGGCAGGAATCCGAGCGCGATATTCCGTTCATGAAGGGATACACCGTCTTTAACGTGGAGCAGGTGGAGGGATTGCCTGCGCATTTTTATGCGCTGGCAGAGCGTCCCGCCGATACCGTGCAGCGCATCGCGCATGCCGAGGCTTTCTTTGCCGCCACCCGCGCGGATATTCGCCACGGCGGCAGCCGCGCGTTTTTCAGCCCTGCACAGGACTTTGTACAAATGCCGCCCTTTGAAGCCTTCCGCGAGGCCGAAGCCTATTACGCCACCCTTGCCCATGAAATGACCCATTGGACGAAAGGCGCGAACCGCTTGGAGCGAGACTTTGGCCGCAAGCGCTGGGGCGATGAAGGCTACGCGATGGAGGAACTAGTCGCGGAGCTTGGCGCCGCGTTCCTTTGCGCCGACCTCAGTCTGTCGCCTGAACCCCGTGACGAGCATGCCGCCTATATTGGCAACTGGCTGAAGGTGCTGAAGGAAGACAAGCGCGCGATTTTCAACGCCGCCGCCCATGCGCAGCGCGCCGCCGATTATCTCCACAGCTTGCAGCCGCAGCCCCACGAGGTGAAGGAAGCCGCCTGAAATAAAAACGCCGGAGGGACAACCCTCCGGCATCTGGCGGAGCCGCCGTCATGGTGACGGCGGCTATTCTTTATCCCGCCCGACCCCCCCCTGAGCGGACGGCGCGGCCTTTGGGGCCGCGCCGGACAGAGGGCTTTCAGCCCTGATAATCCTCAAAGCCGCGCTCCCCCTTGCGCGGCACATCCTTATGGCCGCTGCACAGCCAGCAGGAACACGGGCGGCAATGCGTAGAGGCATTGCGCCCGACCGCGCGCGGCGAATGTGCAGGCGCATCGGAGAGGCCGCGCGACCACAAGGCCATCACGCGGCGCGCCCGCGCTTTCATCCGTTCTTCGTCTTGTCTGCGCCTTGCCCGCATTGTCCGATCCTGTCGCTGCCCGCCTCTATATAGGCGCTTTGCGCCATAACCGCGTTATCGGGGAAATGGCGCTCGACGACGCTCGAATCAACCAAAAACGGGATAGCTTTGATGGGCGAATTGGGGGAGCTGAAAGCGGATTTTCTGCGGGCGACTGCGAAGCAATTCCGAAAATTTTTCTGCACAGTACCTACACAGGCCAGAATGGCCTATTTTTCTCTTTATTTTTCAGGTGTTTCGACAAATCTGAAAATTTGGAGCGGGTGAAGGGAATCGAACCCTCGTATGCAGCTTGGGAAGCTGCTGTTCTACCATTGAACTACACCCGCCCGGGCGCCTGCGCGTCAGCGCACCGCTTCATAGCGGGCCTATGGGCCTGCTTGCAAGAGGGGCTGGTTTCAACAGGCGCAGGTCCAGAGCGGCGGACGACAGCAAGGCGTACCGGTCTGGAACCGTCACGGTGGACCGGGTGAGAACGCCGACGGGCTGCGACAGCGTGCGGGTGGTCAAGCCGGGATCACGCGGCTACAGTCCGCCGCCATGAGCGACCCCGCTGCCCTTCCCGTCGCGCCGGAACCCGGTCCGGCCGCGACGCCGCGCCAGAACCACCTCTATCTGGTGGACGGTTCCGGCTACATCTTCCGCGCCTACCACAAGCTGCCGCCGATGACCGATCCGGCCGGCACGCCGGTGAACGCCGTCTACGGCTTCACCACCATGGTGTGGAAGCTGATCGAGGATCTCAACGACGCCGAGCACCCGACCCATCTGGCGGTGATTCTCGACGCTGCCCGTCATTCGTTCCGCAACGACATCTATCCCGACTACAAGGCCAACCGGCCGGAGCCGCCGGAGGACCTGCGGCCGCAGTTTCCGCTGATCCGCGATGCCGTGCGCGCCTTCTCGGTGCCGTGCATCGAAAGCCCGGGCTTCGAGGCCGACGACATCATCGCCTCCTACGCCCGCGCCGCCCGGGCGGCCGGCTTCGAGGTCACCATCGTCTCCTCCGACAAGGATCTGATGCAGCTGGTCGGTCCCGGCGTCGAGCTGCTGGACACCCTGAACAACCGCCGTCTGCGGGAAGAGGCGGTGGTCGAGAAGTTCGGCGTCGGCCCCGACAAGGTGATCGAGGTGCAGGCGCTGATGGGCGACTCGGTCGACAATGTGCCGGGCGTGCCGGGCATCGGCCCCAAGACCGCCGCCGAGCTGATCCAGCATTATGGCGATGTCGAGACGCTGCTGGCGCACGCCCACGAGATCAAGCAGCCCAAGCGGCGGGAAAACCTGATCCAGTTCGCCGATCTCGCCCGCGTCTCGAAGCAGCTGGTGACGCTGAAGGACGACGTGCCGCTGCCGGTGCCGCTGGACGAACTGACGCTGCGCCATCCGCCGCACGAGCCGATGATCGCCTTTTTCGACAAGCACGGCTTCCGCTCGCTGAAGGCCAAGATCAACACGCACCATGACGCCGCCCTCGCCGGGGACGGGACGGCGGCGGACGCCGCTGGCGGCGCGGTGCCGTTCGACACCGGCGCGTACGAATGCGTCACCACGCTTGACCGGCTGGGCTGGTGGGTGGCGCAGGCGACCCGGCTGGGCGTGGTGGCGGTGGATACCGAGACCACCTCGCTGGATGCGCTGCGCGCCGAGCTGGTGGGCGTCAGCCTGGCGCTGGCGCCGGGCCAGGCCTGCTACATCCCGCTCGGCCATACCGGCAGCGGCGGTGGTCTGCTGGCCGAGCGGCCGGCGCAGATTCCGCTGGTGGTGGCGCTGGACGTGCTGCGGCCGCTGCTGGCGGATGCCGGCGTGCTGAAAATCGGCCAGAACCTGAAATACGACATGGCGGTGCTGGCGCGCTACGACGTCACCATCGTCAACTTCGACGACACCATGCTGCTGTCCTACGTGCTGGACAACGGCCGCAACAGCCACGGCATGGACGCGCTGTCCGAGCTGCACCTGGGCCACGCCACCATCAAGTACGCCGATGTCTGCGGCTCGGGGAAGAACCAGATCAGCTTCGCCGAGGCGCCGCTCGACCGGGCGACCGCCTATGCGGCGGAGGACGCCGACGTCACCTGGCGGCTGCACGCGGCGCTGAAGGGCCGGCTGTGGCGGGACCGCATGACCACCGTCTATGAAACGCTGGAACGGCCGCTGGTGCCGGTGCTGGTGGCGATGGAGCGCGCCGGCATCCTGGTCGACCGGACGACGCTGGCCCGGCTGTCGGGCGACTTCGCCCAGCGCATGGGGGCGCTGGAGGCGCAGATCCACCAGCTCGCCGGCGAGCCGTTCAACGTCGCCAGCCCCAAGCAGCTCGGCGACATCCTGTTCGACAAGATGGCGCTCAAGGGCGGCAAGAAGGGCAAGACCGGCGCCTGGTCCACCGACGCCGACGTGCTGGACGGCCTGGCGGCGGAGGGCGTCGAGCTGGCCCAGCGGGTGCTGGACTGGCGCCAGCTGGCCAAGCTGAAGTCCACCTACACCGATGCGCTGCAGGGCCAGATCAACCCCGACACCGGGCGGGTGCACACCAGCTATGCCATGGCCTCCACCTCCACCGGCCGGCTGTCGTCGACCGACCCCAACCTGCAGAACATCCCGGTGCGCACCGAGGAGGGTCGCAAGATCCGCGAGGCCTTCGTGGCGCCTACAGGCGCTGTGCTGCTGTCGGCCGACTACAGCCAGATCGAGCTGCGCCTGCTGGCGCACATCGCCGACATTCCGGCACTCAAGCGCGCCTTCGCCGACGGCATCGACATCCACGCCATGACCGCATCGGAAGTGTTCGGCGTACCGGTGGAGGGCATGGACCCGATGGTCCGCCGTCAGGCCAAGGCGATCAACTTCGGCATCATCTACGGCATCTCGGCGTTCGGGCTGGCCCGCCAGCTCGGCATCGCCCGTGGCCAGGCGCAGGCCTTCATCGACCGCTATTTCGAGAAATTCCCCGGTATTCGCGCCTATATGGACGCCACCGTCGCCCAGTGCCGCAAGCAGGGCTATGTCGAGACGCTGTTCGGCCGCCGCGCCTACATCGCCACCATCAACGACAAGAACCCCAACCAGCGCAATTTCGCTGAACGCCAGGCGATCAACGCGCCGATCCAGGGCACGGCGGCCGACATCATCCGCCGGGCGATGATCCGCATGCCGGCCGCCTTGGACGCGGCGGGGCTGAGCGCGGTGAAAATGCTGCTGCAGGTGCATGACGAACTGGTGTTCGAGGCGCCGGAGTCGCTGGCCGGCGCGGCGGCGTCCGTCATCACCGAGGTGATGAGCGCGGCGGCGCGCCCGGCGGTGGATATCGCGGTGCCGCTGGTCGTCGAGTGCGGCCAGGGCGCCACCTGGGGGGCGGCGCATTGATGGTCCGCGTCCTGCGGGCGGGACTGTCCCATCCGTGGGCGGCCCGCGCCTGGCGGTGGTGCGGCCGACCGCTGCTGGTGATGGTCGCCGCGTTGGCGCTGCTGGCCACGACGGTGATCAGCGGCCAGCCGCTGGTCGATGATCTGCCGCCGCCGCAGCCGGCGGACTCGGCCGCCGCGCGTCTTGTGGTGGCGGAGCTGGGGGATACCGTCAAGGCATCAGGGCAGGCGCGGGGGATCGTGCTCGGCCAGCGTCAGCTCGACGCTTTGGGTCGGCTGACCAACCACGGGTTCGGCACGCTGCGACCCCGGGTCCGTCTCGGCGGTGGCCGTGCCGATCTGGCGCTGACCATCGTGGTGGCACGCCACTCGTTCATCAATCTTGAGGCCGTGGTTGCCGAGCGTCGCGGTGGCTTCCCGCCCGTCAGTGCCCGCGTCGGCGCGGTCGAACTGTCACCGGCCACCATGCGCTGGATGGTCGAACGGCTCTGGCATGCGCTCGGCTTTCCGCCCGAGGTGGGCGGACCCGACGATGCCGTCCACAGTCTGCGGTTCACACCCCGCCAGCAGGTGGTCGCGGTGGTCCGTGTGCCGGCCAGCCTGCTCGACCGGGTGCGGGCGCTGGTGCCCGGAGGCGAGCCGGGTATCGATCCGGCGCTGGTCCGGCTTTACTACGCCCATCTGCTGGAGGCTGACCTGCGCAGTGGCGTTGGTGCCAAGCCGTTCGCCCTGCTGGTCAACCGTGCCTTCGCGCTGGCCGAGGAGCGGTTGCCCGTCGGTAATGCCGGCGAGGAAGCCCGTGCCGCCTTCGTGGCGCTGGGCATGCTGGCGGTGGGCCAGCGGGTGGCGGCGCTGGCGGGCGGCGTGGTCGATCTCGGTGCGGCGTGCACGCCCGATCCACCGGCGCTGGTGCTGGCGGGCCGTCAGGATCTGCCGAAGCATTTCGCGCTGTCGGCGGCGCTGGGCGTGATCTTCCCCGACCGGTTGTCGCGGGCCGCCGGGGAGTGGAAGGAGCTGAACGACTCGCTGCCTGGCGGCAGCGGATTCTCCTTCGTTGACCTGCTCGCCAACCGGGCCGGACTGAGACTCGCCCGCATCACCCATCAGCGCAGCCGTGATGCCGAGGCGATGATAAGGTTGCTGGCGCGGGCCCGCGAGGCGGCGCTGTTTCCCGCCGATGCCATCGACGGGCTGGCCGAGGGCATGAGCGCGACCAGTTTCAGGCGTATCTACCGGTCAGTGACGGACCAGCGATACCGCCACACCATCGCCCGGCTGGACGCGACGCTGGACGCGTTGCCGCTCTATCGTGGCATCCCTTATTCCGACATGGGCTAGCCGGGCGGCGGGCCGGGCTGGTCCCGGCGCTGGAAGACCGCCGGTTGGTGGCGTCGCCTCAGGCCAGCGTGCGGGCCAGGAAGCTGTCCAGGGCATCGAACTGGCCGGCACGGGTGTAGTCACGGCCACTGATGTTGGGAACATCCTCCAGCCGAGGCGTCTGCGCCTTGGCCTCGATCCAGCCGCGCAACTGGGCGGCCAGGCGGTCGGGGTCGTTGGAGACGAGGCCGAACTGACCCTCACGGACGATCTCGGCCGCCTCGCCGGTCTCGGAGCCGATGACCAGGATCGGCCGGCGGGCGCCGATATACTCGAACAGCTTGCCGGGGATGATGCCGTCCTCGGCGGGGTCGTTCCAGCGGCACAGCAGCAGCACGTCGGCGCGGCGTTCGATTTCGAGCACTTCGCGCCGGGTGATCGGCGGCGAGATGGTGACGCTTGCCTCCACGCCATAGTGGCGCGCCAGCGAGGCCAGCGAATCGGCCTGCTCGCCGTAGAACAGCAGGTTCACCCGCGAGGCCAGCGCGCCGAGCCGGGCGGTGGCGGCGAACAGCGACGACGGATCGCGCTTGCCGATGTAGATGGAGCCGGCGTGAACGATGGTCAGCTTGTCGGGGTCGAGCGGCGTCACCGTCTCCAGCCCGTCGAAATCCACCGGGTCATAGCCGTTCATGCTCAGCGCCACCGGCTTGCCGTGCAGCTGGTCCAGCGTGCGCTGGGTGGTGCGGGTGACCGCCACCAGCGCGGTGGCGTCGTGCAGCGTGCGGCGTTCCATGCGGCGTTCGATGATGGTGCGCAGCCAGTTCTGCACGCCGTAGGGGTTGCCGGCCCATTCGTCGCGCAGCTCCGCCACCCAGGGGGCGCCGCAGGCGGCGGCGAGATGGCGGGCGACGATGTGTCCCGAGTGCGGCGGGCCGCTGGAATAGAGGAGGTCCGGCTTCCACCGCTCCACCAGGGCCCGCCCGGCGGTGGTGGCGGTGCGCGACCAGAACAGATGCTTGTCGGGAATGAACATCATGTCCCAGTAAAGATCCGCGATCTGCTTGCGGTAGGGCAGCGATGCCAGCCGGGGTGTCCCCCCGCCGGCGCCGGCCGGCGGCGTGGCCGGCGATCCGCCACCGTCGGCCGGTGTCGGGGGCACCCGGCCAAACAGGTGGAAGGCGGCGGCCTCGCGCAGTGATTCGACCTCGGGGAACGGGACGAAGGTGACCCGCTCCTCCGGCAGTTCGTGCTTCAGCACCTTCGAGGTGAGGCGGTTGCGGGCCGAGAGCACCCGCACGTCATGGCCCTGGGCCAGCCAGTGGCGGGCGAGGCTTGGCGCACGGGTCGAACCTGACGGCGCGAGCGGCGGGAAGAAGCCGGCGACGAG
The DNA here is from genome assembly GCA_963205175.1 of Pseudomonadota bacterium. GTDB lineage: Bacteria > Pseudomonadota > Alphaproteobacteria > Sphingomonadales > Sphingomonadaceae > CAUJIW01. The sequence continues at coordinate 30,907 of CAUJIW010000178.1, forward strand.
CAGGATGCGGCGTGGCGTCAGCCTGTCAGAAGACACGGCCGGATCACGCGACTCACCTTGGCCTGATTGCACCTGCGATACCCTTCGCGAACGTTCCCCGGAAACTGCCGACATCGAATCGCCCGACATTCTTTCGGCACGATGACAGAAACTGGCAATACAAAGTTTAATGCTTGTCGTCCAAGACTTAGCGCCGGCCCGAGGGTTCGTCGCGCGGGCCGGCGTTGCCGCGTGCCCGGGGGGCGTTGCCTCGCGGGCTTGTTTGACCATCGATCCCGATCGGCTACAACCGGGCCGATCCATGAAAGCCGACCGATTCCCCGATGCGCATCCTTCATGTCCTTGACCACTCGCTGCCGCTGCACAGTGGCTACACCTTCCGCAGCCGTTCCATCCTGCGTGAGCAGAACCGGCGCGGCTGGGAGACGGTCCATCTGACCACGCCGCGTCATTATCATCCGGGCCCCGATCCGGAGGAGGCCGACGGGTTGCGGTTCCATCGCACGCCGCGCCCGGACGGTCTGGCAAGCCGGGTGCCAGTGCTGCGCGAGCTGGCGGAGGTGGCCGCGACCACCCGTCGACTGGAGGCGCTGGTGGCCGAGACCCGGCCCGACATCCTGCACGCCCACTCGCCGGTGCTCAATGCCATGGCGGTGGGTCGCGTCGCGCGGCGCACCGGCCTGCCCTGGGTCTACGAGATTCGCGCCTTCTGGGAGGATGCGTCGGCCGCCCATGGCACCAGTCGCGAAGGTGACCTGCGCTATACCGCGACCCACTGGCTGGAAACGCGCGCGGCGATGGCGGCGGACGCGGTGGGCTGCATCTGTGCCGGCCTGATGGGTGACCTGCGCGGCCGAGGCATTCACGAGGACAAGCTGTTCCTGACGCCCAACGCGGTCGACCAGGACCAGTTCACGCCCGGCAAGCCGCGCGACGCGGCGCTGGCGGCCGAACTGGGGCTGACGGATGCCGAGATCATCGGTTTCATCGGTTCCTTCTATGATTACGAGGGTCTTGACGTGCTGGTGGCGGCCATGCCGCTGCTGCTGGCCAGCCGACCCAGGCTGCATCTGCTGCTGGTGGGTGGCGGGCCGGTGGAGGCGGCGCTGAAGGCGCAGGTGGCCGCACTTGGGGTTGGCGCGCGCGTTCATTTTACCGGCCGGGTGCCCCACGCCGAGGTGGACCGCTACTACAGCCTGATCGACGTGCTGGTGTATCCGCGCAAGCGGATGCGGCTGACCGAACTGGTGACGCCGCTCAAGCCGCTGGAGGCGATGGCCGAAGGCAAGCTGGTGGCGGCCTCCGACGTGGGTGGCCATCGGGAGCTGATTCTTGCCGGCGAGACCGGCGAGCTGTTCCGGCCCGATGATCCGGCGGCGCTGGCGGAAAGCGTCAGCGGGTTGCTCGATCGGCCGGAAATGTGGGAGCAGCGGCGGGAAACCGCGCGCCGCTACGTGGCGACGGAGCGGACCTGGGCGATGACGGTCGATCATTATGTACCGGTCTATGCCCGCCTGCTGGGTGGTGCGCGGCGGGGGTGAGCGTAGAATAGGACGACCGGGATGGGCGTCCCGGTCTGGCGGCATCGCGTGCGGATGAGGGGTTGAACGCGACCATGTTGAACAAGGTGGGATTCTGGCTTGGCGGCCTGGTGGTCGTCCTGCTGACGGCAGTGGCCGTGCTGGGGGGCGGCCTGTTGGCGTCGATGGCCGAACAGTGGGGCCTTGGCACCCGCCTGCTCGGGGTGCGTTACGACGAGCCCGTGCTGCTGGTGGCGCTGACGACCGGACTGGGGGCGGTGGCATGGGTGCTGGCCGGCTGGGTATTGCCGCTGCTGGGGGTCGCCATTGTCGCGGACCGGGCGCTGGATGCCGACGTCGAGCCGGGCAGCGTTGAGCTGGACGATCTGTTCGACAAGGTCGGTGGTCCCCTGGGCGCGATCAGTGGCCGTGATCTGCTGGCCCGCCGTTTCGCGCGCTGGTTTTTCCGCCTGCTGCCGATGCTGGCGCTGGGCGTGGGTGTGTTGCTGGCGCTGGTGGCGCTGGCGCGCGGCAGCGCCGCGGAGTTGTCGATGGTCGGCCAGCCGCTGGCGCTGGTGCAGCGTTCCGGTCTGGAGGGCACGGTGCTGGCGCTGGCCAGCCTGGTGATCGCGGGGGCGGGCGCGCTTGTCGCGGCCTTGCTGTTTGCTGGCGCCGGTGGTGCCGTCGAGGCCCGGCTGGACCGGGTGGTGGCGGCTTTGGCCCCGGGAGGGCCGGCGCCGTCACCGGTGGCCGTGGCGGCCGCGGACGGCGACATTCTGCGCCAGACGCTGGACGGGTTCATCGAGCAGCTCGGAGAGACCTCCGGCGCGCGGTTCAACGCCATCGCCGAGACCTTGCGCACCCTTGACGGCGTGGCGCAGGGCGTACTGGAGTCGGTGCGCGAGACCCAGGCCTCGCTGCCGCAGATCAGTCAGGCGCAGCTCAAGACGCTGGGCGACAGCTACACCAGCTCGCTTACCGCCATCCAGAAACACCACGCCAAGCAGGTTGCCAGGGCGATCGACGAGGTGCGCGGGGTGGCGCAGGAGCTGCGGACGATGATCCAGGGCGCGACCCAGGGCATCGAGGCCAATGTCGCCAGCAGCCAGGCCACCACCGAACAGCTGCTGGCCGCATTGACGAGAGAGGCCAACGGCGCCCAGACCATGGGTCAGGCGGCTGAACAGATGGCCGCCGCCGCCCGGGTCAGCCGCGAGACGGTGGAGCGCTTCATCGCGCTGGCCGAGCGCATGCGCGATCTCAACCGCGCCATCAGCCAGGGCCCGGCCATCGCGCCGGCGGCACTGGGGCCGATCGAGCCGCCGCTGACCGACCCGGAGACGACGCGCCGGCTCTCCAGCGCCATCCGCGACCTGCAGAAGGTCGCTGACGAGTCGCTGCCCGACCTGTAACGCCATACGCCATCGTGCCAACGCAAACGGGCGCCCCTGCTTGCGCGGGGGCGCCCGTTGCTGTTGCAGCCGGCGGGTCCGCCGGCCGCCGCCTGACCGTTTACGCCGCCAGTTCGATGGCGACGGCGGTCGCTTCGCCGCCGCCGATGCACAGCGAGGCAACGCCGCGGGTCTTGCCGTAGCGCTTCAGCGCCGCCATCAGCGTGACGATGAGGCGCGCGCCCGAGGCGCCGACCGGGTGGCCCAGCGCGCAGGCGCCGCCATGCACGTTCACCTTGGCGTGATCGAGGCCGAGATCCTGCATCGCCGCCATGGTGACGACGGCGAATGCTTCGTTGATCTCGAACAGGTCGACGTCATTGACGCCCCAGCCGGTGCGCTTGAACAGCGACTGCATGGCGCCGATCGGCGCGGTGGTGAACCACTCCGGCGCGCGGGCATGGGTGGCATGGCCGACGATGCGGGCCAGCGGCGTCAGGCCCTTGGCCTTGGCGGTGGAGGCGCGCATCAGCACCAGTGCGGCCGCGCCGTCGGAGATCGACGAGGAATTGGCGGCGGTGACCGTACCGTCCTTGGCGAAGGCGGGCTTGAGCGTCGGGATCTTGTCGAGCTTGGCCTTGCCGGGCTGCTCGTCGATCCGGACCTCCACCGCGCCGCCACGGGTCGGCACCGACACCGGCACCACCTCGCTGTCGAAGGCGCCGGAGGTGATGGCGTTTTGCGCCCGCTTCAGGCTCTCGATGGCGTAGGCGTCCTGCGCCTCGCGGCTAAACTGGTAGTGCTGGGCGGTCGATTCGGCGAAGGTGCCCATCAGGCGGCCGCGCTGGTAGGCGTCCTCCAGGCCGTCGATGTACATGTGGTCGAGCACCTCGGCGTGGCCGATGCGCAGGCCGGCGCGGACCTTGGGCAGGATGTAGGGCGCGTTGGTCATGCTCTCCATGCCGCCGGCGATGATGACGTCGGCGGAGCCGGCCGCCAGCGCGTCATGGGCGTCCATCACCGCCTTCATGCCGGAGCCGCACATCTTGTTGACGGTGGTGCAGGCCACCGAGTCGGGCAGGCCGGCGTTGCGCACCGCCTGGCGGGCCGGCGCCTGGCCCAGACCGGCCGGCAGCACGCAGCCCATCACGCCCTGATCGACCTCGTCCGGCGCCACGCCGGATTCCGCGATCGCGGCCTTGATCGCCGCCGTGCCGAGCTGCGGCGCGGTCAGGCCGGCCAGCTCGCCTTGAAATCCACCCATCGGCGTGCGCTTGCCGCCGACGATCACAATCGGATCCGTGCTCATGTCTTAGGTCTCCCGTGGCTTCTCTCGTTTGGCGGGCGCTTGTTGTGGGGGGAGCGTCAGTCGCGGCATCGCCGCGATCAGCGTCCGGGTATACGCCTGCGTCGGGTTTGCCATAAGCGCCGATGTGGCCCCGGCGTCAACAATTTTGCCGCAGTGCAAAACGATTGTGCGTTGGCACAATGTTGTCACCGACTGAAAGTCGTGGGTAACGAACAGCAGGATGACGCCGGTCTCCGCCTGCAGCCCCAGCAGCAGATCGAGGATGGCGACCTTGGTCTCGGCATCCAGCGCGCTCACCGCCTCGTCGCAGGCCACCAGTGCCGGACCAGCGATAAAGGCCCTCGCAATATTGACCCTCTGGTTCTGTCCGCCCGACAGTTCGTGTGGATGGCGGTCGGCGAAGCTGGCGGGCAGGCCGACCCGCGCCAGCCAGTCTTGCACCCTTGCCCGGCGGTCGCCGGCTGTCAGTTCGGGCGCGTGGATCTCCAGCGGTTCAGCCAGTGACTGGCCAATGGTCAAGCGCGGATTGAGCGCCGCGAACGGATCCTGATGCACGATCTGCAACGACCGTCGCAATGCGCGTGGGTAGGGCGGGCATAGCGGCGCGCCCTGCCAGTGAATCGTGCCGGCACAGGTCGGCACCAGCCCGAGCAACGCACGGATCAGCGTCGATTTGCCGGAGCCGGATTCGCCGACGATGCCGATGGCCTCGCCCGGGCCGGCGGTGAAGCTGACATCGCGCAGCGCCGGCACCGGGCGGCTGGCGAACCAGCCCGACGGCCGGCGGTAGTTGACACCCAGCCCGTCGACCACCAGCCGGGGCAGCGGTGTCGGCGCGGCCTCGCGCGGCGTCGCGGGGCGCGCGGCGGCGGCCAGGGCGCGGGTATAGGGGTCGGCGGGTGCGGCCAGCAGCGCCTCGGCGGCACCTTGCTCGACGATCCGTCCGGCCCGCATCACCGCCACCTGGTCGCCTGGCCGGCCGGTGACCTGGGCGGCGACCGCCAGGTCGTGGGTGATGAACACCAGCGCCAGGCCGCGTTCGGCGCGCAATGAGTCCAGCAGGGCGAGAATCTCCGCCTGCACCGTCACGTCGAGCGCGGTGGTCGGCTCGTCGGCGATCAGCAGCTTGGGGTCGCAGGCCAGTGCCGAAGCGATCATCACCCGCTGGCGCTGGCCGCCCGACAGTTCATGGGGGTAGGCGTCCGCCCGGTCGGCGGGCAGGCCGAGCCGGGTCATCAGGGCGATGGCGGCGGCGCGCGCGGCGGTACGATCAAAGCCGCGATGGCGCTCCAGCGTCTCGCTGATCTGGCGGGCAACGGGCAGATGGGGGGTGAGCGCGGTCAGCGGGTCCTGGAACACGAAGCCGACATCGCGACCCAGCAGCGACCGGCGCTGGCGGGGCGACAGCAAGCGGATGTCGTGGCCGTCGAAGGCGATATCGCCGGCGATGTGGCTGTTGGCGCCGGTCAGGCCGAAGGCGCCGAGCACGGTCTGGCTTTTGCCGGAGCCGGACTCGCCGACGATGGCCAGCGCCTGGCCCGCCGCCAGCGTGAGGTCGACCCCGCGCACCGCCGCCACCGGACCATCGGCGGTGTCGAACCGGACCTGGAAATTGCGCAGGGCGAACAGCGGCGCGACGGCGGTCACAGCGCTTCCCTCGGGTCGAGCGCGTCGCGCAGCCCGTCGCCCAGCAGGTTGAGCGCGATCAGCAGCAACGCCAGCCAGCCGCCAGGGAACAGCAGCAGCCAGGGCGCGGTTTCCAGGGCGTCGACGCCATCCTTGGCCAGCACGCCCAGCGAGGTCAGCGGCTCCTGCACGCCAAGCCCCAGAAAGCTGAGAAAGCTCTCGACCAGAATGACCTGCGGCACCGTCAGCGTGGCGTAGATGGCGACCACGCCCAGCAGGTTGGGCACGATGTGGCGGGCGACGATGCGCGCCGGCGAGGCACCGCAGGCGCGGGCCGCCTCGACGAACGGCATCGCCTTGAGCTGCATGGTCTGGCCGCGCACGATCCGCGCCAGCGTCAGCCACTCGATGGCGCCGACGCCGATGAAGATCAGCCAGATCGAGCGGCCGAACACCACCATCAGCAGGATGACCAGAAACATGAACGGCATGGCGTAGAGGATGTCGACAAGGCGCATCATCACCGCGTCGACCCGGCCGCCGGCGAAGCCGGCGATGGCACCCCACAGGATGCCGATGACCACGCTGACCAGGCTCGCCAGCAGCCCCAGCAGCAGCGAGATGCCGGTGGCCAGCATCAGCCGGACGAACAGGTCGCGACCCGCGCTGTCGGTGCCGAAGATATGGCTTGCCGATGGCGGCCGCTCGAAGGCCGCCCAGTCCACCGCGTCCAGCCCATGTGGTGACAATAATGGTCCAGTCAGCGCCAGAACGGCGAGAATGGTCAGCAGCATGGTCCCGATCATGCCGGCGCGGTGGCGGCGCAGGCGCGCGGCCGGCGACCGGCGGGAGGGGCGCCCCGGCATCGTCATCGCCGCGCCAGCCGCGGGTCGAGCCAGCCGTAGAGGATGTCCACCAGCAGGTTGAACAGGATGATCAGCGCGCCGTAGAGCACGACAACGCCGAGCACCAGCGTGTAGTCGCGGTTGATGGCGCCCTGGACGAAATAGCGGCCGATGCCAGGCAGGCCGAACACCGTCTCCACCACCACCGAGCCGGTCAGCAGCCCGGCGGCGGCGGGGCCGAGATAGCTCACCACCGGCAGCAGCGCGGGCTTGAGCGCGTGACGCCACAGCACGGTGGCGTCATCGAGCCCCTTGGCGCGGGCGGTGCGGATGAACGGCTGGGCGAGCACTTCGCGCAGGCTGCCCCGGGTCAGCCGGGCGATGCTGGCGACATAGGGCAGCGCCAGCGTCACCACCGGCAGCACGAAAGCGCGCGCGCCGCCCTCCAGTCCGGCGATCGGCAGCCAGCCCAGCCACAGGCCGAACAGCAGCGCCAGCAGCGGGCCGACGACGAAGGTCGGTACCACCTGGCCGACCACCGCCAGCGCCATGACGCCGCTGTCGAGCGCGCGGTGCCGGTCGAGCGCGGCGACGCTGCCCAGGGCAATGCCGAGGACGGTCGCCAGCAGCAGGGCCGCGCCGCCGATGATGGCGCTGACCGGCGCCCCCCCGGCGATCAGTTCGCCGACCGAGAAATCGGCGTATTTGAACGACGGGCCGAAATCGAACCGCGCCAGACCGGCGAGATAGCGGCCGAGCTGTACCGCGAGCGGGGCGTCGAGATCATAGGCCGCGCGCAGATTGGCCTCGACCTCGGGTGGCAGTGCCCGCTCACCGTCGAAGGGCCCGCCGGGAGCGGCCCGCATGATGGCGAAGCTGAGCAGGATGATGGCGAGCAGGGTCGGGATGGCGCCGAGCAGGCGGCCGAGCAGGAAACGCCCCATCGTGCCGCTACTTTCCACCGTCGGGGTGCAGTTGCGACAACGGATGGCTGCCGGCGACATTGTCCACCCAGCCGGTGATGTCGGCGCGCACGAGCGACCACCGCACCGGCACGAACAGACTGATCACCGGCGCCTCGTCCGCCATCAGCTTCTCGGCCGCCTTGATCTTGGCGGTACGGGCGGCCCGGTCGGCGATGTGGGTTGCCTCGCCCAGCAGGCGGTCGGCCTCGGCGTTGCAATAGCCGCCGAAATTGATCGCGCCGGCATTGCACAGGTACGGCGCCAGGAACGCGCTGGGCAGGTCGGCGGCCGTGATGATCGGGCGCAGTGCCAGATCAAACTCGCCTGTGGCCACCAGGGCGGCCATGGCGGCGCGGGAGCCGCGCCGGGCGGTGATCTGGACACCCAGCGCTTGCCAGTTGGCGGCGATCGCCGCCAGCACCTGCTCGTTCTCGATGCCATCCGGCAGTGCGACGGTGAGGGTGAGCGGCGTGTCGGGGCCGAAGCCGGCTTCCGTCAGCAGTCGCCGGGCCTCCTGCTGTCGCTCGACGGGCGTCCAGGCCGCCCAGTCGGGTGCGGCCGGCGCGCCATAACTCGGCAGGTTGGGCGGCACGATGGCCGTGGCCACCTTCATGGCCGAAATGCTGAACAGGCGTTGTACCAGGTTCTCGCGGTCGACCGCCATCGCCAGCGCGCGGCGCAGGCGGATGTCGGCGAGCGGGCCGCGGCGGGTCTGCGCCACCAGTCCGTAGACGCCGTAGGACGGCTCGATCCGCAACGTGCCGCTGGCGGGCAGGGTGCGGGCGCCGGACAGCCCGTCGAGCGCGCCGCCGGCGACGATGTCGACCTTGCCGTCGCGAAAACGGGCGATGGCCGCGTCGGCGCTGGCGACAGGCGACAGCAGCACATGGCCATAGCCGAGTCCCCGCGCGGCGAACGAGCCGCCATTGGTGTCGAGCAGCCAGCTGCCCGGCTCGCGGCGGGTCAGCCGGTAGGGGCCGAGTCCGAGCTGAAGGCGCTGGCCATTTTCCTGCACGCTGCGGACAATGCCGGTCGTCGGGTCGGCAAGCAGGCCCAGCATCGCCGGCAGCGGCCGCTCCAGCACGATCTCGACGACATTCTCGGTGACGGCCTTGACGCCCAGTGCCCGCGAGCCCAGCTTTCGCTCCCGCACCTTGTCGGCGTTCTCGATCACCGACAGCTCCTCACGCAACGGATGCCGTGACCCGGGTCCAAGCATGGCACGGAAGGCCCTCACCACGTCATCCGGCGTCACCGTCTTGCCATCCTGCCAGTGTGCCAGGCGCAGCCGGAAGATGTAGCTGAGGCCGTCCTCGCTGACCCACCAGCTCTCGGCCAGCCCGGGCACGATCCGTCCGGCGGCATCGAGTGTCACCAGGCCGCGCTGGGTTTCCGCCGCCAGCAGGCGTTCAGCGCCGGTGGTGGCGGCATAGGGCGTGGGCGTCGTCAGGTCGCCGATGACGGCAACTCTCAAGGTGCGTTCGGCCGCTGCGTCGTCCCCGGACGTGCCGCCACAGCCGGTGAGCAGCCCGAGGCTCAGCAGGGCAAGCCGGGCAAAACGGGTCGACGGCCGGGTCAGGCGGATCATCGGACTGTCTCCGGGGCCGGACGCAGCCGCAGCGCACGCGAGGGGTGGATGTTGGCAAGATTGTCGGTCCAGCCCTCCACGCGCGGTCCCACCAGCGATTTCGATACATAATGATAGAGCGGCAGCACCGGAACATCCTCCACCAACCGGGCCTCCGCCCGTCGCAGGGCATGATTGCGGGCAACGGGGTCGGCCAGCGCCATCGCCGCCATGACGTCGCGGTCATAGTCGGGATTGGCATAGCCGGGATAGTTGAGCGGACCGGCGTTGGACATGAAGATCGACAGGAAGTTTTCAGCCCCGGCATAGTCGGCGATCCAGCCCGATCGCGCCAGAGAGAAATCACCGGCCCGCAGCATGGCGAAGTGAATGGCCGCCTCGGCGTTGACCAGCCGGGTGCGCACGCCCAGCGGCTTCCACATCTGCGTCAGCGCCAGTGCGATCCGCCGGTGCTCGACATCGCTGTTGTAGCGGATCTCGAATGTCAGCGGCCGGTCCGGGCCATAGCCGGCGGCAAGGAGCAGCCGGCGCGCTTCGTCCAGACGCCGGGCCATCGGCCAGCGGGCGTAGCCGGGCAGCACCGCCGGGCCATAGCCGCCAAGCCCGGGCGGCACCACGCCAAAGGCCTGCGGCTGGTCGAGCCCGATGACAAGATGGACAAGAATATGCCGGTCGACGCTCATCGCCAGCGCCCGGCGCACCCGCACGTCGTCGAACGGTGGCCGGCGGGTGTTGAAGGCGAAATAATAGCTGCCCCGATAGGGCGCGAGCCGGACCGCCGAGGGGATTTCGCGGCGCACCAGGGCAAGATCGCGGGCCGGGAAGTCGGGCAGGATGTCGAGCGCGCCGGCGCGGAACTGGCGCAGCGCGCTCTGGTCGTCGGGCAGCGGACGGTAGACCACGCCGGCCAGGGCGACGTCGCCGGCGTCATGATAATGGGGGTTGCGCTCCAGCGTCAGCGCGCTGTGCAGCCGCCACTGACGCAGCCGGAACGGGCCGGAACTCGCCAACGGTCGTTGCTTGATCCAGGCATCGCCATGGCGGTCCAGGGCCGCGCCCGGCAGCACCACGGCACTGGCGTGGGCCAGCAGTTCGGCGAAGGCCGGCAGGGGGCGCTGGAGACGGATGGTGACCGTCCGGGCGTCTGACGCCTGTACTCCCAGGGTCTCGGGCGCGGCCGTGCCGGAGGCGACCGCCTCGGCGTTGGCGATGGCGAAAAACAGGCTGGCGTTGGGGGCGGCGGTGGTCGGCGTCAGCAGCCGGCGCAGACTCGTCACCACGTCGCGGGCGCTCAGCGTCGTACCGTCGGCGAAGCGCAGTCCCGGCCGCAGGGTGAAGCGCCAGTCCAGCCCGTCGGCGCTGACCTGCCAGCGCTCGGCGAGGCCCGGTTCCACCCGGCCATCGGCACCCAGCCGGGTCAGACCCTCGTAAAGGTCGGCCATCACCTTGATGTCGTCGACGGTCGAGACCTTGTGCGGGTCAAGGCTGCGCAGCTCGTCGCTGCTGGCGCGCACCAGCGTGTCCGGGGGGAGTCGTGTCGCGCCCGGCCCGGTGTCGGCGGACGGGCCGCAGCTGGCGGCCAGGAAGGCGCCCAGCAGCGCCGCCAGCAGGGCGGGCCGCCGGGTCAGCGGGGCTCCTCTGCCGGTCGCCGCCATCGGCCGCTCAGGCGTCGGCCAGGGTTGTGAAGCGGCCGCGGTGGAACCCCAGTGTCGGGCCGGGGCGGCTGGCAAGGCGGGTGACCTTGCCGACGATGATCTCGTGGTCGCCGCCAGGATAGCAGGCCCAGGCCTCGCACTCGAAATGCACCACCGCGCCGTCGATCAGCGGCACGTCCGCGCTTCCCGGCGTCGTGGCGATTCCGCTGAACTTGTCGCTGTCGGTGCGGGCGAACTGGCGGGCGATCGTTTCCTGGTCGGCGGCGAGGATGGACAGCGCGAAGTGGCGGGCCTGACGAAACGCGCTGGCGGAGGGGGTGTCGAGCTGCACCGACCACAGCACCAGCGGCGGGTCAAGACTGACGGCCGCGAGGCTGTTGATGGTCATGCCAACCGGCTGGCCCCCGGCGTCCAGCGCGGTGACGATGGCAACCCCAGTGCCGTAGGCGCCGAGCGCGGTGCGCAACGCGCGGGGGTCGATGGATGCGCCGGACGTCGACTCGCCGGGCGTGGATGTGCCGGGCGTGGATGTGCCGGGCGCGGCGGGCGGGGTGGATGCCATGGTCGGGATGCAATCCTTGCTCTGATTCCGAAATGTCGGCCTGACGTCACTACTATCGTCCGCCGTGGAAAATGCATCCCCCATCTGTGCGACATCCGCGCGACCGCAGACACGGTGCGTCCATGTTTTATCGCAGCGCGCGCCTTGATGCAGGGGCGGGCCGGCGATACATCTGGCACCATGACGATGACCGATCACGCCCGCCCCGCCGTTGCTGACAGCGTTTTGCCGCTGATTGGCGACACGCCGCTCATCAAGCTGCAGCGCGCGTCCGCCGCGACCGGCTGTACCATCCTGGGCAAGGCGGAGTTCCTCAACCCCGGCGGCTCGGTGAAGGATCGTGCGGCGCTGGCGATCATCGAGGACGCCGAGGCACGCGGTGCGCTGGCGCCGGGTGGTGTCATCGTCGAGGGTACCGCCGGCAATACCGGCATCGGCCTGGCGGTGGTCGCCAACGCCAAGGGCTACAGGACGATCATCGTCATGCCCGAGACCCAGAGTCAGGAGAAGAAGGATACCCTGACGGCGCTGGGCGCCGAGCTGGTGCTGGTGCCGCCGGCCGCGTTCTCCAACCCCGGTCACTACGTGCACACCTCCCGGCGGATCGCCGAGGAAACTCCGGGTGCGGTCTGGGCCAACCAGTTCGACAACATCGCCAACCGGCTGGCGCACATCAAGACCACCGCGCCGGAAATCTGGCGCCAGACCGGCGGCCGGGTGGATGCCTTCACCTGCGCGGTCGGCACCGGGGGCACGCTGGCGGGCGTCGGCATGGGCCTGAAGGAATTCAATCCCGACGTGGTGGTGGCGCTGACCGATCCGCATGGCGCCTCGCTCTACAGCTACTACGCGACGGGGGAACTCAAGGCCGAGGGTTCGTCGGTCGCCGAGGGAATCGGCCAGAGCCGGATCACCGCCAATCTCGATGGCGCGCCGGTGGACGACTGGTTCCGTGTTTCCGACGAGGAGGGGCTGGGTTACGTCTATGACCTGATGCAGTACGAAGGCCTGTGTCTGGGTCTGTCGTCAGGCATCAACGTTGCCGGTGCGGTCCATCTTGCCCGCAAGCTGGGGCCGGGCAAGACCATCGTCACCATCTTGTGCGACTCCGGGCGGCAGTATCTGTCCAAGATCTTCAACCCGGCCTGGCTCGCCGAGCGCGACCTGCCGCTGCCGCCGTGGATGGTGAAGTAATCCGGCGCATAGCGGCAACGGACTGTCGCCATTTCCGCTCTCGACCGTGAATCGCGGACCTGCTAGAGTATGCGCCACTCAAGGAGGGGTAAACTCATGCTTCGCATCAGGCTTGGCCTGGCTGGGCTGGCGATCGTCATGTTCGCGCTGATGGCGGCTGCCGCCGCCAACGTTGGCGTCGCGCGGTCGACGACGGCAGGCATGGCGCAGCGCTCGGCGCTCGCGGTGCTCGGGTTCGCCCCTGGTGGCGATGTGGTGGCGCCGCTTTCCCCGGCGCATGTCGGTGCCGACCCCGCGCCGATGCTGGCAGCCTGCCCCGATGCCAAGGCTCGCGCCGCCAAGACCGTCTGATACAGGGCGTCTGATACAGGGCGTCTGATACAGGCCCGGCGTCAGAGACCGCCGGCCCTCGTCTTGTCTCGCCTGTGCCACGGTTGCCGGTGACGGTGGCCCAACGGTGCTTGATGCCCGGCCAGGCATTGGCTAAGCAAAAATCCGCGACTAAGCAGAAATCCGCCTGCCTTTTCATGGGTCACCGATGACCGTCTCGCTCGAAGCTGACAGCCTGATCAAGCGCTACGGAGCCGTTGAGGCCGTCCGCAGCCTCAGTCTGAAGGTGGCGGCCGGCGAAGTGCTCGGGCTGCTTGGCCCCAATGGTGCGGGCAAGACCACAACCCTGCGCATGCTGACGGGCTATCTGCGGCCGACCGCCGGCCGGGCGCTGGTCAACGGTCTCGATGTCTGGGCCGATCCGCTGGCCGCCCGTCGGGCACTGGGCTATCTGCCCGAAGGTGCGCCGCTGTATACCGAGATGGCGGTCGAGCCGTTCCTGCGTTTCTGTGCCGCCGCGCGCGGCCTCGATCGCGCGGCCGCGCGCGCCGCCATCGGATCGATTATCGACCGGCTGGCGCTGGGTCGCGTTCGATCGCAGGGTATCGACACCCTGTCGAAGGGGTTTCGCCGCCGCGTCGGCCTGGCGCAGGCGGTCATGCACGACCCGTTGGCGCTGGTGCTCGACGAACCCACCGACGGGCTGGATCCCAACCAGAAGCAGGCGGTACGTGACCTGATCGCCGGCCTGCGGCCCGGCCGGGCGATCATCGTGTCGACGCACATCCTGGAAGAAGTGGAGGCGATGTGCTCGCGGGTTGTCATTGTCGACCGGGGCCGCATCGTCGCCGATGGCACGCCGGAGCAGTTGCGCGCCAAGTCCCGCTATGCCCATGCCGTGACGCTGACCTTCCCGATCGCCGCCGCCGTCGGCGCGGTGACCAATGGCTGGCGCCACGAGTTGCGGACGCTGCCGGACGGTCGGGTCCAGGTGACCCTGCTGTCGCCCGATGGCGCGCCCTTCCTGGATGCCGTGCGGCAGCGCTTGTCCGACCTCAAGGTCGTGCCGCTGGACCTGGTGGTGGAGGCCGGACGGCTGGATGACGTATTCCGCGCGCTGACCCATGCCGAGGAGGACGCGGCGTGACGGGCGGGCTGCTGACAGGCTGGCGGGCGGTGTTCGCGCGGGAGTTCACCGGCTATTTCGCGACTCCGCTCGCCACCGTTTTCCTGGTGGTGTTTCTGGTCGCATCCAACGTGTTCGCTTTCTACGTCGGCGATTTTTTCGGCCGGGGACGGGCGGACCTTGAGTCCTTCTTCCAGTTCCATCCCTGGCTGTTCCTGCTGCTGGCGCCGGCTCTGGCCATGCGGCTCTGGGCGGAGGAGCGCCGCTCCGGCACCATGGAACTGCTGCTGACCCTGCCGGTTTCCACGGCCGGGGCGACGCTGGGCAAGTTCCTCGCCGCCTGGGCTTTCGTGGGCGTCGCGCTGTTGCTGACCTGGCCGTTGTGGCTGACCGTCAATCTGCTGGGCCGGCCTGACAATGGCGTGATTGTCGCGTCCTACCTGGCGTCATGGCTGATGGCGGGCGGTTATCTTGCCATCAGTGGCTGCCTGTCAGCCACCACCCGCAGCCAGACCAGCGCCTTTGTCGCCAGCGTGATGCTGTGCTTCCTGTTTCTCGTCGCCGGGCTGCCGATGGTGACGGATTTCCTGCAGGGCTGGGCGCCGTCTTCACTCATCGGATTTATCACCTCGCTCAGTTTCCTGACCCATTTCAGCGCCATCACCCGGGGCGTGCTGGATCTTGGCGATCTGCTTTACTTCCTGGCGCTGATCATCGTCTGGCTGGTGGCCACGGTGGTGGTGGTTGACCTGAAGCGGGAGGGCGCGTGATGAGCCGTCGCCTGTTGCCCCGGGGGCCGCTGGCGCTGCTGGTGCTGGCGCTGCTGTTCGTTCTGGCGGTCATTGCGAGCAATCTGCTGACGGGCCGCGCCCGTCTCGATCTCACCGAGGACCGCCTGTACACGCTGAGCCCCGGCGCGGTCCGGCTGCTGGCGGCATTGCCCGCCTCGGTCAAACTGACATTGTATTTCTCCGAACAGGAGACGGCGGCGGCGCCGCAGATCAACCTGTACGGCCGACGCGTCGCCGATCTGCTGGAGGCGTTCGTCCGCGCGTCCGACGGCAAGCTGCGGGTGAAGCGCGTCGACCCCGAGGCCTTCTCCGCGACCGAGGATGCGGCGGTGGCCGCCGGTCTGCGCGGGGTGGACCTGGGCAACGGCACGTCCGTTTATCTCGGCCTGGTGGGCGAGCGCCCGGCCTCGGCGGGGCGGCCGGCCGCGCGCGAGGTGATCCCGTTCCTGGCGCCGGACCGCGAGCCGCAGCTGGAGTATGACCTGGCGCGGCTGATCCAGCGGCTGACCACGCCCGAGCTGCCCCGCGTCGCCGTGCTGTCGTCGCTGCCGCTCGCCTTCGGCCATGGCGGACCGGTGGCGATGATGCAGGGACAGTCGGCGCCCTACGTCATCTACGATCAGTTGCGGCAGTCGTTCGACGTGCGGCTGATGGATCCCGAGAGCGCCGTCATTCCCGAAGGCACCCGTCTTCTGGTGCTTGCTCATCCGCCGCGGCTGACCGAAGCGCAGCTGCGTGCTGTCGATGCCTTCGTGATGGCGGGCGGGCGTCTGCTGGCCCTTGTCGATCCGCTGTCGGAGATCGGCCGGGCGACCGGCGGCGGACCCGATCAGGGGCTGGGCCTTGGCGACCAGCCGGGCATGGTGGCCTCGCGCTCCGACCTGCGGCCGCTGCTGGCGGCCTGGGGTGTCGACCTGGACGATCGCCATGTGGTGGCTGACGGCCGTTTCGCGCAGCGGGTGGACATGGGTGCCGATGCCGGCGGGGCGCCGACCCTGGTCACCTATCTGCCCTGGCTGGCGCTGCCGCGCGAGGCGATGAACGCGCACGACGTCGCCACCGCCAGCCTGCGCCAGCTCAATGTCGCGGCGGCCGGCCAGTTGCGGCTGAAGCCGCCGGCCGGCGTGACGGCGACGCCGCTCATCACGTCCTCGAATGCCGCCCAGCTGGTGCCGGTGGAGCGGCTGGCCGCCGGGCCGGACCCGGTGGGGCTGATCCGTAGCTTCCGCGCCTCGGGCGATACCTATGTGCTGGCGGCCCGGCTGACCGGCCGGCTGCCATCGGCCTTTCCGGTCGCGGGCGGCGTTGATGCGCGGTCAGCGCCGACCGCCGTGGTGGTGGTCGCCGACACTGATCTGCTGGAAGACCAGATGTGGGCCCAGCCGCAGATGCTGCTGGGCCAGCGGGTGTTCACGCCGTTCGCCGACAACGGTGCGTTCGTGCTCAACGTGGCCGATACGCTGCTGGGCGCCGATACGCTGGTGTCGCTGCGCTCGCGCGGGGTGGCGACCCGGCCGTTCGTGGTGATGGAGCAACTGCGCCAGCGGGCCGAGCGCCGGTTCCTCGATCGCCAGGCCGACCTGGAGCAGGCGCTGCGGGACTCGGAGCAGCGGCTGCGGACGCTGGAGGCCCAGGGTGAGTCGCAGGAAGCCGAACTCGCCCGGGTGCGTGACCTGATGGTGCAGACGCGCCGCGACCTCCGGGCGGTCCAGCGCGATCTGCGGGCCGAAGTCGAAGGACTGGAGACCTTGCTGGCGGGCGCCAACATCGCCTTCATGCCGGTTGTGGTCGTGATGGTGGCTGCTGTCGGCGCGCTATGGCGTCGCTGGCGGCGGGCGAAGGCAAGGGGATGACAATGATGGCACTGACGCCGCAGGCCAAACGCTGGATCATGCTCGGCGTGACGCTGGCGGCGGCACTGGTGCTGGCCATGATGCTGCTGGGCCGGGGTGCCTTCAGCGGGAATGACGCCCTGCTGCCGGGTTTCGATGAACAGGTGCCGGCAGTGGCGCGGCTGCGCATCGCCGGTCCGCCCGGTGCGGTTGAGCTGGCTCGCACGAAGGACGGCAGCTGGGTGCTGGCCAGTGCCGGCAACGCGCCGGCGCGTGCGGAGATGGTGGACCAGGTGCTCGATGCCGTGGCGAGCGCCGGCATCGTGGCCGCGCAGCCGAAGGATCTGCCGGCGATGACGTCCGGTCTGGATGCAGGGGTGCAGGTGACGGTGCGGGATGCCGGCGGCAAGATGCTGGCGGCGCTGACCATTGGCAAGCCCGCCGGCGACGATCAGGTCTATGCGCGGGTGGAGGGGGCGTCGGCCCCGGTGATCGCCAGCGGCTTGCCGGCACTGGCGCTGGAGGCTGCCCGCTGGACCACGCTGAGGCTACCGGCGATCGCGCCCGAGCGTATCAAGTCGGTGCGGGTGCTCCATGCCGACGGCGACATCGCCGCCTTCGCGCGCGGTCTCGCCGGTCAGCCGTTCCAGCTCACCAGTGGTGACGCGGCCCGCGCCAACCCGGCGGCAATCGAGCAGTCGGCCCGTGTCTATGGCGACCTGTCGTTCACCGGGCTTGCCTCCGCCAGGGACATCAGCTGGCCGGGCGCCAGCATGATTTTCGTCGAGACCTTCGATGGACTGGTGGTGACGCTGCTGGCGAAGCCGGCCGGCGCGGTGTCGCAGGTGCGCATCAATGCCCACTTCGTGGCGCCACTGGGCCTCGCGGCGGAGGCCAAGACCAGGGGCGAGGCCGAGGCCCACGCCATCAACGACCTGCGCGCCTATGCCTTCACGCTGCCGGCCGCCCAGGCTGCCGTGCTCAACCGTCGCGGGATGGCGCTGCTGCGCGACTGAGCACGTGACCCCTCTTCCGTTTCCGGCTCGCCATCCCTAAATCCGGCGTCAGGAACCGGTAACGATCAGGGGATGATGACCGCCATGGCTGACCGCGACGCCACCCAGACGCCCGAGACCTTCGGTTTTCAGGCCGAGGTCGCCAAGCTGCTGCACATGATGACGCACTCGGTCTATTCCGAGCGCGAGATTTTCCTGCGCGAGCTGATTTCCAATGCCGCCGACGCCTGCGACCGGCGCCGCTACGAGGCGCTGACCGACGCCAGCCTGCTGGGCGACACGCCGCTGGAGATCGCCATCACCGTCGATCCGCAGGCGAAAACGCTGACGCTTGCCGATTCCGGCATCGGCATGACCCGCCAGGAGATGATCGACAATCTGGGCACCATCGCGCGCTCCGGCACCGCCCGCTTCATGGAAGCGATGAAGACCGCCGAGACCAGGCACAGCGCGCCGGAGCTGATCGGCCAGTTCGGCGTCGGCTTCTATTCCGCCTTCATGGTCGCCGACAAGGTGACGGTGGTCAGCCGCCGCGCCGGTGCGGACGAGGCGTGGGAGTGGGTGTCCGACGGGCTGGGCAGCTTCACCCTCGAACCCGCCCACCGCGAGGCCGCCGGCACCACCATCACGCTGCACATGAAGGAGGACGCGGGCGAGTTCCTGGAGAAGTACCGCCTGCAATCCATCGTGCGCACCTATTCCGACCACATCGCGGTGCCGGTGAAGCTGGCGCTGGGCGCGGAGGTGCCGGAGGCGGTCAACGCCGCCCAGGCGCTGTGGACGCGGCCGAAATCGGAGATCGAGGACAAGGACTACGCCGAATTCTATCGCCATGTCGGCGGCCAGTTCGACGCGCCGGCGCGCACGCTGCATTTCAAGGCCGAAGGCAAGCTCGACTACACCTGCCTGCTGTTCACGCCGTCCACCCCGCCGTTCGACCTCTACGAGCCCGAGCGCAAGTCGAAGGTGAAGCTCTACGTTCGCCGGGTGTTCATCACCGACGAGTGCGACAGCTTGCTGCCGCCCTGGCTGCGCTTCCTGCGCGGCGTCGTCGATGCCCAGGATCTGGCGCTCAACATCTCCCGTGAGATGCTGCAGCACAATCCGGTGCTGGCGGCCATGAAGAAGGCGATCACCGGCAAGGTGCTCGCCGACTACGCCCGGCTGGCCGACAAGGAGCCCGAGAGCTACCTGAAAATCTGGGAGACTTTCGGCCGGGTGCTGAAGGAAGGCCTGTACGAGGATTTCGAGCGGCGCGACGAGCTGCTGAAGCTTGCCCGCTTCAAGTCCACCGGGGTCGAGGGCTGGACCACTCTCGCCGACTATGCGGGGCGGATGAAGGACGGCCAGGACGCGATCTACTACCTCACCGCCGACGATGGCGGCGCGCACAGCCCGCAGCTGGAAGGCTACAAGGCGCGCGGCGTCGAGGTGCTGCTGCTCACCGACCCGATCGACGATTTCTGGCTGGGTGCCATCCACGAATTCGATGGCAAGCCGTTCCAGTCGGTGACCAGGGCCGATGCCAGGCTGAAGGATCTCGGGGAGGCGCCGGCGGAGGGCGAGGCGGTGCCGGAGGTCGATCTGGCGCGGCTGGTCGAGGTGATGAAGGGGGTGCTGGGCGAGGCAGTGAAGGACATCCGCGCCTCCGACCGGCTGGTGGCCAGCCCCGCCTGCCTGGTCGCCGACGAGGGCGACATGGACCTGCGGCTGGCGCGTATGCTGAAGGCGCACGACCGGCTGAACGCGGTGGCGCCGCGCGTGCTCGAACTCAATCCGCGCCACGCGCTGGTGCGCCGGCTCGCCGCCCGCGCGGGCGAGGACGGCAGCTACGACAGCATCGCCTTGGCCAGCCAGCTGCTGCTCGATCAGGCGCGCATTCTGGAGGGCGAGCCGCTGCCCGACCCGGCGGGCTTTGCCAGCCGGCTGGCCGAGCTGCTGTCGCGCGGTCTCGCCTGAGCCGGTGGTGGCGTGACGGCCGGGTCAGGCCCGGCCGGCATTCACCCGAGCACCGACCAGTCCGCCGCGCTGAAGGCCGCGACCAGCAGCGAGATCAGCGCGCCAAAGGAAATCGTCCAGACCAGACCCCGCAGGTAGGGCACGCCCAACGCGTAGAGCGGCAGATAGACGATCCGCGCCGCCGCGAAGGTCATCGCGGCCGTGCGGGTGCCCGGGGTGCTGACTTGCATCAGGGCGAGGATGATCACGACGCCGAGAAAGAAGGGCAGCGTTTCGTGCAGGTTGCGCAGCGCTCGCGTCAGCCGGCCCAGCAGCGGGGAATCCGCCACCGGCGAGGGGGTGTCCTGTGCTGAATTTGCGTAAGGCACGCCATGCACGCGGCGATACTCGATCGCCTGGAGGGTGACCTGCACGACGCCCAGCGCGATGACGACGAGGGCGGCGAGGATTTCAACCGTCATGGGAAGCTCCATCTTCAGGGTTCGGCAGGGGGCGGGGCGGTAAACTGAAGCAGCGAGTTCAGCGCCTCGGACTCCGCGTCCGTCAGTGTGGCTGGCGGACAGCGCGGATCGGTCTTCTGCAGGGCGCGGATCATGTCGTCGGTAAGCGGAATCGGGTCGCAGCCGTGGTCCGTCGAGCAGATCATGTCCCACTGCTTCCCGGCCTTGGCGTGGCATTCCAGGCAGTTGCCACCGAAGCGGTTGACGACATCGACATGACCACGCCGGCGGATCGCCGACCCCCGGGGGCTGACATCGAGCTCGAAGAACTCCCAGTCGTTCGTCGCCGCGCTGAAACCGGCCTCGCGCTTGATCATGACCTCGGTCGGGACGAGCTGCACCACCGACCCCGCCGGAAAGGTGCCGCCGGTCGCCGATTGGGCGACCCTGACCGTCTCTTCCAAATTGCCGGCGAGATTGCCGACATAGAATCGGCCAACCGGCATCAGCTCCCGCATGCAGCCAAAGTCGGCCTGCGTGATCTGACGGGTCTGCGGCGGCGTCTTCGCCGGCGTGGGCGGCGAACAGCCGGTGAGCGCGGCAAGGCCGACGGCGGCGGCGGCCAGGAGCGCGGTTCTCGCCAAAGCCTGCATGGGACACCTCATCTTGTGACGCCTGTTATATCGATAGCGATTAAATCGCGCACAATATAACAGGCGTCAAGAATTTTCGGCGCGGTCGTGTCGAGAGTTGGTCATGGGCCAGGCGCCGGCAGCCTGACGCTCCGGCCGCGGCACTTCCTGTCCGAGGGCAACGGTTCGGGCCGGACTAGTCGCGCTTCGTCGGGCAGGTATTGAGGCCAAGTACCGTGTAGAGCGGGCAGAAGCCCACCAGGCCGGTGAGCAGCGGCACCACGCCGATCCAGCCCCAGGCGGTCCTGGGGCCGACGAACACCAGGGCGATCAGCACCAGGCCGGCGATGACGCGCAGCATCCGGTCGAGCTTGCCTTCGTTGACGGGCATGGTCGGTCCTCCTGTCCGGCGCGGATGTGCGCGGGTTCATGCGCATCTTCTAACATGGGGCGCGAGCGCCTGCCTGATCCATGTCATGCGGCGGTGCGCCGGGTCGGCCCGGCACTACGGGAAACGCCCGGAGCGGTTTCCCGCCCCGGGCGCCCGGCGACACCATGTTCGTGTGTACATGGAGGAAATCATGGCATCGCCCGCCGGCACCCGCCCGCAGGGACGTGCGGGTGCCAGACGAGGGTGGGGCGGCGCGCGCCCGGATCAGTCCAGCGCCTCCAGCGGGCCGAAGAACTCGTAGCGGACCCGTGCGTCGGCGACCCCGAGGTCGCGCAGCGACTGGCGGACACTGCGCATGAACGGCTTGGGGCCGAGGAAATAGACATCGGCGGCGCGGTTGGCGGGCAGATACTGCTCCAGCAGGTCCGGCGTCACGAAGCCCACATGGTCGGGGGCGTCGTCGGCGTGCGGTTCGCTGTAGATATAGGCCCGGCGTACCTGCGGCGCGCGGGCGACGATGGCGTCCACCCGGTCGCGGAAGGCGTGGACCTTGCCGTTGAGCGCGGCGTGCAGATAGATCACTGGCCGGCCCTCGGCCGCCGCCTTGTCGAGCATCGACAGCGCCGGAGTCTGGCCGACGCCGGCGGTCAGCAGCACCACCGGATCGGCGCCCTCCTGCAACGTGAACTCGCCGGCCGGCGGGTAGATGTCGAAGGTGTCGCCTTCCTGCACCCGGTCATGCAGGTACACCGAGGCCTGGCCCTCGGGCTCGCGCTTCACCGAGATGCGATAGCTCCGGCCGTTGGGGGAGTCCGACAGGCTGTAGTTGCGATGCAGCGTCTCGCCGTCGATGACCAGCTTGAGGCCGATGTACTGGCCGGGCTGGAAGTCCATCAGCGGGCCGCCGTCCACCGGTTCCAGCCAGAAGGAGGTGATGACGGCGCTTTCCGGCTGCTTGCGGACCACGCGCACCGTGCGCGGGCCGCGCCAGCCCCCGGGCACCGCCGCCTTGCGCTGATACTCCGCTTCCTCCGCCGCGATCAGGATGTGCGCCAGCTGCCAGTAGGCGGCGCCCCAGGCATCGGCGACCTCGGGGGTGACGGCATCTCCCAGCACCGTGCCGATGGCCTCCATCAGACAGGTGCCGACGATGTCGTACTGTTCGGCGGTGATGTTGAGGGAGACATGCTTCTCGACGATCCGGCGCACGGCCTCGCCCAGCACCGCCAGATTGTCGATGTTGCTGGCGTAGGCGATGATCGCGTTGGCCAGTGCCTGCGGCTGGGCGCCGCCGCGCTGGTGGCTCTGGTTGAAGACCGTCCGCACTTCGGGGAAGCGGCTGAACATCAGCGGGTAGAAGGTGCCGGTGATGGCGGTGGCGTTCGCGGCGACGGCGGGCGCCGTGGCCTTGATAATGGCGATCTGGGCGTCGGTGAGCACCGGGTATCCTCCTTTTGTGCGTCAATGCAGGCCTGTGCAGAGCAAGGAGCATGCCAGTATTTACGGCTTGATATTCTGCGGGTTATGGAAGACTGGTGTAATAATGACATGAATTGATGGATGTTAATATGACATCACACGATGTCCAGTTGATAACGTTACTCGACGCTGGAGCCGTCGTCCTGCGCGAAGTGGCGGCAGGGCAGGAGGGCCAGGCCTGGCACGCCTGGCTGCAACAGCTGCGGCGCGCCACCGGCTGTGATGCCTGTGCGCTGTTACGGTTGGCCGGACGCGAACTGGCGCCGCTGGCGATCGCCGGCCTCAGCCCCGACACGCTGGGTCGGCGGTTCCCGCTCGATCAGCACCCGCGCCTGCAGGCGATTGTCGCCAGCGCGGAGCCGATCCGCTTTCCCGCCGACAGCCCGCTGCCCGATCCCTTTGACGGCCTGATCCCTGATCTTCGCGATCGCCTGCACGTGCATGACTGCGCCGGCATCGCCCTGCGCGACGGCGACCGGGTGGTGGGAGCGCTGACGCTGGACGCACTGCAGGCGGGCGTGTTGCGGGGCGAGGCGCTGGCGGTGCTGCGCGCCGCCGCCGGTTTCGCCGGTGCATGTCTGGGGCTGGTCGAACGCCAGTCGCGGCTGGCCGAGTCGGTGGAGCGTCAGCATCAGGTCAGCAGTGCGCTGCTGGCGGAGTTGCGGCCCGACGATCGGCTGATCGGACGCAGCCCGGCGATGAAGGCGCTGCTGCAGGATATCGACACCGTCGCGGGCAGTGATCTCACGGTGCTGATCACCGGCGAGACCGGCGCCGGCAAGGAACTGGTGGCGCGCGCCGTGCATTATCGTTCGAACCGGGCCGACAAGCCGCTGATCCACGTCAACTGCGCGGCGCTGCCGGAAACGCTGGCGGAGAGCGAGCTGTTCGGCCATGTGGCCGGTGCCTTTTCCGGCGCCAGTGGTCACCGGCGCGGCCGCTTCGAGATCGCCGATGGCGGCACCCTTTTCCTCGACGAGGTGGGCGAGTTGCCGCTGGCGGTGCAGGCGAAGCTGCTGCGGGCGCTGCAGAGCGGCGAGGTGCAGCGGGTGGGCGAGGACCGCCACATTGAGGTCGATACCCGCATTGTCGCCGCCACCAACCGCGATCTGGTGGCCGAGGTGCGCGCCGGGCGTTTCCGTGCCGATCTCTATCATCGGCTGAGCGTTTACCCGGTCCATGTGCCGCCGTTGCGCGAGCGCGGCCGCGACGTGCTGCTGCTGGCCGGCCACATGCTGGAACTCAATCGTGCCGTCCTGCGGCTGCGCGGCCTGCGCCTGACGCCGCAGGCCCAGGCAGCACTGCTGGCACATGACTGGCCGGGCAATGTGCGCGAGCTGGAGCACATGATCGGCCGGGCGGCACTGAAGGCCGCGGCGGGCGGGCGTGGCGCCGACCGTGTCGTCACCATTGATGTCCGCCACCTCGATCTGCCGTCGCCGGCGGACGCGGGGGCGGTGCTGGCGACACCGGCTGTGGAGGCGCGGGCAGCAGGCGTCAGCCTCGCGGCGGCGACCGACGCCTTCCAGCGCCAGCTCATCGACGACATGCTGGTGGCGCACCGCGGCAATCTGGCGGCCGCGGCGCGGGCACTGGGCATGGACCGGGGCAACCTGCACCGGCTGGCCCGGCGGCTTGGCCTGCGTTCGTCCGGACACTGAGCCGACGGGTTGACAGCAGGGTCGGGTCGAGATACATGTATATGCATGTATTCTGCATGCCGAGGTCGGTCGTGAGTGAACGCTATCAGCTGGGTGACTGCTCGTGCCTCCGGCTGCGCAAGATGGCGCGGCGGGTCACCCAGCTGTACGACCAGATCATGGCGCCCGCCGGCCTGTCGGTGACGCAGTTTGGCCTGCTGGCGCACGCCTGGTTCCTCAAGGATGTGTCGGTCAGCGAACTGGGCGAACATCTGGTGATGGACCCCAGCACGGTGACCCGCAACCTGCGGCCACTGGTGGACCGGGGCTGGGTAGAGCTCAAGGTCAGCGCACGGGACCGCCGGCAGCGGGAGGTGCATCTCACCAAGGCCGGAGCAACCGTACTGGGCGAGGCCCGGCCCTATTGGGTCGAGGCGCAGCGCCAGCTCAGGGACATGCTCGGCGATCAGCGGGCCACCTTGCTGAACGACGCTCTCGATACCGCTCTCGACCGGTTGTTGCCGGCATGATAAACGATCTGCGTTCTCAATATCTGCATATGCAGTTATTTCCCTGCGGATATGAGATGGCCCCGCGTTCCAGGGTCAGTCGTTGTGTAAGGCGTTCGTTACTCCTCCCCCCGTTTCAATGGAGATCATCATGACCTTCTCTTCATTCCCCCGTCTGTTGCCGTTGCTGTCGTTGCCGGCCGTCGTCGCCGTCGCGGCCTTCGCCGGGTCGCCGGCTCACGCCGGCGAGTATGACAAGGCCGTCAACGCCTGCCGCGCCGCTGTGGCCGAGCAGGCCGGCCAGTCCGCGGTGGCGCTGCGCGTCGACCGCATTCGCGGCGGCGGGCGCGTCACCAAGGTGTGGCTGTCGGCTGAAGCCGGTCGCTACCTTTGCGTCGCCGGCTCGACTGGCGAGGTGAGGGACGTCACGCCGCTTGACGGTGCTGGCGCGTCCAGCCCGGCGCCGGCGCAGTAAGCCGAGGCGACGGCACGGCATCGCTGTTCGCCCGTGGCGATCGCTGTGATCGGTACTTTGCGTTTGCGCTTTGCCCCCGCCGTGCCTACCTCGTGAGCGGTTGCAGCGAGGAAAGGGACGGCGGGTGGCCCTGTTCGACTATGATCTGTTCGTCATCGGCGCGGGCTCCGGCGGTGTCCGGGCGGCGCGTATTGCCGCCAGCCACGGCGCGAGGGTGGCGGTCGCCGAGGAATATCGCGTCGGCGGCACCTGCGTCATTCGCGGCTGCGTGCCCAAGAAGCTGCTGGTCTATGCATCGCACTATGGCGAGGATTTCGACGACGCCGCCGGCTACGGCTGGCGATTGCCGGCCGACGCCCGGCCGACGCTCGACTGGGTGAGCTTGCGCGACAATGTTCAGGCTGAGGTCAGCCGGCTGAACGGGCTGTACATGCAGACGCTGGGCAATGCGGGCGTCGAGATCATTCCCAGCCGGGCGGTGCTGGTGGATGAACACACGCTGCAGCTCGACGGCCGCCGGGTGACCGCCCGGCACATCCTGATCGCGGTGGGCGCGCGCCCGAGCCTGCCGGACATTCCCGGTGCGGAACTCGGCATCACCTCCAACGAGGCGTTCCATCTGGAAACGCTGCCCCGGCGTGTCATCGTTTCCGGTGGTGGTTACATCGCCACCGAGTTCGCCGGCATCTTCCATGGCCTCGGCGCCGAGACGGTGCAGCTCTATCGCGGCGAGACCATCCTGCGCGGCTGGGATGACGAGCTGCGCACCCGCCTGCAGGCGATCTATCAGGACAAGGGCATCCACGTGCGCACCGGCGCCACGCTCGCCCGGCTGGACCGGGCGGCGGATGGCGCGATCATCGCCACCCTGACCGACGGCTCGACGCTGGCCGCCGATTCGGTGCTGCATGCCATCGGCCGGGTGCCCAACACCGCCGGCCTCGGCCTCGAATCGGCGGGCGTCGCCACCGATGCCGCCGGCGCGGTGCTGGTCGATGCCGACCAGCGCACTTCCACCGGACATATCTATGCCGTTGGCGATGTCACCAACCGGGTGCAGCTGACGCCGGTCGCCATCAAGGAAGGCCATGCCTTCGCCGACACGGTGTTCGGCGGCAAGCCGTGGCGGGCCGACCACGACACCATCCCCTCGGCGGTGTTCAGCCAGCCGGCGCTGGCCAGCGTCGGCCTCACCGAGGCCGAAGCGCGGCAGAAATTCAACGACATCAAGGTGTTCCGTTCCGATTTCCGGCCGATGAAGCACACTGTCGCAGGCCGCGCCGAGCGCAGCCTGTGCAAGCTGGTGGTGGATGGCGCCACCGACCGGGTGCTGGGCGCGCACATGCTGGGGGCGGATGCCGCCGAAATCATCCAGGCGGTGGCGATCGCGGTGAAGATGGGCGCCACCAAGGCGCAGTTCGACGCCACCATCGCCGTCCACCCCACGGCAGCGGAAGAGTTCGTGCTGATGCGTTAACATATGGCTGGGAATGATGGCTGGCTTGCCATTTGCGGGCGGGCAGCGCATTAACCGGCGGCCCCGATGATCGGGGCGGGATTGAAGGAAGCGAGGTGCATCATGGCTGGTAACGGCACGTCCAAACCCTGGACCCCGGACAGCTGGCGGCAGTTTGAGGCCCGCCAGATGCCAAGCTATGGCAATGCCGCCGCGCTGGACGCGGTCGAGGCCGAACTGAAGAGCTATCCGCCGCTGGTGTTCGCCGGCGAGGCGCGCAGCCTGAAGGGTCAGCTGGCCGAGGTCGCCGCCGGCCGTGCTTTCCTGCTCCAGGGCGGCGACTGCGCGGAAAGCTTCGCCGAATTCCACCCCAACAACATCCGCGATACCTTCCGGGTGTTGTTGCAGATGGCGGTGGTGCTTACCTTCGCCGCCAAGATGCCGGTGGTGAAGGTCGGCCGCATGGCCGGCCAGTTCGCCAAGCCGCGCTCGGACACCCACGAGACCAAGGGCGACGTCAGCCTGCCGAGCTACCGGGGCGATATCGTCAACGACATCGGTTTCGAGGCGGAGGGCCGCGAGCCCGACCCCAAGCGAATGCTGCGCGCCTACATGCAGTCGGCGGCGACGCTGAACCTGCTGCGCGCCTTCGCCCAGGGCGGCTATGCCAACCTGATGCAGGTGCACAAATGGACGCTGGACTTCGTTGGCTCCTCGCCGGCGGCCAAGCGCTACCGTGATCTCGCCGACCGCATCGGCGAGGCGCTGCGCTTCATGCAGGCCTGCGGCATCAACCCGGAGACGGCGCCGCAGCTGCGCGGCACCGACTTCTTCACCAGCCACGAGGCGCTGCTGCTGGGCTACGAACAGGCGATGACGCGGCAGGATTCGCTCACCGGCGACTGGTACGACACCTCGGCGCATCTGCTGTGGATCGGCGACCGCACCCGTTTCCCGGGCTCGGCGCACGTCGAGTATCTGCGCGGCATCGGCAACCCGATCGGCATGAAGGTCGGGCCGTCGCTGGACGCCGATACGCTGCTGCGGCTGATCGATACCCTGAACCCGCAGAACGAGCCGGGCCGGCTGACGCTGATCTCGCGCTTCGGCGCCGACAAGATCGACGCCTATCTGCCGGCGCTGGTGCGCGCGGTGGCCCGCGAGGGCCGCTCGGTGGTGTGGTCGTGCGATCCCATGCACGGCAACACGGTCAAGACCGGCACCGGCTTCAAGACCCGGCCGTTCGAGCGGATTCTCGCCGAGGTGCGCGCCTTCTTCGCCATTCACCGGGCGGAAGGCACCCACGCCGGCGGCATCCATGCCGAGATGACCGGCCAGAACGTCACCGAGTGCACCGGCGGCGCCGTCGCCATCACCGACGAGACGCTGGGGGATCGCTACCACACCCACTGCGACCCGCGCCTCAACGCCGCCCAGTCGCTTGAACTTGCCTTCCTCATTGCCGAGGGCTTGCAGCAGGAACTGGCGAGCCGCGAGGCCGCCTGAACCGGCTGCCCTGAACGGGCGTCGATGATAGGCTGACATGACTGGTGATCGCGCGTAAGCTCGACCACCGTCATGCCCGCGACCGATGTTCTCAAGCTGATTCTCTCGCTCGGTTCCGAGCCGACGCGGCAATTGCTTGAGTTGTTTGGCGTGGCCACGTTCGTTGTCGAACTCGACGCCGCCGGCGAGGCGCGCTACGTCGCGGCCAACAACCGCGCCGAGCTGATGTTCGGGGTCCGCCACGAGGACGCGGTTGGCCGCACGCCGCACGACATCTTCCCTGCCGACGAGGCGGATGCCTTCCTTGACCACTATCGCACCGGGCTTAGCCGCGCCGAGGGGTTCCAGTTCGAGCGGCAGTCCAGCGCGTTCGGCGCCACCTTGTGGTACCGCATCGGCATCATCCCGTTGCGCCGACCCGGTGGCGGCGGGCGCATCATCCTGACGGCGTACGACATCACCGATGAGAAAAACGCCCAGGCGGCGCTCGCGGAAAGTGAGAGCAACCTTCGTCGGGCGCAGCGGCTGGGCCGCATGGGGCACTGGCACCATGATTTTGCTGGCGGCGTGCTCAGCTATTCGGAAGCCGAGTACCAGTTGCATGGCCTTGATCCTGCCGAACGGGCACTCGTGGCCGAGGCGGTGGGCGAGCGGATGCGTCCCGACGAAATCGCCCGGTTTCTTGCGGTGCGACAGCAGGCGCTGGAGGCCGGTCGCGGCTACACCTTCGAGACCGAATTGCGCCGGCCTGATGGTACCATCCAGTGGCTGCACTACGAGGCGGAGCCGGACTGCGACACCGAGGGGCGGCTCATCGGCTATTTCGGCGTCAGCCAGGACATCACCGAGCGCAAGCAGATCGAGCAGGCGCTGGCGCTGAGCGAGAGTCAGCTGCGGCGCGCCCAGGAAATGGGCCGCATGGGCCATTGGTACGTCGATATGCGCTCGCGCACGCTGACCTGGTCGCAAGCACTGTACGCGCTTCATCAGGTCGATCAGGATTTCAAGCTCAGCGAGGACAATGTCCGTCGGCTGTTTCCGCGTGCGGACTGGCAACGTCTGCAGGTGATGATGGCCGAGGCGATGACGTCCCGCACCGGCTATACGTTCGAGGCCGAGATAACCCTGCCAACCGGCCACATCCAGACGGTGTTGCTGCGCGCCGAGCCGGACACCGATGATGCCGGAGCGGTCATCGGGTTTTTCGGCGTCACCCAGGACATCACCGAGTTCCGCCAGGCCGAGCGCGGCCTGAAGCGGGCATTGCGCATTGGCCGCATGGGGCGCTGGTACTCCGACCTGCGCGCCGGTGTGATGACCTGGTCGGACGAGCTTTATGCCCTGACCGGGTACAATCCCGCCTCCCTGACGCCATCGGTGGCCTGGGTGGAGTCGCTGCTGCCGCCTGAGCGGCGCGACCAGGTGCAGGCGGCCCGTGCCGCGGCGATCCGCGACGGCGCGGGGTTCAGTTATGAGGTTGACCACGTTCGGCCTGACGGGGTGTCACAAGCCCTGCACGTGATCGCCGAGCCGGAAACGGATGCCCAGGGCAAGGTCATCGGGTTTTTCGGCATCACCCAGGACATCACGGAACGCAAACGCATGGCGAGCGAACTGGCGCTGCTGGCGGAGCGCAACCGGGTGATCGTGCGAACCCTGGATCGGGCGGGAGTCGGCGTTGGCCTGGTCGGGCTCGACCTGCGGGTGCTCTACGTCAACACGACGTTGACCGCCATCGGCGGGCTGGACAATCCGGAGCAGGTGGTGGGGCGGTTTCTCCGCGAATTCTATGGTGGCGACTGCGCGTATGTTGAGGATCTGTCGCGGCGGCTGTCCGCTGTCGTGGAGACGCAGCAGCCGCTGGATCTGGACGACCTGGTCTGGCCGCGCATGGATGGCGATGTCCGCCATCTGCTGGTGCGTGCCGTGCCGCTGGAGAGCGTCGGCGTGCTGATCGTGGTGGTGGACCGCACCGAGCAGCATGCGATGCGGGAATTGCAGGCCCAGATCGAGCGCAATCTGCAGCACACCCAGAAGATGGAAGCACTGGGTCAGTTGGCCGGCGGGGTCGCCCACGAGGTCAACAATCTGCTGCAGCCGATTCTCACCTTCGCCCGCCACGCCCAGGGCGAGATTCCGTCGGAGAAGCGCAACCAGTATCTCGGGCGGATCATGGACGCGGCACTGCGGATGCGCGAAATCGTCGCCAATACGCTCGCCTTCGCCCGGCCCAAGGTCGATCGCCCGGACATCAGGGACATCAAGACGCTGTTCGACCAGGTGCTGTCGCTGGCGGCGGGCGTGGTGTCCGGCGCGATCGAGGTGGCGTGTCCGCCCGACGTCGGGTCGCTGAATGTCCGGCTCATCGGTGCCGAGTTCACCCAGGTGGTGCTCAACCTGCTGGTCAATGCCGCCGATGCCACGGATCGCAAGGGACATATCCGCATTCTGGTCGACAAGGTGGAGAATCCCGAGGGGCTGACGCGGCCGCAAGTTTCGCCCGGCGGCTATATACGGCTGACGGTGGCCGACGATGGTGTCGGCATGGCCCTGGAGACCCAGCAGCGGCTGTTCGAGCCGTTCTTCTCCACCAAGCCGCCCGGTCAGGGTACCGGGCTTGGCATGGCGGTGGTCTATGGCATTGTCAGCCGCTGGGGTGGGGGTATCGCCGTGCGCTCAGCCCCCGGCGAGGGTGCCCAGATCAGCATCTATATCCCGGAGTATCGCCCGCCTGGCGATACCGGGGGCTGATCCGGCGCCACCTCAGGCCTCAAGCGGCTTCATCTGCGATTGCAGGTAATTTTCCAGGCCGACGGCCTTGATCAGCGCCAGCTGGGTCTCGATGAAATCGACATGTTCTTCCTCGGACTCCAGGATGTCTTCCAGCAGCTCGCGGCTGATGTAGTCCTGCACCGCCTCGCAATGGGCGATCGCCGCCTTGAGGTCGGGCATCGCCTCCATTTCCAGCGCCAGGTCGCATTCCAGCAGTTCCGTCACCGTTTCACCGATGCGCAGCCGGTTGAGCGACTGCATGCCCGGCACACCCTCCAGGAACAGGATCCGCTTGGTCAGCGCATCGGCGTGCTTCATCTCGTCGATGGATTCGCCGTATTCATATTTGCCGAGCCGGTCGAGGCCCCAGTTCTCCAGCATTCGCGCGTGCAGGAAGTACTGATTGATGGCCGTCAGTTCGTTTTTGAGAATCTTGTTAAGGTGCTTGATGACCTCGGAATCGCCCTTCACGGCCACCTCCTGACAACGGTTATGATGAAGCCGAGGATAGCATCAAAAGCGCAAGATTCCCAAGCACATTGCGATCATCGCAACGTGATGGAACTGTCCTGGATACCGCCGCGTCCGGCGGCAGGGGTTACTCCGCGGCCCAGACGGTCTCGCAGCCTTCGGCGTGGCTGTCTTCGATGATGTTGCGGGCGAAGCTGGCGCAGCAGCCGCACTCGAACGCGCAACCGAGGTGGGCGTAAACGGCGGCCGGGCGGGTCTCGCCACTGAGACGTGCCGCCGTGCGGACATCGGCTTCCCGCAATCCATTGCAAAGGCAGACGTACATACAGGACACCCGCGACTGAATCTCAATCGCGCAATTCATAGCGTTACTAAGAATGAGTGTCAACTGGCCAGGCGGTGTCCGGCGCTATCGCGCGGCCCCGGCGATGCCCTGTCAGTGTCGTCGCCTCAGTGTCGTCGCCGGCGTCGCAGTCGGCCGGTCCGATGGGTGGCGCCCAGCACCCGCCGCTCGATGTCGACCATCGCGCCGGTGGTCGGCTCGTGACTGGCAAGCGCGGCCTCGATGGTGGCGATATCATCGGCGGCGCTGTTGAGCAGCCGACTCAGTGCGGCGTCGGGGCGCGGTGACGGCTCGCCGTCGAGCACGGCGCGCAGTTCTTCCTCCCACCAGCCAAGTGCCGCCCGGACGCGCGCCGCGGGGGACAGCGGGGGCTGCCCGGTCAGCGAGGCATTGTCGGCCAGCGCCGCCAGTCGGGCGAGCAGGATGTCGCCCTGCCGGAGAGTTGTGGCGGCGGGCGCCATGTCGTCGCGGGTCACGCCGCGGCGCAAGGCCGCCAGAGTCACCGCCAGCAGCAGGATCTGGAGCGGCCAGTGCAGGCGGAAAGCCGGGGATGCTGGACCAAGCGCGAACGCCAGCACGAGCCCGCCGACCGAGATCATCGAGGCGACGAACAGCAGGGAGACGCTGCCGGCCTTCGGGCGCATGGCACGCCGGCGCCGGTCGGCCCGCCGCAAGGCCGCCAGCCACAGCAGCAACGCCAGCCCGCCGATCCAGGCACTGGCGGCAAACAGGTCACGCGCGGGCACGCTCCCGGCGAAGCGATAGGTCAGCAGCCCGCAGCCGGTCAATGTCGCCACGGCCAGGCCCAGCGACAGCGTTGTCACGACGGCCTGCCGGCTGGGGGCCGGCGCGGATGCCGTTTCCTGATTCTGCTGCTGTTCCCGGTTCGTCACCATTCCGACCCGTTGCGTGCGACGCCAGCGACGTCCATCCAGCCGCCCGACTTTGAGCAAATGTCGTTGTTGCGCGCAAGCAACGTCTGCCCCCCCCCGACGGCCGGCTTGATCTTCGGCGCCGCCGATTTATGCGTAGATCAAATACGCAAAACGGGGGATGACATGGGACTGCACACGCCAATCTGCGATCTGCTGGGTATCGAGCATCCGGTACTGCTGGCCGGTATGGGCGGCGTGTCCTATGCCGGGGTCTGCGCGGCGGTCAGCGAGGCCGGCGGTTTCGGCACGCTGGGCATGGCGGGCCTGCCGCCCGCCGAGATCGAGCGCCAGATGGCCGAGGTGCGGACGCTCACCGACAGGCCGTTCGGCGTCGACCTGCTGGCGGCCCAGCCGGAGAGCCTGACCGCCTCGGTGGATGTCATCATCGCCGGCGGCGCCCGGGCGTTCATCGCCGGACTGGGGGTGCCCACCGCCATCATCGAGAAGCTCAAGGCCGCCAACGTGCTGGTGATGAGCATGTGCGGCACGGTGGGTCATGCCGTGAAGGCGGCGGAGGCCGGTTGCGACGCGGTGATCATGCAGGGCACCGAGGGTGGCGGCCACACCGGCAAGGTCGCCTCCATCGCCCTGTGGCCGCAGACGGTGGACGCGGTGTCGATTCCCGTCATTGCCGCCGGTGGCGTCGTCGACGGTCGCGGCCTGGTGGCGGCGCTGGCGATGGGCTGCCAGGGGGTATGGATGGGCACCCGCTTCATCGCCTCGCACGAGGCGCACGCGGCCCAGGTCTACAAGGAACGCATCGTTGCCATGCGCGACGAGGATACCACCATCAGCCGGGTATTTACCGGCAAGACCCTGCGGGCGCTGGTCAACGACACGACCCGCCAATGGGAGGGGCGTGATGCCGAAATCAAGAAATTCCCGCTCCAGGTCATGGAGTCGGTCCAGCTCAACCGTCTGGGGCCGATCGCCGGGATTGTCGAGGGGGTGGACGCTGACCACCAGTGCCTGCCTGCCGGCCAGGGCGGCGGCGCGATCAGCGACATCCTGTCGTGCCGGGAAATCGTCGAGCGCACGGTGGCGCAAGCCCGGGCGGTCATCGGCGACCTGCCGCGATTCGTGCGCTGACGCGGCGGCGCGCCTCAGGGTTCGGCGGGCGTCGCCGGCTGGGCCTGTTCGGCCTCGATCTCGCTGAGCGCCTTGAGCGCCGACTGGCGCGCCAGCTGCGCTGCCCGCAGGATCGCCTGGCGGACCCTGGGGTAGGTGCCACAGCGGCACAGATTGGTCATGGTCTCGGCGATGTCGGCGTCGGTGGGCTCCGGCCTGGCGTGCAGCAACGCGGTGGCGGCCATGATCATGCCGGGCTGGCAGTAACCGCACTGCGGCACCTGCAGTTCCAGCCAGGCCTGTTGCACCGGGTGATCACGGTCGGGCGACAGGCCCTCGATGGTGACGACCGTGGCATCATTGATGTCGCCGATCGGCACCTGGCAGGCCCGGACCGCTTCGCCATCGACATGCACCGTGCAGGCGCCGCACAGGCCGGCGCCACAGCCGAACTTGGTGCCGGTCAGGTTGGCGATGTCGCGCAGCACCCACAGCAGCGGCATGTCCGGCGGCACGTCGAACGCCACCGGCTGACCGTTGAGGACAATCTTGGTCACGACAATCTTGGTCATGGATACCTCGTTGCGATAAGGACCATAAACACGTTCCGGACGGACAAGACAACCGACGGACCGACACTAACGGGAGGATGGAATGGAAACGCTGGATCTCGCTATCGCCGACGGCATCGCCCATGTGCGGATGATCCGTGGCGAACAGCTCAACACCATGGTCGCGGCGTTCTGGACCGAGATGATCGAGGTGTTCGAGGCCATTGACGCCCGTCCCGATGTCCGGGCGGTGGTGCTGTCCTCCACCGGCCGGCATTTCACCGCCGGTCTCGATCTCGCCATGGCCTCCACGTCGCTGCGGCCGGCCTCCGACGATCCGGCGCGGGCGCGGGAGAAGCTGCGCCGCAAGATTCTCCGGATGCAGGAGACCATGTCGGTGGTCGACCGCTGCCGGGTGCCGGTGATCGCCGTCGTGCAGGGTGGCTGCATCGGCGGCGGCGTCGATCTCGTCACGGCCTGCGACATGCGGGTCGGCACCGCCGACTGCTATTTCACCGTCCAGGAGATCAACGTCGGCATCGTCGCCGATGTCGGCACGCTGCAGCGTCTGCCCTATCTGCTGCCGCAGGGGCTGGTGCGTGAACTCGCCTATACCGGCCGGCGGTTCACCGCCGAGGAAGCCCGCCAATGGGGGTTCCTCAACCGGGTCGCCGACACGCCCGAGGCGGCGCTGGAGCAGGCCTTCGCACTGGCGCGCGAGATCGCCGGCAAGTCGCCGGTGGCGATCACCGGAATCAAGCGCGTGCTCGACTATGGCCGCGGTCACTCGATCGAGGATGGGCTCGACTATGTGGCCACATGGAACGCCGGCATGCTCATCGGTGACGATCTGAATGTCGCCGTAACAGCTGCGTTGGCAAAAAAGACAGCAGACTTCAAGGACTTGCTTGAATAGTAGCGCGACTGCATAAAAACGCCCGGCTGCGGCACAGTGGCCGCTTGTCGAGCTTGAGGTGCGCGCTTATAACGCGGCCGAATGGGGCCGCAGCATTGTCGGCTGGAAATAGCGGGGAAACCATGAGGAAGATCAAATCACTGCTATCGACTTTGGTCGCAGGCGCGGCTGTTTTCGCGTCGGGCGCCGCGTCCGCCGGCCAGCCGACACCCGAGGCCCTGGGCATGCAGGAGCCCGCCACCGAACTCGCGCGGTTCGGCTACTGGATGTACCATGACTGGCTGACGCCGATCATCGTCGCCATCACCCTCTTCGTGCTGGCGCTGCTGGTTTACATCGTGGTGCGCTTCCGCGCCGGTGCCAACCCGGAGCCGTCCAAGACTTCGCACAACACCCTGCTGGAGGTGGTCTGGACCGTGGCCCCGGTGCTGATCCTGGTGGCGATCGCGGTGCCGTCGTTCCGCCTGCTCTATGCCGAGTACAGCCCGCCCAAGACCGACCTCACCATCAAGGTGACCGGGCATCAGTGGTACTGGTCCTATGAGTATCCCGACCAGGACGGCATTGCCTTCGATTCCATCATGCTGACCGACGAGGAGGCCGCCAAGGAGCAGCTGCCGCGTCTGCTGGGTGTCGACAATCGCATTGTCGTGCCCACCGGCAAGACCGTGAAGCTGCTCATCACTTCGGCCGACGTGCTGCACTCCTTCGCCATCCCCGCGTTCTTCCTCAAGATGGACGCGGTGCCGGGCCGGGTGAACGAATCGTGGTTCAACGTCGAAAAGCCGGGCATCTATTATGGCCAGTGCTCCGAGCTGTGCGGCATCCGCCACGGCTTCATGCCGATCATGATCGAGGCGATGGAGCCGGCCAAGTTCGACGCCTGGGTGGCGGAGGCGAAGACCAAGTTCGCCGCCGTGCCGCCCGCCAACCAGTATGCGCAAGCCGACGTCGCGGGCGACGTCATCGTGCGGCAGTAAGTTCGAGACAGGGAGTTCACCATGGCCCACGCGTCCGCGCACGCTCATGACGACCACGCCCACGACCATCCGACAGGCTGGCGTCGCTGGCTGTTGTCCACCAACCACAAGGACATCGGCACCCTTTACCTGATCTTCTCGATCATCGCCGGCATCGTCGGTGGGGCCATGTCGGGCCTGATGCGTGAAGAGCTGATGCAGCCCGGCATGCAGGTGCTGACGGCCTTCTCCAGTGCGTCGGACCCGGCGGCCGCCATCGACCAGTCCTACCACCTGTGGAACGTGCTGATCTCGGCGCACGGCCTGATCATGGTGTTCTTCATGGTCATGCCGGCCGTCATTGGCGGCTTCGGCAACTGGTTCGTGCCGATCATGGTCGGTGCGCCGGACATGGCCTTCCCGCGCATGAACAACATCTCGTTCTGGCTGATGCCGCCGGCGCTGATCCTGCTGGTCTGCTCGATGTTCGTCGAGGGTCCGGCCGGCCAGCTCGGCTTCGGCGGCGGCTGGACCGTCTATCCGCCGCTGTCCACCGCCGGCCATCCCGGACCGGCCACCGACTACGGCATTCTCGCCCTCCACATTGCCGGCGCCTCGTCGATTCTCGGCGCCATCAACTTCATCACCACCATTCTCAACATGCGTGCGCCGGGTATGACCCTGCACAAGATGCCGCTGTTCGTGTGGTCGGTGCTGGTGACCGCGTTCCTGCTGCTGCTGTCGTTGCCGGTGCTTGCCGGTGCCATCACCATGCTGCTGACCGATCGCAACTTCGGTACCACGTTCTTCGATCCGGCTGGTGGCGGCGACCCGATTCTCTACCAGCATCTGTTCTGGTTCTTCGGCCACCCCGAAGTGTACATCATGATCCTGCCGGCCTTCGGCATCATCAGCCACATCGTCTCGACCTTCTCGAAGAAGCCGGTGTTCGGCTATCTCGGCATGGCCTACGCGATGGTCGCCATCGGCTTTGTCGGCTTCGTCGTGTGGGCCCACCACATGTACACCGCCGGCCTCGACGTCGACACCAAGGCCTACTTCACCGCCGCGACCATGATCATCGCGGTGCCGACCGGCGTGAAGATCTTCTCGTGGATCGCCACCATGTGGGGCGGCTCCATCACCTTCAACACCCCGATGCTGTGGGCGATCGGCTTCATCTTCCTGTTCACCGTCGGCGGTGTGACGGGCGTGGTGCTGTCCAATGCCGGCGTCGACGTGGCGCTGCACGACACCTACTACGTGGTCGCGCACTTCCACTACGTGCTCAGCCTGGGTGCGGTGTTCGCCATCTTCGCCGGCTGGTATTACTGGATCGGCAAGATGTCCGGCCGTCAGTACAACGAGTTCCTGGGCAAGCTGCACTTCTGGGTGATGTTCATTGGCGTGAACCTCATCTTCTTCCCGCAGCACTTCCTCGGCCTCAACGGCATGCCGCGTCGTATCCCCGACTATCCGGACGCCTTCGAGTACTGGAACATGGTGTCGTCGTGGGGCTACCGCATCACCATCATCGGTGTGGCCATCTTCTTCGTGAACGTCATCTACACGTTGCTGGCGGGCAAGAAGGCGGGTGACAATCCGTGGGGTGAAGGCGCCAACACGCTGGAGTGGACGCTGTCCTCGCCGCCGCCGTTCCACCAGTTCGAAACCCTGCCGAAGATCAAGTAAGCAGCGTTGACGACAAGGGACCGTGCAGTCGTGACAGACTCCGTCGCATCCGCCTACGCATCGGCCCCGGCATCCGCCGGGGCCGACTGGCGTGCCGTGCCGGTGGCCGACTGGCGCGATTACCTGGAACTGCTGAAACCCCGGGTGGTCAGTCTGGTGGTGTTCACCGGCCTGTGCGGCCTGCTGGCAGCACCCGGGTCGCTGCATCCGACGCTGGCCTTGACGGCGCTGCTGTGCATCGCCGTGGGCGCGGGTGCCGCCGGTGCCTTCAACCAGTGGTTCGAGAGCGATACCGACGCCCTGATGCGCCGGACCGCCAGCCGGCCGATTCCGGCCGGGCGAATCGAGCCCGCCGAGGCGCTGGCGTTCGCTGTCGCGCTCGCGGGGGCATCGGTTGCGATCATGGGGCTGGCGATCAACTGGCTGGCGGCCGGGCTGCTGCTGGGCTCCATCCTGTTCTACACCCACGTCTACACGGTATGGCTGAAGCGCCGGACGCCGCAGAACATCGTCATCGGTGGCGCGGCCGGCGCCTTCCCGCCGCTGATCGGCTGGGCGGCGGTGACCGGCGACGTCTCGACGCTGCCGGTGCTGCTGTTCGCCATCATCTTCCTCTGGACCCCGCCGCACTTCTGGTCGCTGGCGCTGTTCGCCTGCAAGGATTATGAGCGTGCCGGCATTCCGATGCTGCCGGTGGTGGCCGGCGAGCGGGTCACCCGGCTGCAGATCTGGCTCTACACCTGGGCGCTGGTGGCGGCCTCCGTCGCGCCCTGGGCGCTCGGCCTGACCGGCGCGGTCTACGGCCTGACCGCCAGCGGGTTGGGCGTGCTGTTCCTCGCCGGCGCCTGGCGGGTGTGGCGTGGCACGGACCTCAAGGCGCCCAAGCTGCTGTTCGGGTTTTCCATTCTCTACCTGTTCGTGCTGTTCGCGGCGCTGGTCGCCGATCGCCTGGCGGGAGTCGCGGCATGAGCGGCGCCGAGCATGATCCGGTCGCCCGCAAGCAGGCCGACGAGGAGTTCGCCGCCAAGCGGCGCGGCCGCAACTGGGCGCTGCTCGCGGTACTGGTGGCCATGGTCG
This sequence comes from Pseudomonadota bacterium, assembly GCA_963205175.1. GTDB lineage: Bacteria > Pseudomonadota > Alphaproteobacteria > Sphingomonadales > Sphingomonadaceae > CAUJIW01. The sequence goes on from CAUJIW010000178.1 coordinate 69,928, forward strand.
TGCTGTTCTACCTCATCACTATCGCCCGCATCGGGGTGAACACGTGAGCGCGACCGAAACCCCGCCGCCGGACGACGCCGGCACCCATGCCCTGGCGCGGCGCAATCGCCGTGTCGGCATGATCGCCTTTGGCGTGGTCGCCGGCATGGTCGGCATGTCCTACGCCGCGGTGCCGCTCTATCAGATGTTCTGTCAGGTGACCGGGTTCGGGGGCACCACCCAGCGCGCCGATGCGGCGCCGACCCGGGTGACGGGCCAAACCATCAGCGTGCGCTTCGACGCCAACGTCGCCCCCGGCCTGGGCTGGGGCTTCATGCCGGAGCAGACCGCCCAGACGCTGAAGATCGGCGAACAGAAGCTGGCCTTCTACAAGGCCGTGAACAACAGCGGCGAACCGGTTTCCGGTCAGGCGGTGTTCAACGTCACGCCCGACATTGCCGGGCAGTATTTCAACAAGATCGAGTGCTTCTGCTTCACCGAGCAGAAGCTTGAGCCGGGTCAGGCCATCGACATGCCGGTGGTGTATTTTGTCGATCCGGCCATTCTCGATGACCCGCAGGCGCGCAAGATCAGCGAAATCACGCTGAGCTACACGTTCTACAAGATGGATAAGCCGGCCGACGCGACGCAACGGACTTCCCAGACATCCGCGGCGGTCAAGGGGGCGACACGTTCGTAAAGAGAGGACCATGGACAATGGCGGCTGTTAAGCAACACGATTATCATCTGGTCGATCCGAGCCCGTGGCCGATCATTGCCTCGTTCTCGGCGCTCGCCATGGCGCTGGGCGCGATCTCCTGGATGCGCGACGCCAGTGTCGGTCCGTACCTGTTCGCTCTCGGCCTCGCCGGCATCCTCTACACCATGTATGCCTGGTGGTCGGACGTCGTCGACGAGGCGGAGCACCAGGGCGCACATACGCCGGTGGTGCAGATGCACCATCGCTATGGCGTGATCCTGTTCATTGCCTCGGAAGTGATGTTCTTCGTCGCCTGGTTCTGGGCCTATTTCCACTTCTCGCTGTTCCCCGACGGCTATCAGGCGGTGGCCGACGTCACCGGCGCCACCTGGCCGCCCAAGGACATCGAGCTGCTGGACCCCTTCCTGTTCCCGCTGCTGAACACCCTGATCCTGCTGCTCTCGGGCACTACCGTCACCTGGGCGCACCACGCGCTGCTGGAGGGTGATCGTGACGGCCTGAAGAACGGCCTGTGGTGCACCGTCATTCTCGGCTTCATCTTCAGCTGCGTGCAGGCCTATGAATATCACCATGCGGCCTTCACCTTCTCCGGCCACGTCTATGGCGCCACCTTCTTCATGGCCACCGGCTTCCACGGTTTCCATGTCATCGTCGGCACCATCTTCCTGGCGGTCTGCCTGATCCGCGCCTACAAGGGCCACTTCAAGTCGAACCACCACTTCGGCTTCGAGGCTGCGGCCTGGTACTGGCACTTCGTCGATGTGGTGTGGCTGTTCCTGTTCCTGTCCATCTACCTGTGGGGCAGCGACTTCGGCGCGGCGGTCATGCACGGCGCCGGCCACTAAGCCCGTCCATGCAGTCCATGGCGCGCCCCGGCCTGGTCCGGGGCGTTGCCGTTTGAAGGAGGCGCGCATGACCAACCCGGCTGATCTTATCCCCGACAAGGGTGTGGCCATCGGCCACGCGCTCAAGGGCCGCTGTCCGCGTTGTGGTCAGGGCCGGTTGTTCACCGGCCCGCTGAAACTGGGCGACCGTTGCCGGGCGTGCGGACTGGATTACGGCGACTTCAACGTTGGCGACGGACCGGCGGCCTTTGCCATCTTCATCGTCGGGACCATCATCGCCGTGGGGGCGCTGTGGCTCGACATGGCGGTACGGCCGCCCTGGTGGGTCCATGCGCTGGTGTGGGTGCCGACGCTGGTGGTGCTCACCGTGCTGTCGCTGCATTTCATCAAGGCCGCCCTGCTGGGCTCGGAATACGCCAATCAGGCTCGCGAGGGCCGGCGTTCGGATGACGGCTAGGGACCGATCCGTGGCGCGGCGTTATCCGCTCCTGCCCTCCCTCACCATGGCGGTCATGCTCGCCGTGCTGCTGGCGCTTGGTCTGTGGCAGGTTCAGCGCGCCGGCTGGAAGGAGGCGCTGCTCGCCCGCTATCGCGCCAACAGCGCCGTGGCGCCGGTACGCCTCGCCGATCTGCCGGTGGACGAACCGGCGGCACTGGAGTTCCGCCGTGTGCGGCTGGACTGCGAGGTGATGGCGCGCGGGCTGACTTTTGCCGGCGGCAATGCCCAAGGCGAGGCCGGCCAGCATCTCTTCGTGCCATGCCGCGCCGCTGACCGCGCCCTGGTGGTTGATCTCGGCTGGCTTCCCTTCCGGGCACCCGCGCCGGACCTGACCGGTGCGCGCCTTGCCGCCGCCGGCGTTGCCCGGACCTGGCAGCCGGCCACGGCGATGGAACGGCTGGCGGGCGCCCGGCGGCCGTCCGCGGCGGATTTTCCCGGTGTCGAGCCGCGCTATTTCGTCCAGGCGGTGCGCCTGGATGCGGCCGACGGCGCGGCCTGGCCCGAGCCCAGCCCGCTCAGCGTGGCGGCGGTGCCCAATAACCACCGGGCCTATGCCGTCCAGTGGTTTGCCTTCGCCGCCGTTCTGGCGGTGATCTACGGGCTCTATCTACGACGCTGGCGCATGTTGCAGCGCGAGAAGTCGGACGATACAGTCCGCCGCTCTTGATTTTTGCGATTCGGTGGCAGTGACGTGAAATATATCAGTACGCGGGGCGCTGCTCCGGCCTTGACCTTCGAGGAAGTGACGCTGGCGGGCCTTGCCCGCGACGGCGGCCTCTATGTGCCGGAGTCCATCCCTACCCTGTCGCCGGCCGAGATCCGCGACCTTGCCGGGCTGTCCTATGTCGAGACGGCGGTGCGCATCCTCACCCCGTTCCTCGGCGGCGCGCTGCCGGAGGCGGACCTGCGGGCGCTGCTCACCGAGGCCTACGGTCACTTCGACCACAAGGCGGTGGCGCCGCTCAAGCAGCTCGACGAACGGCACTGGATCCTGGAGCTGTTCCATGGCCCGACGCTGGCCTTCAAGGACTTCGCGCTGCAGGTGCTGGGCCTGCTGTTCGAGCGTTTCCTCGCCACCCGCAACGAGCACCTGACGGTGATCGGCGCCACCTCCGGCGACACCGGCTCGGCGGCGATCCACGCGCTGGCCGGGCGGGACAATCTCGACATCGTCATGCTGCACCCGCAGGGCCGGGTGTCCGACGTGCAGCGCCGGCAGATGACCACGGTGATGGCGCCCAACGTCCATAACGTGGCGATCCAGGGCACCTTCGACGACTGCCAGGCGCTGGTGAAGGCGATGTTCAACGACCAGCCGTTCCGCGACCGGCACCGGCTGTCGGCGGTGAACTCGATCAACTGGACCCGGCTGCTGGTGCAGGTGGTCTATTACTTCTACGCCGCCGTGCGGCTGGGGGCGCCGGAACGCCAGGTCGCCTTCTCGGTGCCCACCGGCAATTTCGGCGACGTGTTCGCCGGCTACATCGCCCACGCCATGGGCCTGCCGATTGAGCGGCTGATCGTCGCCACCAACACCAACGACATCCTGCACCGGGCGCTGACCAAGGGCGACTATTCGGTCGGCACCGTGGCGCCCACCAGCTCGCCGTCGATGGACATCCAGATCTCGTCGAACTTCGAGCGGCTGCTGTTCGATCTGCACGGCCGCGACGGCACCGCGCTGGCGGCGACCATGGCCGACTTCGAGAAGAACCGGCGGATGCACCTCAACGCCGACCAGCGGGCCACGGCGGCCAGGCTGTTCGTCTCCTTCAGCGCCGACGAGGACGACACCGCGCTCAGCCTGCGCCGGGTCTATGCCGAAAGCGGCCTGGTGCTCGATCCGCACACCGCCGTCGGCGTGGCGGCGGCCTGGGCCCAGGCGCCGGCCGATCGCCACATTCCGGTGGTGACGCTGTCCACCGCGCATCCGGCCAAGTTCCGCGATGCGGTGGAACGGGCGACCGGCCAGCGGCCGGCGATGCCGCCGCGTGCCCAGGGCCTGTTCGACCGCGAGGAGCGCTACACCACGCTGCCCAACGATCTGGCGGCGGTGGAGGCCTTCATCGCCGAGCGCATGGCCGAATGACGGCGATCGTCACCACGCTCGATAATGGCCTCAGGGTGGCGAGCCTCGCCATGCCGGGGCTGGAGACGGCGGCGGTGGGCCTCTACGTCGATACCGGCTCGCGGCTGGAGCCGCAGGCGGCGCACGGCGTCGCCCACATGCTCGAACACATGGTGTTCAAGGGCACCCGCCGGCGCACCGCCCGGCAGATCGCCGAGGAGATCGAGGCGGTGGGCGGGCAGCTCAACGCCTATACCGGGCGCGACCAGACCAGTTTCTATGCCCGCGTGCTGGCCGACGATCTGCCGCTGGGTGTCGATATGATCGCCGACCTCGTCACCGAGCCGCTGTTCGATGCCGGCGAACTGGCGCGCGAGCGCGAGGTGGTGCTGCAGGAACTGGGGCAGGCGCGCGACACGCCCGACGACATCATCTTCGATAACCTGCAGGAAGTGGCCTACCCCGGCCAGCTGCTCGGCCGCTCGATTCTGGGCACCGAGGAGAGCATCCAGGCGCTCAGCGATACCGACATGCGCGACTGGCTCACCGGGCACTACCGGGGCCACTCGATGGTGCTGGCGGCCGCCGGCAAGGTCGACCACGCGGCCCTGGTCGGGATGGCGCGCGAGCGGCTGGGCATGATCCCCGCCGGCGCCCGGCCGGTGCACGAGGCGGCCCGCTACGGCGGCGGCGAGCACCGCGACGAGCGGGAGTCGGAACAGACCCACGTGACGCTGGCGCTGCCCGGCGTGCCGGCGCTGCATGACGACTATTACCCGCTGATGCTGTTCTCGACGGCGCTGGGCGGCGGCATGTCGTCCCGCCTGTTCCAGGCGGTGCGCGAGGAACGCGGGCTGGTCTATTCCATCTACAGCTACCTGGCGCCGTTCGCCGACACCGGGCTGATGACGCTCTATCTCGGCACCGGGCCGGAGACGGCGGGCGAGGCGGTGCACCTGACGCTGGACACCCTGCTCGGCGCCGCCACCGATCTCGCCGCCGCCGAGCTGGACCGCGCCAAGGCCCAGCTCAAGGCATCGGTGTTCATGGGGCTGGAGAGCTGTGCCGGCCTGTCGGAACAGCTCGGCCGCCAGCTGCTGATCTACAACCGCGTCGTGCCCACCGCCGAGATCATCGAGCGCATCGACGCGGTGACGCTCGCCGAGGTCTCCGCCGCCGCCCAGCGGATGCTGACCGCCGGACCGCTGGCCATGGCCAGCGTCGGCCCGTCGGTCGACGTGCCGGCGATCGACCGGCTGCAGGCCCGGCTGCAATGAAGCTGGAGCCGCGTCTGGACCTGCTGGTCACGGAACCGTGGGGGGATTTCGAGCTGCTGGACAGTGGTGACGGCCGCAAGCTGGAGCGCTACGGCCGCTACCGCTTCATCCGCCCCGAACCGCAGGCGCTGTGGAAGCCGGCCAAGGCCAACTGGCGCGCCGACGGCGAGTTCGTTCCCGGCAACACCGAGGATACCGGCCGCTGGCAGTTCGCCAACGAGGTGCCGGACGCCTGGCCGCTGGCGCGCGGCGACATGAAGTTCTGGGCCGCCTGCACGCCGTTTCGCCATCTCGCCTTCTTCCCCGACATGGCGCCGCAGTGGGACTGGATGGCCGGGCTGATCCGCGACGCCCGCGCCGCCGACACGGCGCGACCGATCGAGGTGCTGAACCTTTTTGGTTATACAGGCCTTGCCAGTCTCACCTGTGCCCAGGCCGGCGCCCGGGTCACCCATGTCGACGCCTCGAAGAAGGCGATCTCGGCGGCGGTGGAGAACCAGAAGCTCTCCGGGCTGGAGGACGCGCCGCTGCGCTGGATCGTCGAGGATGCCGGCAAGTTCCTGGCCCGCGAGGTGCGGCGCGGCCGGCGTTATCAGGGTATCATCCTCGATCCGCCCAAGTTCGGGCGCGGCCCCCAGGGCGAGGTGTTCAAGCTGTTCGAGCAACTGCCGGAGCTGCTGCGGCTGTGCCGCGAGCTGCTGGTGGACCAGCCGCTGTTTCTGGTGCTGACGGTCTATGCCATCCGCGCCTCGGCACTCGCCTTCGGCCAGGCACTGGCCGAAGCGCTGGCCGGCTTCGGTGGCCGCGTCACCTGCGGCGAGATGGCGATCCGCGAGGGCGGCCCGCGCGGCCTGCTGGTGCCCACCGCGCTCTACGTCCGCTGGCAGGCGGCCTAAGTCGCCTGCGGTCGAGGCCGGTGGCCTGACCGGTCGCGCCTGCCGAAGGATCACCGGATACGCCCACGTAACCCCGTGACAGCACGGACGGATTGTTCGCCCGTGGAGACATGGTTCGAGAGTCGGGGGCAGATGGGCGGGCAGGCGGCGGTGGTGCCAGAGGTGGATATCGTCCAGGCGATGTCGCTGTTTCCCACCCCGGTGGTGCGCGCCCGCCTGCCGGATGCCGTGGCGCTCAATGCCGAGTTGACCGCGCAGATCGACGCCCGCATCGCCGGCTATCCCTCCGTCGCCAAGAGCAACCTCGGCGGCTGGCAGTCCGACGACGACTTTCCCGCCTGGGGTGGCGCGCCGGCCCGGCGGCTGGTCGCCGCCGTCTGCGCGTTGGCCGACCGGGTGACGGTGCTGGTGGAGGATGGCGCGCTGGTGCGTCGTGGGGTGCCGTGGCGGGTCAATGCCTGGGTCAACGTCAATGGCGCGGGTGACGCCAACGACATGCACGCCCACCCCGGCGCCTACTGGTCGTGCGTCTATTATGTGGCGGCCGACGATCTTGGCGCGGCGGCCGGCGGCGAGCTGGAGTTCCACGACCCGCGCGGCACCATGCCGACCATGTATGCCCCGCAGCTCAAGGCCGCCTTCGAGGGCTGCGTCACCGCCGGCCTGTGGGAGCGGCTGCAGCCGGCGACCGGCGAGCTGATCCTGTTCCCCTCCTGGCTGTTGCACGCCGTGCGCCCCTACCACGGCCCGGCGCGGCGGATTTCCATCGCTTTCAATCTCTGCCTGTAGGCCCGGCGTTCCGCTCAGGCCCGCGCGGCGGCCGCCAGCCGGTCGAGCACGTCGCGGGCCGCCTGCCGCTGCGCCCACGGCACGAACAGGTGATCGTGGTGGTAGGCGGCGACCATGTTGGCGGGAATGCCGGCGCTGGTCAGTGCCTGGGCCACCACCGCGGTCAGCCCGACGGCCGCGAGCGACGAATGGACCATCAGCGTGATGCGCGCCCAGCCGGCCACGTGCGGCACGCCGGCCCGGGCAAGGTCCTGTGCCGGCGCGATCAGCGTCGTCCCCTCGGCTTCGCGAAACAGCGCCAGCGGCGCCAAGGGCAGCGGCGCCTCGGGCGGCAGCAGGCCGAAGCCGTATTCCTCGGGGTCGAGCAGCGGTGACAGGCTGGCGAGCAGACGCGTGAGGTCACGCTCGCCGGGGCTCACCGGTCGGCTCGCCGGTGCTGGTTGAACACCTCGTAGAGCAGCACCGCGGTGGCGACGGCGACATTGAGGCTGTCCGCCTTGCCCTGCATCGGGATGCGGATGCGCGCGTCGCATGCCGCCTCATAGTCGGCCGGCAGGCCCGATTGCTCGTTGCCCATGAACAGGAAGGTCGGCGCCGGGTAGCGGATCGCTTGATAGTCCTCGCTGGCATTGAGCGAGGCGCCGACCAGAAAACCCGGCCCGCCGCGCAGCCAGGGCAGGAAGTCGGCCCACTCCGCCTGCACCACCGGCACCGTGAACAGCGCGCCCATCGAGGCCCGCACCGCCTCGACGCTGTAGGGGTCGCACGACTGGTCGAGCAGGATGACGCCGCCGGCCCCCACCGCGTCGGCGGTGCGCAGGATGGTGCCGAGGTTGCCGGGGTCCTTCAGGCTCTGGCAGACGATCCAGGCGAAGCTCGCCGTGCGGTCGAGGTCGGCCAGGGTGCGCGCGGGTTCGGTGTAAACACCCAGCACCGACTGCGGATTGTACTTGCGGGAGAGCTTGCGCAGCACGTCGGCCGAGGTCTCGACAACCTCGCCGCCGGCCGCCCGGGTGGCGGCCATCAGCCGGCGCAGCAGCACATGGTCGCTCATGTCCGGGCCGTGGATCAGATAGGCCGGCGTGACGCCGGCGTCCGCCGCTTCCGTGACGATGCGCAGCCCCTCGGCGAGGAACAGTCCCTCGCGGACGCGGAACTTCTTCTCGTGCAGGGCGTTGATCCGCTTGATCAGCGGATTGGCGGGCGAGGTGATCAGCTTGGTGTCGGCATCGGGTCGCATGATGGCGCGCACGCTACACGCGCGCGGGCCTCCGATGCAACGGCCAGACCCCGATACACCGACTGGCGGCGCCGGCCGCGGGGGTGACGCGACGCTACTCGATACACTCGACGCTGGCGGGCGCCGGCACCAGCCGGGCGGCCATCGCCTGCATGTCCTGGTCGTTCAGGGTCGCCAGCGTGCGGCCGACATCGGCGACCTGCTCGCAGAAGCCGGTCTGGGCACCGCGCGCCGCCTGCAGGTTGGCAAGGCTGGTGGTGTAGCGGTCATAGGCGTTCTGGCCGGCGCCATTGCCGTGCAGGCGCGCGAAGCGGGCCTTCAGCACGTCGTTTTGCGAACTGATGTGCGGCCGGAAGCGGGTGACGAAGCGGTTGTAGCTGGCCAGCGCGTCATTGCCGGCGATGTGGCGGCACTGCAAGGCGCCCACCATCATCAGCGTCTGCATCTCGCGCACCTGGGCTGCCCTCACCTCCGATGACGACCAGCAGGGCGCGGCCAGCGACGGCCCGGCCAGCAGGGCCAGTACAGCGGCGATGGCACCCATGGTTCCCGTGCGTCCAGTCATGTCCCACCCTTGCGTCGCCGGGCATCCGCGCGGTTTCTCCGCGTCCGGCCCGAAGTCTCCCCCGGATTGTCCCGGGTGAGTCGCAGGATGTGGCCAAGATATTAACGCCGCCTCGAAGGGAACGGTTGTGGCACGTTAACTGTTATTAAGATGTGCCCGTTCAGGCGTGGCCGGCCTCGCCGGAGAGCATCCGCACGTCGATGCCGATCGAGGTCATCGCCCTGGTCCACTTCTTCTCCAGGGGCGTTTCGAAGATGAGGGCATCGGTGGCGGGCGCCGACAGCCAGCCATGCTTGGTCAGTTCGCGGTCGAGCTGGCCCGGTGCCCAGCCGGCATAGCCCAGCGCGACGAGCGCGCGGGCCGGCCCGCGCCCTTCGGCGATGTCGCGCAGGATCTCGATGGTGGCGGTCAGCGCGATCGACTCGGTGACCTGAAGGGTCGAGGGCTGCTCATAGTCGGTGGAGTGGACGACGAAGCCACGCGACGGCTCCACCGGTCCGCCGGCATGGACGACGACGTCCTCCAGTTCCTCGCCGGCGTCCACTTCCAGCTGCCCCAGCAGGTCGGCGACCGAGAGTTTCTGGAACGGCTTGTTGATCACCAGGCCCATGGCGCCCTCGGCGTTGTGCTGGCACATCAGGATCACGGCGCGCTCGAAGCGCGGGTCGCCGATGCCGGGCATCGCCAGCAGCAGCTGTCCCTCCAGGGATGGTGACTCCGTCATTAGCGTAACTTGAGCCTTGGCCGGGGTGCTTTCAAGGGGAGATGTCGGGTGTCGGGCCGTGCCGGCCTCGACACCGGGGCGGCGCGCACTATAACTCGGCGGGGTGACAGGTGCGTGCGCCTGTCGACAGATTGCGACTCCATCAGGAAAGGGAAGTGGAATGACGATCAAGGTCGGAGACAAGATTCCGTCGGCTACGCTGATGCGCATGACCGACAGCGGCCCGGGCCCGATCACCACCGACGAGATCTTCGCCGGCAAGACGGTGGTGCTGTTCTCGGTGCCGGGCGCCTTCACGCCGACCTGCTCGGCCAAGCACCTGCCGGGCTTTATCGAGAACGCCGAGGCGCTGAAGGCCAAGGGCGTCGACAGCATCGTCTGCGTTGCCGTCAACGACGTGTTCGTGATGAACGCCTGGGGCAAGTCGCAGGAGGCTGGCGACAAGGTGCTGATGGTGGCGGATGGCAACGGCGACCTCACCGCCAAGCTCGGCCTGGAGATGGACGGCACCAAGTTCGGCATGGGCAAGCGCGGCCAGCGCTTCTCGATCATCGCCAAGGACGGCGTGGTGACCGAGCTCAATGTCGAGGCGCCGGGCGAGTTCAAGGTGTCGAGCGCCGAGCACGCGTTGACCCAGCTCTGAGCGGATCGGCAGCGACGGGGAAAAGGGCGCCGTTTCCGGCGCCCTTTTTCATTGCGCGATCTTGCCAGCCAGTCCGGTGAGCAAGGCGGCGCCCAGCAGGGTCTCGTCGGCCGAGGCCGTGCGCGCGGCGGCACGAGGCGACGGGCTGAACGGCAGGCATTCAAGGCAGGTCGCCTGCACGTCGCCCAGCCGGGTGATCCGCCGGGGTGTCAGCAGCACGCCGGCCCGGTGAAGCTGGTCCGTCACGCCGATGCCCACCGGTGTGACGGACGGGGCCGGGGCCGCGGTGTTCAGCAGCTTGCGCAGCAACATGTCCTTCCAGGGCTCGCCGGGATCGGCATGGATGACCCGGTACTGCTTCAGGCCGGCTCGCCGGGCCGCGGCGGCGATGGCCTGTTCCAGGCCGCCGATGTGATCGACGAGCTTGAGTTCCCGCGCGGTGGAACCGGCCCAGACCCGTCCCTGTCCGATGGTGTCCACCGCCGGAAGGGTCATCTTGCGATTGGCGGCGACCAGGCCGATGAAGCGTTGGTAGGTGTGGTCGACCGTCGCCTGGATCATGGTCGCCACGGCAGGTGACAATGGCCGCGTGATGTTGCCGGCATCCGCCAGCGGCGTGGCGCCGACGCCGTCGGTGGTGACTCCCACCGACGCCAGTGTCTCCTCGAACGTCGGGATGATGCCGAACACGCCGATCGAACCGGTGATCGTCGACGGCTCCGCCCAGATTTCGTCGGCGGCGATGGCGACCC
>CAUJIW010000179.1 GCA_963205175.1 Pseudomonadota bacterium
TGGCGCTGCTGGTGGCGCCGATCCGCTACCGCAGCCTCTTCCGGCCGGCGGTCGGTTCGGTCTCGGCCGGCGTCGAGGCGGTCAATGCGCTGTGGGAGATGGACACCACCCCCACCGACATCATCCTGGCCGACGGCCGCCGCCACGCGGTGCTGGGGGTGATCGACGTCTATTCCCGCCGCCAGATGTATTTGCTGGCCCGCACCAGCACCTCGCGGGCGGTGGCGGCGCTGATCCGCAGGGCCATCCTGGCCTGGGGCGCGCCGCTGGCGATCAAGATGGACAATGGTGCTGACTATGTGTCGGCCCATATCCGCACCGCGCTGGAGTCGCTCGACATCGAGCAGCGCCTCTGCACGCCGGGGTCGCCCTGGGAGAAGCCCCACGTCGAGCGGGCGCTGGGCGCGTTCAGCCACGACCTGCTGCCGGGCCTGCCGGGCTATGTCGGCCACGATGTCGCCACCCGCAAGGAGATCGAGGAGCGCCGCAAGGAAATGCACGGCCCGCGCCGGCTGCAGGCCCGCGCGGCGGCCGAGGTGGCGATGGATGCCGAGGCCTTCGCCACATTCCTGGACCAATGCGCCGTCTCGGCCAACACCCGGCTGCACGCCAGCCTGGGCACGACGCCAGAGCTGCACGCCGCCGCCTGCCGGGCGCCGCGCCGGGTGATCGACCCGCGCGCGCTGGACCTGCTGCTGATGCCGGTGGGCGGCTGGCGCACCGTGGGCAAGCGGCACATCACGCTGGCCCACCGTCATTACAGCGCCCCCGAGCTGGTGGCCTGGAAAGGCCGGCAGGTGCGGGTGCGGGTGGACGATGCCGACCTCGGCCGGCTGTACGTGTTCGACCAGCGCGACACCTACATCTGCGAGGCCATCGACCCGCTGTGGCTGGGCGTCAGCCAGGCCGAGCATACGGCGGCCGTCAACGCCGCTGAACGGCGGTGGAAACGCGATGTCAACGAGGCGGCGCGGGCACGGCGGGCACGGGTAAAGCCGGAGACCATCGCCCGCGACGTGCTGGCCAACCGGGTGGCCGAGGCTGCCCAAGTGGTGGCGTTCCCCAAGCCAGTCGAGACGCACGCCACGCCCGCCACCGAGGCGGTGCGGGCCGCCAGCCTGCCGCGCCACGAGCGCACCGCGGAGCAGGCCAGCCGCCTGGCCGAGGCCCGCGCCCGGTTCGGCGACGCGGCGCCGCAGGGCCGGATACTGGAGGGCCGGACGCCGGAGGTCAGGCAGACCGCCACCGTGGCCCGGATCGATCCCGGCCGGCAGCGACTGCGGGACGCCAAAATGAGCTTCGAGCGCGCGATGGAGATCGTCGGGCGCATGAAGGCGGGGCAGCCCGTCGAACCGTCAGAACTGGCGTGGGTGGGCCGCTACGGCGCCAGCACCGAGTTCGGCAGTCAGGTGCGGCTCCGCAAATTCACTGGGGAGCTGCCATCCGACTGGCAGCTCCCCGAAGACATCCTCAACCAAAGGAAGAAGGCATGAGTAGCACAACCACACGGGGTGACACCAGAGGCTCGTTCGCCAGCCTGTCCAACATGCATCTGGCGGCGATGGCGCTCGATCGCGCCATGGGGCGACACCAGAACCTGCCCGGCCTGGTGACGTTCTATGGCCCGGCCGGCTACGGCAAGACCATCGCCTGCTGGCACGCGGTGGCCATGTTCGGCGCGGTCTATCTCGAGGCCAGCATCGTCTGGACCCAGAAGGGCCTGCTGCAGGACCTGGCCGCCGACCTGGGGATCACCAAGCCGGCCAAGGTGACCGCCCAGATCCTCAAGCAGGTGATCGAGGATCTGCGGCGCGATCCGCGCCCGATCATCATCGACGAGATGGACCGGGCGCTCAAGACGTCGCTGATCGAGGTCATCCGCGAGATCCACGACAACGCCCGCGTGCCGGTGATGATGGTGGGCGAGGAGAACCTGCCGGCCAAGCTGGTGGAGTGGGAGCGCTTCCACAGCCGTATTCTCGACCATGTGCAGGCAGTGCCGGCCGACCTCGACGACTGCCGCAAGCTGGCCGCCTGCTATGCGCCCGAGGTGCGGTTCGACGACGCGTTGCTGGAGCATTTCCGGGTGCGCACCGCCGGCTCGACGCGGCGAATTCATGTCAATATCGACGCCGCCCGCGAGGCCGCCGTGCGCGAGGACGTGGCGCACGCCACCCGCGAATGGTGGGGCGACCGGCCGGTGCATACCGGCCAGGCCCCCAAGCGCGAAGAGCGGCTCGCCCGCATCGGGAGGGCCGCGTGATGACCGATACCCTTTCGACGGCAGCGGCACCGCGCCGGCGCCGGCAATATGCGGGTCGCCTCAACGCACTGCAGGCCGCCCAGCCGATCTGGGCGGCCTTGCGCAGCCTGGGCGCACCCTTCACCGTGCGGCAGATCGCCAGCGCCTGCCGGCAGTCCTACGGCACCACCCAGTCCGCATTCTATCGCTGGAGAGCCGCTGGCATCCTGTCGGCCGAGCGACAGGGCCGGTCTGTGCTGTACACCCTGGTCGACGACGTCGCGCTCGCCCG
>CAUJIW010000180.1 GCA_963205175.1 Pseudomonadota bacterium
AGCCGGGCGGGCACAGTTCGCAGGGGCTGTAGATGGCACGGTCGAGCCGGGTTTTCTCGGCCTGACGGTTGCCGTTGCGTGCGCCCAGCCGCGAGCCGTCCTTGAGTATCAGCAGCACATTGTCGACCAGGCCGTCCTTCAGGGTGTCGGTCAGCTCGATCTTCTCGCCATAGACGCGGTTGCCCTGCGGGTCGGTGATCTCGACGTTGCCGCGCGCCTCCACAAAGCCGGTACGGCGGTTGTAGATCACCTGGTCGGCGCGCAGGTCATAGCCATCGCGGGACATGGTGACGAGGCCGTCGGCGGTGACGATCCCGGTCTCGTCGTCGTAGGTCAGCCGGTCGGCCTCGAACAGCACCTGCGACTCCGCTGCGGGCGCGGCGGCGTCCGCGACCGCGTCGGCGGCCACGTCCTGGCCACGGGCCACTGTCGTCGCGGCCATCGTCGAGGCTGAGGCGAGCAGGGCGATGAGCGGCAGGCGGGAGGGCACGAATGACAGCCTTATCGTCGGGGCGAGGGACCGGCTGCGTGTAAAGCATGGCGGCGCGCCCGGTGCAACTGGCGCGCGGGCGTTTGCCGTCCCGCCGCTGCGGTCGTGCCGTCGCCGTCGCGCCTTTGCCAGAGCGGCTCCGGCTCGCTATGTACGATCCATGGGGCCGCCACGCGCGGCTGACGACGTCAGGGAAAGAGTCACACCATGAAGATCAGTTTTGCCAAGCCATCCGCCGTCAAGGGCGGCGCTCTCGCCGTGTTCGCAGGTCAGGGGGGCGTGCTCACCGCCGCCGCGGCGGCGATTGACGCGACCACCGACGGGCAGGTGCAGCGCGCGCTCAAGGCCAGCCGCTTCGACGGCGGCGTCGGTGAGATCGTCGAGGTGCTGGCCCCGGCCGGTCTGGACGCCTCGCGGGTGCTGGTGGTGGGCACCGGCACGCTGGCCAAGGCGGGGCCGGGCGAGTTCGAGCGCATCGGCGGCGCGCTGCAGGCCCGTGTCGGCGCCTCGGGCGAGACGACGCTGACCGTGCTGGCGGCGGACCTCGGCGATTCCACGGTGTCGGAGGCGGAAGCGGCGGCGCGCATGGGGCTGGGCGCCCGGCTGCGGGCCTATCGCTTCGATCGCTATCGTACCAAGGAGCAGCCGGCCAAGAAGCCTAGCCTCACCAAATTGGTGATCCAGACCGGCGAGGCGCGGGCGGCGGACAGCGCCTTCAACCGCTACGAGGCGATTGCCGAGGGCGTGTTCCTGACCCGCGATCTGGTGTCGGAGCCCGGCAACGTGGTCTACCCCAAGTCGTTCGCCGACAAGGCGCGCGAGCTGGCCGAGCACGGCATCACCGTGCAGGTGCTGGGCGAGAAGGAGATGAAGAAGCTGGGCTTCGGCGCGCTGCTGGGCGTGTCGCAGGGCTCGGCGCACGAACCGCAGCTGGTGATCCTCGACTACGACGGCACCGGCGGCAAGGCGAAGACGGCGCCGGTGGTGCTGATCGGCAAGGGCGTCACCTTCGATACCGGCGGCATCTCGCTCAAGCCGGCGGCCGGCATGGAAGGCATGAAGTGGGACATGGGCGGCGCTGGCGCCGTCATCGGCACCATGAAGGCGCTGGCCCGGCGCAAGGCCAAGTGCCGGGTGGTCGGCCTGTGCGGCATGGTCGAGAACATGCCCTCCGCGACGGCCCAGCGGCCCGGTGACGTGGTGAAGAGCTATTCCGGCCAGACCATCGAGGTCATCAACACCGACGCCGAGGGTCGCCTCGTGCTGTGCGACGTCATGTGGTATGCCCAGGAGCGCTACAAGCCGAAGGTGATGGTGGATCTCGCCACGCTGACCGGCGCCATGGTGATCTCGCTGGGGCACGAATATGCCGGCATGTTCGCCAACGACGAGACGCTGGCCGGCCAGCTGCTGGCGGCGGGCGAGGCCTCGGGCGACAAGCTGTGGCGTTTCCCGCTGGGGGACGCCTACGACAAGCTGATCAACTCGCAGATCGCCGACATGAAGAACGTCGGCCCGCGCGAGGGCGGTTCGATCACGGCCGCCCAGTTCCTCAAGCGCTTCGTGCGCGAGGGCGTGGCCTGGGCGCATCTCGACATCGCCGGCACCGCCTGGTCCGACAAGGACACGCCGCTGGGCGAGAAGGGCGCCACCGGCTATGGCGTGCGCCTGCTCGACCAGTTCATCGCCAGCAACTTCGAGAAGTAAGCGGTCGGCGCGCGGGAGCCGGGCAGATGGCCGATGTCGGCTTCTATCATGTGACGCACCAGTCGCCGCTGGCGGCACTGGCGCGCCTGATGGAGAAAGCGCACGGGCAGGGGCTGCGCGCGCTGGTGCGCGTGGCCGCCGCCGCGCGGGTGAAGGAGGTCGACGACTATCTGTGGACGCACGATCCGGAGTCCTTCCTGCCCCACGGCACGGCGCGCAACGAGTATCCGGAACTGCAGCCGATCTATATCGCCGAAGGAGAGGCCGCCGCCCCCAACGGCGCGACCCTGCTGGTCCTGCTGGACAATGTGACGCCCACGGCGCTGGAAGGCTTCGACCGCGTGCTCTACCTGTTCGACGGCAGGGACGACGATCAGGTGGCGATGGCCCGCGCGCACTGGCGCGACCTCAAGGCGCAAGGCCATATCCTGAAATACTGGCAGCAGCAGGATGGCGGCGGCTGGAGCCAGGCAGCCTGAGGCCGGCGCCGGCCAGTTCAGCGTGACGCCGACAGGGCGGTGTCTTTCGCGGGCGGGTTTGCCGACGCCCATTGCCTTTTGTGCGCCGCACCGATAAGAGCGCGCGCAACTTCCCACACGAGAGAGCAACTGGAGTTTTCCATGGCCATCGAGCGCACCTTCTCCATCATCAAGCCGGACGCCACCCGTCGCAATCTGACCGGCAAGATCAACGCCATGCTGGAGGACGCCGGCCTGCGCATCGTCGCCCAGAAGCGCGCCCAGCTGACCAAGGCCCAGGCGGAAGGCTTCTACGCCGTCCACAAGGAGCGCCCGTTCTTCAACGACCTGGTGTCGTTCATGATCTCGGGTCCGGTGGTGCTGCAGGTGCTGGAAGGCGAGAACGCGGTGCTGAAGAACCGCGAAGTGATGGGCGCCACCAACCCGGCCCAGGCCGCCGAGGGCACCATCCGCAAGACCTTCGCCGAGAGCATCGAGGCCAATTCGGTGCACGGTTCCGACAGCCTGGAGAACGCGGCGATCGAGATCGCCTATTTCTTCGCGCAGACCGAGATCGTCGGCTAAGCCGACAGGCCGCGATCGTCGGCTAAGCCGACAGGCCGCGATCGTCGGCTAAGCCGACAGGCCGCGATCGTCGGCTAAGCCGACAAGCCGCGATCATCGGCTAAGCCGACAAGCCGCGATCATCGGCTAAGCCGACAAGCCGCGATCATCGGCTAAGCCGACAAGCCGCGATCATCGGCTCAAGCAACAGCGCGTCATGGCCGGGCGTGTCCCGGCCATCCACGGCCGCGTTACCGATACGGCGTCACCCTTGCGGTGGCGCCGTTGTCGTCTTTACCGGCTATGGCGTGTTCGCGGGGATGGCCGGGACACGCCCGGCCATGACGGCGGGAAGGAGGGCGGACGTCGGTATGCCCGCCTCAGGCAGCAGGTCTCAGGCAGCAGGGCGCCGGCTTCAGGGGGCAGGGTTGAGCAGGGGCTGCGCCGTTGGCGCGGCCTCGTTGATTCGGGCGAGCATCCCGTCGATGCTGACCCGGCCCTCGGCGATGGCGCGGATGACGGACGGGTAAAGGCGGTGCTCCTGCTCCAGGATGCGCGCCGCCAGCGTGTCGGCGGTGTCGCCCTCCAGCACCGGCACCGCGGCCTGGGCGAGGATTGGCCCGTCGTCCAGCTCGGGGCGGACGATATGCACCGTGCAGCCGGCGATCTTGCAGCCGGCCTCGATGGTCCGCTCGTGGGTGTGCAGCCCCCGGAAGGCGGGCAGCAGCGACGGGTGGATGTTGACGATGCGGTCCGGCCAGCGGTTGATGAACTCCGGCGTCAGCACCCGCATGAAGCCTGCCAGCACCACCAGATCGACGTCATGGCGGCGCAGCTCGGCGTCCATGGCGATGTCGAAGGCCTCGCGGCTGGGGAAGCCGGTGTGCGGCACCACCGCCGTGGCGATGCCGGCCGCCCGCGCGGTCTCCAGGCCGGCGGCACTGGCCTTGTTGGAGGCAACAACGACGATCTCGGCCGGGTAGCCGGGCGCCTGCGTTGCCGCCAGCAGTGCCTGCATGTTGCTGCCGCGCCCTGAAATCAGCACGGCCAGCCGCAGTTTACGCGTCATGCCGGGCCTCCCAGCCGTCGGCATAACCCCAGGCGCCGGCGCTTGAGCGCACCAGGCAGCCACGGGTGTCGGCGGGGCCGGCCTCGACGCGACCGACCACCGCCACCTGCTCGCCGGCGGCGGTGAGGCTGGCGATCACCGTGTCCGCCTGGTCGGCGCTTACGATCGCCACCATGCCGAGGCCGCAGTTGAAGGTCCGCACCAGTTCCGCGCCCTCGATGGCGCCGAGCTCCTTCAGCCAGCCGAAGATCGGTGGCAGCGGCCAGGCGGCGGTATCGAACACGGCGACGGTGCCCTTGGGCAGCACGCGCGGCACATTCTCGGTCAGGCCGCCGCCGGTGATGTGCGCCAGCGCATGGATGCGCCCCGAACGGACCTCCGGCAGCAGCGCCTTCACATAGATGCGCGTCGGCGTCAGCAGCGCCTCGCCCAGCGGCCGGCTGGCATCGAACGGGGCGGGGGCGGCGAGGTCGAACCCGAAATCGGCGACCAGTCGGCGCACCAGCGAATAGCCGTTGGAGTGGACGCCGGAGGAGGCGATGCCGAGGATGACGTCGCCGGCGGCCACCTGGTCGCCGGTAAGCTGCTGGCCGCGCTCCACCGCGCCGACGGTGAAGCCGGCCAGATCGTAGTCGCCGTCGCCATAGAGGCCCGGCATCTCGGCGGTCTCGCCACCGATCAGTGCCGCGCCGGCCTGGCGGCAACCCTCGGCGATGCCGGCGACGACACGGGCGGCAATGCCGGTGTCGAGCTTGCCGGTGGCGAAATAGTCGAGGAAGAACAGCGGTTCGGCGCCCTGGACCACCAGATCGTTGACGCACATGGCGACCAGATCGATGCCCACGGTGTCATGGCCGCCGGCCTCGATGGCGAGCTTGATCTTGGTGCCGACACCATCTGTCGCCGCCACCAGCAACGGGTCGGTGTAGCCGGCGGCGCGCGGGTCGAAGAAGGCGCCGAAGCCGCCAAGGTCGGCGTCGGCGCCGCTGCGCCGGGTCGCCCGCGCCAGCGGCGCGATCGCCCGCACCAGCGCGTTGCCGGCATCGATGGAAACGCCCGCCTGGGCGTAGGTGTAGGGGGTCTTTTCGGCCATGGCGTGCCTTACATTGTCTTGCGGTCGCGTGGATTGGAGGTCCTGTTACCAGATTGGCCTTGAGAAGCGAGACCCCAGTTGTAAAAGAAGCAGCTTTCCAACGAGGTTTCGAGCACCCGATGGCCCGCCTCCTGTTCTTGCTGATCACCCTTGGCCTGCTGACCCCCGGAGTCGCGGCGGCCGCCACTGACACGGCGAGCCCGCCCGCGCCGCCGGCCAGCGCCGCCGAGGCCATCGAGTCGGACAGCTTCACCGTGGCGGCGGTCAGTGTCGACGTCGCGGCGCCGACGGCGACACGCGCGCGCGAGGTCGGCTTCATCGAGGCGCAGCGCAAGGCCTGGAAGCTGCTCTGGGGCCGGCTGTCCGACAAGGCGGGCGCGGTGCCGTCGGTCGGCGACAGCACGCTCTCGACACTGGTGGCCGGCATCGACGTTGAATCGGAGCGGTTCACCAGCCGGCGCTACATCGCCCGCCTGTCGGTGGTGTTCGATCCGATCGCGGTTCGCCGCTACATGGGCAAGTTCGACGGGGTGTCGAG
>CAUJIW010000181.1 GCA_963205175.1 Pseudomonadota bacterium
GCCGGTGATCGCCGCCAACCGCATCGGCACCGAGGACGGTCAGCGCTTCTACGGCTGCTCGTTCATCGCCAGCCATCGCGGCGACAAGGTGGCCGAGTTCGGCGACAGCGAGACCGGCGTCTTGTCGGCCAGCTTCGATCTCGACCTGATCCAGCGCCACCGCTTCGCCTTCGGCTTCTTCCGTGACCGGCGGCCGGACCTCTACGGCCGGCTGGCCGAGGATATCTGACAAGCGGCCGGAGAGCCGGCGCGACCGGCGGTGGGCTGGCGGCGGGGCGGCTGCGACATCGTGTCGGTGTCGTAAAAAATTCACACGCATGAGGCGAGCGGCCGCTGGTCGCAAACGCGCTGTTAACCCTTGTGCCGATAGGGTTCCCGCGCCGGTCGCAAAGCGTGGAGTCGATAATGCTGCTCAGGGTCAATCTGCAAATCCGACTGATCGTCTCGTTTGCCATTTTCGCCTTGAGCACCGTGCTCGTTGGCGCCATTGCCCACTTCCATCTGGCGGGTGATTCGCTGGCGGCGCATGCGCCATCGCTGCTCGCTCGCCTGCTGACCTCCGGCGTGCTGGGGGATGCCAGGACGCAGGTGCTGGTGGCGAGCCTGGGGTCGATCGTGCTCGCGGTGGTCGGCAGTTTCTGGTGCACCTGGTATATCACCCGACCGCTCAACCGGATCAGCAAGCAGCTGGTCGAGCTGGGCGCCGGCAACTACGCCATCGAGCCCGACGGCCTCGACCGGCATGACGAGATCGGCCACCTCGCGCAGGCCTTCCAGATGTTCAAGCGCAAGTTGCTGGAGCAGCAGGCGATGGAAGCCGAGCAGCGCCGGCTGACCGAGGAGCGGCTGGAGATGGAGCGTCGCGCCGCGGAGCATGAGGCGGCACTGGCCGCCGAGCGGCTGCGCCAGCAGGACGCCGACCTTGAGGCCGCACGTGCCAGCGAGGCCCGGGCCGCGCGACTGGCCGACCTGGTGGCGGATTTCGAAATCCATGTCGGTTCGGTGCTTGATGCGCTGCACGCCTCCGGTGGCACGCTCAAGCAGACCGCCGACACCATGAGCAGCACCGTCGATGCCACGCACGAACGGGCGTCGGCGGTATCGGCGGCGTCGCTGCAGGCGACCAACAATGTCCAGGCGGTCGCGGCCGCCGCGGAAGAGATGACGGCCTCGATCGGCGAAATCCACCGGCAGATTCTCACCTCCAAGACCATTGCCGACGAAGCGGCGGTGGAAGCCGGCGAGACCAACGCCCGCATGGGCGAACTGGCCCGTGTGGCCGCCCAGGTCGGCGAGATCGTCGAGCTGATCAATGCCATCGCCGAGCAGACCAACCTGCTGGCGCTCAACGCCACCATCGAGGCGGCGCGGGCCGGCGAGGCCGGCAAGGGCTTCGCGGTGGTTGCCAGCGAGGTCAAGGCGCTCGCCAACCAGACGGCGCATGCCACCGATCAGATTGGCGAGAAGATCGGCGCCATGCAGAGCGAGACCCAGGCGGCGGCGGCGACCATTGCCCGCGTCGTCGACACCATCCAGCGGATGACCGAGATCGCCAGCGACATCGCCGGCGCGATGGAGGAGCAGGACGCCACCACCCGCGAGATCGCGGCGTCGGTTTCACAGGCTGCCCAAGGCACCAACGAGGTGGCGACCAACATCGAGGGCGTCACCGACGCCGCGGTGCAGACCGCCATGGCGTCCGCCGATGTCGGCCAGGCGTCCGACACCGTGATCCGCCAGGCCGAGGACTTGCGCCAGAAGGTGGAAAGCTTCCTTGGTGGTGTCCGCGCCGCCTGAGCGCCGTCAGCCGCATTTGAATGTCTTGCGGCTCAGCCGCGGTCAAACTTTCGGCTGAGGATGATCGACGACATGGTTTCCCGCACGCCCTCGATGGCGCGCACCTGGTCCAGCGCGGCATCGAGATCCCGCGTCGTGGCGGCGGCCATCTCGGCGATCAGGTCGTAGGGGCCGCTGACCGACAGCAGCGAGGCCACGGCGTCGATCTTCTTCAGCCGGGCTTCCACCGCCGCCTGCGCCTGTGGCGCGATGCCGATCAGCACATGCGCGCGCACCCGGTTGTCGCTGGCGCCGACGCGCGCCGAATAGCCGGTGATGACGCCGCTCTGCTCCAGCCGTTCGAGGCGGGCCTGGACGGTGGACCGGGCGACACCCAGCTTGCGGGCGAGCTGGGCGGTGGGTGCCCGGGCGTTCTGCACCAGCAACTGGATCAGGCGGGCATCGAGGCTGTCTTCACTCATATCGCCGAAACACTGGTCAAAATGACTGGCAATGTCGAGCATTTTGTGCAGCATTCCACTCCACATCGGCCAGAAATTTCGGGAGATTGCAGGTCCATTCAGATTTTCGGAGAAGACCATGCGTGACATTCTGGTTGTGGGTGCCGGCAACATCGGCGACATGATCGCCGCCCTGCTGCTGCCGACCGGCGACTACCGGGTGACCATTGCCGATCGCGCCGAGGCGGCGCTGGATCGCATGACGCCACAGGAAGGCCTGAGCAAGCTGGTGCTGGACGCCACCGACCCGGTGGCGCTGGCCGCCGCGCTGAAGGACAAGTTCGCGGTCATTTCCGCTGCCCCCTACCACATCACGGCGCACATCGCCCGCGCGGCCTACGCGGCGGGCATCCACTACCTCGACCCCACCGAGGACGTTGCCTCGACCAAGATCGTCAAGGAACTGTCGGCCACCGCCAGGGCGGCGCTGATCCCGCAATGTGGCCTGGCGCCGGGCTTCATCGCCATTGTCGGCAAGCACCTCGCCGACACCTTCTCGGAGCTGGACACGCTGCGCCTGCGGGTCGGCGCGCTGCCGCGCTTCCCGACCAACAGCCTGACCTACAACCTCACCTGGTCGACAGAGGGTGTGATCAACGAATATTGCGAGCCGTGCGAGGCGATCGTCGAGGGGCGGCACATGCTGGTGCCGGCGCTGGAGAACATGGACCATTTCTCGCTCGACGGCGTGAACTTCGAGGCATTCAACACCTCCGGCGGCCTTGGTACGCTGGGCGAGACGCTGGACGGCAAGGTGCGCAACCTCAGCTACCAGACCATCCGCTACCCCGGCCACCGCGACATCATGAAGACGCTGATCCAGGATCTGCGGCTGGGCCAGAACCGCGCCCTGTTCAAGCAGGTGCTGGAAAACGCGGTGCCGGTGACCGAACAGGACGTGGTGGTGATCTTCGTCACCGCGACCGGCAAGCGGGCCGGCAAGCTGATGCAGGAAAGCTACGCCAACCGCATCTACCCGCGCACCATCGGCGGCAAGACCTGGGCGGCGATCCAGGTGACCACCGCCAGCGCCATCTGCGCGGTGCTCGACATGCTGGCCGACGGCGCGCTGCCGCAGAAGGGCTTTGTCCGCCAGGAGCAGATTCCGCTTGATGCCTTCCTCGCCAACCGCTTCGGCAAGGCATACGCCGCTTGAACGGCAATCTGCCCGGCGCCGCTTGAACGGCAATCTGCCCGGCGCCGCGTGAGCGGCAATCTTCCAGGCGCTGCCTGATCGATCTCCGTCCGGAAAACTGAAACGCCGGCGTCAGCGACGCCGGCGTTTTTTTACGCGGTCTCTGGCCCGGGCCGGTTACTTCAGGCCGAGCGCATCGACCACCGCCTGCCAGGAGACCAGCTTGAAGTTCTGCGGCTGGGGCGCGTTGTCGCCATCCTGGGCAACGAACAGGCCGCCGGGGAAGTCGGGGCCAAAATCGCCGGCCATCAGCGCGATGCCGTCGGTCTCGGACGTGCCATCGACGCCAGCGCCGTTGTCGACAATGCGGAAGCGGCCGACATAGGCGCCATCGGCAAGGCCGTAAAGGGTGTAGGCGTTGTCGCCCTGGCTGGAGACCACCAGATAGCCGCGGCCGTCGCTGCCGGGCGCCAGCGCCAGACCCTCGACATCGGCGACCAGTTGCGCGCCGTCGGCCTTGGCGAACAGACGGCCTTCGGTGGGAGCGTCGGCGCCGGTGCTGAACGCCCACACACCGACATTTTCCTCGCCAACGTAAAGCGTGCCTGACGCGGTGTCGACGACGCAGCCCTCCACCTGCGAGGGCACTTTCATGCTGCGGACGACCCGGCCCGTTGGCGTGGCGCCCCCGAGATCCAGCGCGATCTGGTTGATGGTGCCGTCCTTGATGGCGGCGAAGGCATGGACGGTGTCGCTGCCCGGCAGCTGCGCGAGGCACAGGCCGTAGGACTCGCCGTCACCGGCGGCGACGATCCCCAGCGGCGTCAATGCGGCGGTGGCGGGATCAAGCGTGTAGAGCGCCAGCTTGGCGTTCTTCTCGTCGTTGCGGTCGGACGCGACCACCAGGATGGCGCTCTGGCCCTTCACCATCACGCCATCGAGCAGGTCGACGTTGTTGACCCGCCCGGCCTGGATGAAGAACTTGTCGGCGCCATCAAGGCCATAGACATGCAGCCCGGCCTTCTTGTCGGTGGCGACGATCAGGCTGGCGGCGGGATTGGCGGCGTTGCGCCAGATCGCCGGATCATCGGCGGCGTCGTCCCTGGTGGCGACAGCGGCGGTCTCGCGCACCGCCTTGACCTCGGCGGTCGGCACGCTGGCGGCCGGCGTCGGGTTGCCGGAGCAGCCCGCCAGCAGCAGTGCCCCCAGGGCGGATGCCAGCAGCGTCGGGGCCAGTGGTGTCGAGGGGTGGCGGGGGGCAAGATGCGTCATGATCGGTTCCTGTCTGTTACGCCTGCGCTGCTAGCAATGGCGCATGACACTTACGTTGCATCACGATGACGAAATGGCGACAGGGGGAGTGTCCGCAGGAGGTTGCCCGGCGAGGAGCCCGGCCAGCATGTGTCTCGCCGTGGCCGCGACGATGGCTCGGCGTTGCCCGCTGAGGGCGTTCCACTCCAGGAAGGCCAGCGAGATCGGCGCTTCACGGGTGAACGCCGACAGCGCCGCCACCAGCATCAGCGCCCCGGTGCGCTCGTCCTCGCCGCCGGCCGGGGTGCCGCGCGCCACCGCCAGCAGGTCGGCGACCAGCCCGAGGCCCGGCCGCCACAGTTCATCGTAGAGCAGGGTGTAGCCCGGTCCCTGTTCGCTCATTTCGCGCAGTACGAAATCAGTGCTCAGTCGCTGCCCCGCATCGGCGGTGATCGCGCCAAGGAGGGCGTCGATGATGCGCTCCAGCCAGGCGCGGGCGTCATCCGGTGTCAGCGTCCCGGCATCGGCGGCGATACGGGCCCTGGCGACCAGCGGCAGCAGCAGGCGGCGATGCTGCTCGACGATTTCCCGGGCGCAGGCGCGGTGCAGCCCGTCCTTGTTGCCGAAATGATAGGCGATGACCGGCAGGGTGACCCCCGCCTCGGCCGCGATCATCCGCGTGGTGGCGCCGGTGAAGCCCTCGCGCGCGAAGCAGCGCATGCCGGCCTCCAGGATGCGGCCGGCGGTGGATTCGGGAGCAGTGGACTCGAGAGTCTTGAACTCGCGGGTCGTGGCTTCATGGGCCCTGTGAGGCGTGACAGGTTCGGCGGTCATGGCATCGCCATAGCAGCAAAGTCGGTTGCGGCGTACCCTATCACATGATAGCCACCCTATATCAAGCGATAGGGGGGTGCCGTCATGAACGTGCAGGTGGGCGACGCTGGCTCGGGTGAAGCAGGTTCGCCGCATGGCGGCTCGGGCGATGAAGGCCTGCGACAGGCCGCGCGCCGCGCCGCCGCGAAGGAGTGGATCGTCGATTATCGCCATCCGACGGGCGAGCCGGCGCTGCTGGCACCCGATTCCGTGCAGTGGCGGGTATTCCGCAACCCCATCGCCATGGCCGTGGGCGGGGTCGCCGCCGTGCTGCTGGAGTTCGCCGATGCTCGCATACGCTCGGGCGTGTGGGAGCACTCGGTCTATCCGGTCGACCCGATCGGCCGCTCGCGCCGCACCGGCATCGCCGCGATGGTGGGCGTTTATGGCCCGGAGTCGATGGCCCGCAAGGTGATCGCCGGCGTCACCCGGATGCACGCCAAGGTGGCCGGACGAACGCCCAGCGGCACGGCCTACCAGGCGCTTGACCCGGTGCTGCTCAACTGGGTCCATGCCACGGCGGCCTATGGCTTCCTCAAGGCCTATCACACCTTCGTCAAGCCGGTGTCGGCGGTGGACCAGCAGCGCTTCTTCGCCGAGGGCGAGCCGGTGGGGCGCCTTTACGGCGTCACCCGGTCGGCGCGCTCCGAGGCCGATTTCCTCGACATGATGAACGAACTGCTGCCCGACTTCGAGCCGCACCCGATCAATCTGGAATTTCTCGATATCATCGCCTCCGGCAAGGCGGCGCCCACCGTGCCGCGTTTCCTGCACCGGGCGCTGGCGCGCGGCGCGGTGTCGATCCTGCCGCCGGTTGTGCGCGCGCGGCTGGAACTGGGGCCGGAATGGTCACTGACCACGCTCGATCGGATCGCGCTCAAGGCGGCGGGCTGGCTGGCGGAGACTCGTCGTGACCGGCAGTCGCCGGCGTGGGCGGCGGCGGAACGGCTGGGCTTGCCGGGCGAGTTCTCCTGGCTGTCGCCGGCGGAGCAGGCGCGGGTGCTGAAAGCGCGTCGTCCGGTGCCGGCGGCGGCACAGGCGGCCTGAGCCCAGCGGGAATCGGGACAGGCCGGAACCGGCACAGGCGGGAAGGCGCGCGGATCAGTAGTGTTCGGGGACGTAATCGTCCTCGATCAGGTCCATGAACTTGGTGGTTTCCTTGCGGAACAGCACGTTGACGGTGCCGGTGGCGCCGTGGCGCTGCTTGGCCACCAGCACTTCGGCGCGGCCCCTGATGCGTTCGCCCTTTTCCATCCACTTGATGAACTTTTCCGAGCCTTCCTCCGGCTTCTTCTGGGCGTGGTAATATTCCTCGCGGAACACGAACAGCACGATGTCGGCGTCCTGCTCGATGGAGCCCGATTCACGCAGGTCGGAAAGCTGCGGCCGCTTGTCCTCGCGGGATTCGACGGCGCGGGACAGCTGGGACAGCGCGATCACCGGCACTTCCAGTTCTTTCGCCAGCATTTTCAGGCCACGGGTGATCTCCGAGAGCTCCTGCACGCGGTTGGCTTCCCCACCCTTGCCGGAGCCGGCGAGCAGCTGGAGATAGTCCACCACCACCATGCCGATCTGCTTCTGGCGTTTGAGCCGGCGGGCGCGGGTGCGCAGCGCGGCGATGGTCAGGCCGGCGGTGTCGTCGATGTACAGCGGCAGATCTTCCAGGTCCTGGGCGGCGCGGGCGAGCTTGAGGAACTCGTCATGGCTGATCTTGCCCATGCGCAGCAGTTCGCCGGAGATGCCGCTTTCCTCGGCCAGCAGACGGGTGGCGAGCTGGTCGGCCGACATTTCAAGGCTGAAGAAGGCCACCGCCGCGCCGGTCGACTGCTCCAGCGGGATGCCGGCGTCGCGGTCCTGCTTTGCCCGCAGCGCCGCCGCGAACGCGATGTTGGTGGCCAGCGCGGTCTTGCCCATGCCGGGGCGGCCGGCGAGGATGATGAGGTCGGACTTGTGCAGGCCACCCATCTTCTCGTTGAGGCTGGTGAGGCCGGTGGTGACGCCCGACAGCGAGCCGCCGGACTTGCGGGCGCGCTCGGCCATCTCCACCGCCAGCTGGGCGGCGCGGGCGAAATCCTTGACGCCGGACGACACCTCGCCCTGCTCGGCGACACGGTAAAGAGCGATTTCGGCTTCCTGGATTTGCCCTTGCGGGTCGATCTCCTGGCTGGTGTCGGTGGCCTGCTCGACCATGGTGCGGCCGACCCGGATCAGCTCGCGCAGGATGGCGAGGTCATAGATCTGGGTGGCGAAGTCGCGCGCGCCGAACAGGGCGGCGGTGTTGGCGGCGAGCTGGCCGAGATAGGCCGGGCCGCCCAGCTCCGCCATCGCCTCGTCGGCGGTGAACAGGGGTTTGAGCGTCACCGGGTTGGCGACCAGGTTGCGATCCACCGTGCGCAGGATGGCGGTGTAGATGCGCCCGTGCAGCGCCTCGTGGAAATGCTCCGGCCGCAGCTTGATCTGCACGTCCTCGACCAGCCGGTTGTCGATCAGCAGGGCGCCGAGCAGCGCCTGCTCGGCCTCCAGGTTGTGGGGCAGGGCGGTCGCCTCGATCGGCGATGATGACAGGGCAGGGACGGGTGCAAGGGCCATAGGGGGAGGGAGAATGATCGAGCCGGCCGCCGCGCGCAACGGCCCTTAGACGGCGCGGGGCACATCAGCGGGGGATGACCATGTGGATGGGGTGTGGATAAGTCGGCGCGTACCGGGCCGTCACGAGGGGGGTGGCGCCCGCAACGGAAAACGCCGCCCGAGTGGTCCCGGGCGGCGCTTTTCGTCGGTGCGACGGCTGTGGCTCACGCCTCGCTGTCGGCAGCCTCTTCGGCCTCGTCGGAAGCCTCGGCGGCGGGCGCCGCTTCCTCTTCTTCCTCGTCCTCGTCGACCAGCTTGGTGACGTCGACGCCCTTGGCCTGCAGCGCGGCCTCCTCATTGGAGCGGGCGACGTTGACGGTCACCGTCTCGGCGACTTCCGGGTGCAGGACAACGCGCACGGCGTGCAGCCCCAGCACCTTGATCGGCTTGTCGAGCACCACCTGCGACTTCACCACGGTGACGCCCTCGGTGGACAGCGCCTCGGCGATGTCGCGGCTGGCGACCGAACCGTACAGCTGGCCGCTGTCGCCGGCCTGGCGGATCAGAACGACGGTCTTGCCGGCGATCTTGCCCGCGTTGGCGCTGGCGGCCTCGCGCTTTTTCTGGTTGTCGGCCTCGATCTGCGCGCGCTGTGCCTCGAACAGCTTCTTGTTCTCCGCGCTGGCCCGCAGCGCCTTGCGCTTGGGCAGCAGGAAGTTGCGGGCATAGCCGGCCTTCACGGAGACGACGTCGCCGATGTTGCCGAGCTTCTCGACACGTTCCAGCAGGATGATATCCATGGGATGCTCTCCTTACTGCACGAGGTAGGGCAGGAGGCCGATGTGGCGCGCCCGCTTGATCGCCTGCGACAGCTCACGCTGCTTCTTGGCGGAGACGGCGGTGATGCGGCTCGGCACGATCTTGCCACGCTCGGAAATGAAGCCCTGGAGCAGGCGCACGTCCTTGTAGTCGATCTTCGGCGCATTCTTGGCCGAGAACGGGCAGCTCTTGCGGCGACGGAAAAATGGTTTGGCCATCGTTGAAGCCCTCCTTAGTGACGCGGGCCACGGCGTTCGCCGCGGTCACCACGATCTCCGCGATCCCCGCGCTCGCCCCGTTCCGGGCGATCGCCACGCTCGCCACGCTCACCGCGCTCGCCACGATCATGCTTGCGCATCATCGCCGACGGACCGGCGTCGAGTTCCTCCACGCGCACGGTCAGGAAACGCAGGATGTCCTCGCTCAGCGACACGTTGCGCTCCAGCTCGGCGACGGCCGGTGCCGGGGCGTCCACGTTCAGCATGACGTAGTGGGCCTTGCGGTTCTTCTTGATGCGGTAGGCGATCGACTTCAGACCCCAGTATTCGGTCTTGGTCACCTTGCCGCCCTGGGCTTCGATGATCTTGGTGAACTGGTCGGCAAGACCATCGACCTGGGCGGTCGCGAGATCCTGGCGTGCCAGAAACACATGCTCGTACAACGGCATGGGCTTATTTCTCCTCCATGGCCGATCGCTGACGACGGGCAATCCGTCGCCCCTCCGGCTTTGTGCGGGATGTTGCGCTTTACAAAAGCACGTGGCGGGAAACCGGCTGGTTCCCCGCCACGCGGCGCTTCCATGCCTCAGGCGAGGCGAAATTGCAAGCCGATTAGCGCTTGGTGCTGGCGTACAGCGACCACAGACCGGCGAGGTCCGCATAGGCGGTGCCGGCCGGAATCTTCTTGAAGGTCTCGCGGGCCGCCGGGGTGTTGCCGGCGCGAACCTGGGCGATGCCGAGGTTGATCAGCGCTTCCGGCTTGGTGCCGGCCTTGGCGAAGGCGCTGGCGGCGGCCTGGTGATTGGCCAGGCTGGTGTAGACCATGCCTGCCTTCATCAGGTCGGTCGGGTTGGCGGAGCTGGCCAGCTTGGTGACGCTGGTGGCGTTGGTCTGCGCCATGCCGGACATCCGGGTCATCAGGCTCTGGACGCGGGCGTCGTTGGGCAGGGCCTTGGCGGCGATGCCCTGTTCCAGCACCTTCTTGCCGAGACCCGGCGCGCCATTGATGGTGGCCAGCTGGGAGAACTCGTCATAGTCAGGGCCGGACTTGAGGTTGCCGGTTTCCATCATCAGCTGGAACAGCGCCAGCTTGGCCTGGCCGCCCATCGGTTCGTTCTTCAGGTTGTAGAGCAGCGAGCTCCAGTTGGCCGGCGACGGGTCGGCCTTGATCAGCCGCTCCAGCGTCTTCATGTACTCGTCCTTCTGGCCCATCTTGTACTGGGCGGCGGCGAGGCCTTCCAGCCACTCCTTGCGGGTGCCCTTGGCCAGCAGTTTCTTGTAGGCGTCGGCGGCCTTGGCCGGCTGGTTCATCTTCACATAGGACTGGGCGACGATCAGCTGCATGTCCGGGCTGCCGCTCTTGCTGGCGGCCTTGATCGCTGCCTGATAGTTGCCGGCCTGGTAATAGAGCGGCGCGACCTGGTTCGGGCCGGCGCCGATGCTTTCCAGTTCCTTGGCGGCGGCCCCGTAGTTGCGGCCGACGGTGTAGACATAGGCCGCGGCCTCGGCGACCTTCTTCTTCTCGAAGTCGCTCTTCACGGCGGCGCGGGCGGCCTGGATCTTGGCGCCAGCGGCGGCGGCATTCCCCTTCTTCGCCAGTGCAACCGCTTCCTGCAGCGGCTTGCCGACGGCCTGGCTCACGGTCTGTGCCGCGGCCGGGGCGGCGGAGAAGGCCAGGGGCGTCGCGGCGGCCAGGGCCAGGGACAGAACAAAACTGGAAACTCGGGACATTCAAACCTCGTCAGTCAGGCGGTTGTTCGCAGCAGAACCGATCAGCGATGCGCGCGGCTCCACCAGGCGGCTGGAATCGGGGACGAAACATAGCAGCAGAGCAAGCAAGGCAAAGTGAAATCTTCGATAAGCCGTGGCTTGTGCGGGGCCGGCCGACCATCATTTCGCGCCGGTTCCCACGGAGTGACATGCCGATGCCGCCTTGCGGGGCGGTGACTCGGCGCTATAACCCGCCGGGAGTTTTTCAAGGAGGCGGTTGATGGCGCGCGCATTCGTGTTTCCGGGGCAGGGCAGTCAGGCGGTGGGCATGGGCAAGGCCCTCCACGACGCCAGCGGTACGGCCCGCGAGGTGTTCCAGGAGGTCGATGACGCCCTGGGCTTCGCGCTGTCGCGGCTGATGTTCGAGGGGCCGGCCGAGACCCTGACGCTGACCGAGAACGCCCAGCCGGCGATCATGGCGGTGTCGGTCGCTGTTGTCCGGGTGCTGGAGATCGATGGCGGCATCAGGCTCGCCGACAAGGCTGATTATGTCGCTGGTCACAGCCTGGGCGAATATTCCGCCCTGTGCGCCGCCGGCAGCCTGCAGCTGGCGGACACCGCGCGGCTGCTGAAACTGCGCGGCCAGGCGATGCAGGCGGCGGTGCCGGTGGGCGAGGGCGCCATGGCGGCGCTGCTGGGCCTCGACCTCGCCGACGCCCGGGCGGTCGCCGCGGCAGCGGCACAGGGAGATGTCTGCGCCTGCGCCAATGACAACGCGCCCGGCCAGGTGGTGGTCTCGGGCGCCAGGGCGGCGGTCGAGCGGGCGATCGAGCTGGCCAAGGAAAAGGGTGCCA
>CAUJIW010000182.1 GCA_963205175.1 Pseudomonadota bacterium
CTTCACCGAGGATGGCAACGTCGCCGCCTCGGCGGTCCAGACGGTGATTGACGCCGGCACCAACAACGTGGCGCTGGGCACCTCGACGCTGACCAATACCTTTGACAACGGCGCCAACGAGACGGCCGTGACCGCCTTCAACGCGGCGACGCTCAACGCGTTCTTCGTCACCACCGATTATATCGGCGCGGTCAAGGACGCCAACGACACCTGGTATGCCGGCTGGACCTGCGGCCTGTCGGGCCAGGCGTCCTGTACGGCGCTGCCGGCGAACAGCGGAAACTAAGCCGCACGTCAGGTCATGGGGCGGTGGCGTCGAGGCGTCGCCGCCCGCACCTTTATTCCATCCGGTTCCGGAAGGCTCGCCATGAACAAGACCGCGCTCGCAGGAAAGCTGCTTCTTTTCTCCACTGCCCTGTGCACCGTGCAGGCCTATGCCCAGGCGGCCGATACCACGTCGGCGCCGCTGCAAATGGCCGCGGCCGAGACGGCGGAAAAGGACAAGCCCGTCGACATCTCCGCGCCTGGCGCGCGCAATGCCGACGACATCATCGTGCAGGGGCGTTACATCCCTGATTCGATCCGTGCCACCTCCGAGGTCATCAGCATCCTCTCGGCCGACGAGATCAAGCGTACCGGTGATGGCGACATTGCCGGCGCCTTGCAGCGCATCACCGGCCTCAGCCTGGTCGGCGGCCGTTTCGTCTATGTGCGCGGCCTGGGTGAGCGCTATTCGCTGGCGCTGCTCAACGGTTCACCGCTGCCGTCGCCCGAGCCCCTGCGCCGCGTGGTCCCGCTTGACCTGTTCCCCACCAGCATGATCGCCAGCTCGGTGGTCCAGAAGAGCTACTCGGCCAACTACCCCGGCGAGTTCGGCGGCGGTGTGATCAACCTCACCACGCGCGCGGTGCCGGAGGAGAGCTTCCTCACCATCGGCGGCGGCATTGGCGGCAACAGCGAGACGACGTTCGAGCTGGGCTATACCTATTATGGCAGCAGCACCGACTTCACCGGCTATGACGGTGGCAATCGCAAGATTCCGTCACCGCTCAAGAATGCGATGGACAGCGGCAACCTGATCGTCGAGGGCAGCAATTTCAGCAATGCCCAGATGCAGGAAATCACCGCCAGCCTGCAGAATGCCTCGACCACGCTGATCCAGCGCAACAAGGATATTCCGGTCGATTTCTCGGTCGATGTCAGTGCCGGCACCTCCGTTGACATCGGAGAGGATCGGCTGGGGATTATCGCCACTTTCGGCTGGGACAACAAGTGGCGGACCCAGGGTGGCCTGCAGCAGACCACCGCGGGTCTCGCCTCCGACGAAAATGGCAATCAGGTCATCAATCCGGACTCGAACTTCCGCTTCCTGTCGACCGAGAACCGGGTGGTCATGAACGGCCTGGTCGGTCTTGGCTATGAGTTCGGCGAAAGCAAGATCCGCTGGACGAACCTCTACATCCACGACACGTCGAAGGAAGCGCGCATCCTCGATGGCGTTGACGAAATCAACGTCGGCTCGGATCGTCTGAACAAGAGCTACACCTCCTGGTATGAGCGCCAGCTGTTCGATACCCAGGTCGTCGGTGAGTTCAAGTTCGGCGACGTCAGCCTCGACGTGCGCGGTACCTACGCCAACACCAAGCGCGATGCGCCGTATGAGCGGTCGTTCAGCTATCGCTTCAATGCCACTGCCAACGATTTCAAGAATGATCTGCGCAGCCCCGGTGAAAGCGCCACCGTCGCGTTCAGCGAACTGAGCGAGGATGTGTGGGCGGCGTCGGCAGATCTCAGTTACGACCTGCCGACCAGCATGAAGATCACGGCTACGGCGGGCTACGCCTACAGTGACACGAGCCGGACCTCCACCCGTCGCGAGTTTGCCTACCGTCCGTCGGCGGCGCTGGATCTCGCCGTGGCGCAGGAGCGCCCGGACTATCTCCTGTCGGACTATAATATCTACACCTACAATATCCTGCTCGTGGATCTGTCGAGCGCATCGGGCGCGGCAAAGTACGATGCCGGACTTGAGGTCAATGCAGGCTACCTGCAGGTCGACATCGAGCCGGTGGACTATGTGCGGGCGAATTTCGGCGTCCGCTATGAGGATGCCACACAGGTCGTGACGCCGATCGATCTGTTCGGTCTGGGTGGCAGCATCCAGAATCTGAGCACCAATCTGAAGAACGACTACTGGCTGCCCTCGGCCACCATCACCTGGAACTTCGCCGAGGACATGCAGCTGCGGCTGGCGGCTTCAAAGACCATCGCCCGTCCCCAGTTCCGCGAACTGGCGCCGCAGCAGTATTTCGACAACGAGTCCGACCGTACCTTCATCGGCAACAACTATCTGACCGACAGCAAGCTGCTCAATCTCGAAGCGCGGTACGAATATTACATGGACCAGGAAGACCGGCTGTCGGTGGCGGGCTTCTTCAAGTCGATCGACAAGCCGATCGAGGCGATCGCCATCCAGCAGGGCCAGACCTTCTTTACGACGTTTGCCAATGCGCCCAAGGCGATGCTCTATGGCGTCGAGCTGGAAGTGCAGAAGAAATTCCCGTTGCAGGGTCTGCTCGATGGCAAGCTGTTCGACAGCCGGGCGCTGGTGGTTTCGAGCAACTATACCTACAGCAAATCGAAGCTGAAGGTCCGCGATGGCGATACCACCATCCCGACCGACACGGCCGGCGTGCCGATCGCCGCGGCGGCCCTGTTCCGGGATGGCGCGCCGCTCACCGGCCAGTCTGACCATATCGTCAATCTTCAGTTCGGCCTTGAAGACGAGGACTCGCTGTCCCAGCAGACGCTGATGCTGACATACGCCAGCAAGCGGGTGACCAACCGCTTTACCTCCGGCGGGCAGGCCATCGACTTCATGGAAGAACCTGGCTTCCGCCTTGATTTCGTCGCGCGTCAGGGCTTCGCCTGGCGGGGGGTCGATTTCGAGCTGAAGCTGGAGGCTCGCAATCTGACGAACGAGAATTACGAGGAATACCAGACGTTCAATGGCAGCCGGGTTGATCGTAATACGTACGACCTTGGCCGCTCCTTCAAGATCGGTCTCAGCGCGACGTTCTGAGCGTCGTCACGACTCATCAAGGCGAGCGCCCCGTCGTGACCATCGCGACGGGGCGTTCGGCGTTCATGGGATGACGCTGGTCGTGGCGCCCGGTCGCCGTGGCGGCTGCCTCAGCCGACTGCCCAGGGGCGCTCGCGGAACCACTTGGTGATGACGTACTTCACACCGGCGCGGACCTTCATGCCGTGGTGCAAGGTGTCGGGGTTGGGTCGGCCGTCGCGCATGTTGCTCCAGCATAGCAGCTTGCCGGCTTCCGGCTGGACGATCTTGTCGATCATCTTGAAGCGCGTGGCTCCCCCGGCGGTCGGCTGGTTGAGATAGATCATCGCCGTCCAGGTGCGCTGCCCGGTGAGGCCGCAGAATCGTTGATAGTCCGGGCCATCGGGTTCGAAGTAGTCGGTGTGCAGCTTGAACTCCTGACCTGCGGCATAGCGCTGGCCCTGCATGGGCTCGCCGAGGCCCACGTCCTGTCCCAGGTAATCGGCGATGCGCGCGTCCAGCGTTCTGATCAGCGGGTGGCGGGTGTCGAAGTCGCAGGTTTCGCTGGTCCGGAAGGCATAGTCGCCGATGTCATCGGCGATCTGCGAGGGGCGCCGATTGGCGTCGATCATCGCGATGACGGCGGCGCACTCCTCGGCTGACAGGAAATCGCGCCGGATGTAGAGGTCGAGCTTGCGGGAGGGAATGCGCTGAGCGCCTTCGAAGGCCATGGTCACGTACCTCGTCAGGGCTGGCGTGGCTGGGGGGTGGCAATGGAGATGCGGTCCGGGAGGGTGACACGCGAGCCGGGGCAGTAGCTGATCTCCTGCACCACGGCCGCGCCGTTGCGCTCCATGGTGCTGAGGATGGTGATGCAGGGGTCGCCAACGGCGATGTCGAGTGCCTGCGCGATGTCGTCCGGTGCCGCTTCCGACGAGATGCGTGTTTCCACCGCGATGTCAGGGGAAATGCGGGACAGATAGGCGCTGGGCATGTCATTGCGCGGGTTCATGCTGCGCACGCCGGGGAAGACGTGGGCGTCAACCCAGGCCCTGGTGTATTGCACCGGCACACTGCTGGCGAGGTGACAGAATGCGACCGTGTAGAGCTGGGCATGGAGCGGCGGCGGGAGCGGAGGCGTCGGATCACCGGCCCGCGCCAGACGTACCGGCGAGTCCAGCCGCAGCATGCAGGAGAAGCCCGCCTGGGTGATGACATCCTCGATGGGCAGCAAGCGGACATGGCGGGTGTCGGACCATTTGTCGGCGATGATGGGGCCGATGCCATTGAGGCGGTGTATATAGCCTTTTTCGGTCAGGCGGGTGAAAGCGCGATGCACCAGGCCGGTGGAAACGCCAAGTTCGGCCGCGAAGTAGCTGGCGGGGGGGAGTGGCATGCCGACTTTGTGCCGGGGCTGCCTCACCCAGTCGATGATGCGGGCCATGACGGCGTTGACCGTCGTCGCCGACGCGGCGCGCGTATCCTTTCCTGGCAGAACGTAGAGATTCATGGTCACGGCTTATGAAACATCGCAAATCCAGCAGAGTAACCAGAACGACAGATTGATTGCAGCATCATGACAGTTGCTCAATCTTGTGCCAGTTCTGCTTCAGGCCCCAACCTGAGTGGCGAAGTCGCGTATCTGCAGCCGCTCTGTCTGGCCTGGTCTGTGGGGTCGGCCCGCCGCGAGGGTGAAGATGACGATGATTCTGGATATCCGGCAGGATGATCTTTGCGGCGCACCGACGCGCCAGTTGCTGGCGCTCCATCTGGCCGGCATGCATGCCCACTCGCCGCCGGGCAGCGTGTACGCGCTCGACCTGTCCGGGTTGCGCGATCCGGCGGTGACGGTGTGGAGCGCCTGGCAGGAGGCACGCATTGTCGGCATCGGGGCCTTGAAGATGCTTGCGCCGGATCACGGCGAGGTGAAGTCCATGCGCACCCACCCGGATTTTCTGCGTCAGGGCGTCGCGCGCCGGCTGCTGGAGCATATTATCGCGCAGGCGCGGGGCCGTGGCGTGCGGCGGCTCAGTCTGGAGACCGGCAGCGGCGTGGCGTTCGAGCCGGCGCTGGCCCTGTACCGGGCGCGCGGCTTCGCCAGCGGCGCGGCCTTCGGGGACTATGCCGCCAGCACGTTCAACCAGTTCCTCCACCTCGATCTGTGACGCGCACGCCGGTCCGGCCGTGCGCGACCCCTGACGATTTGGCGTGAAACCGCCCGCCGGGCAGGCTAGAGCGGGGCGGCCGGCGCGCTGGTGCGATCCGGCACACGGGATACACGGGTTCGCCATGGCTTCAGGACTGTTCGCCCTGCTCGACGATA
>CAUJIW010000183.1 GCA_963205175.1 Pseudomonadota bacterium
GCTCGCGGCTCGAACCTGTCGCCCGTCGTCGTTATGTCGAACGTACCGGCATCGACGTGGTGCCGGTATGCCTGCAACATCGGGGGACGAACTGGTTGCGCGCCAGTGCCGATGGTTTGTCGGCGGAGGGGGGGCGGCTGGTGGAGATCAAGTGCGGGGAATCGGTCTATCGCAAGACAGCCGAGGCCCGGCGGGTGCCGAGACTCTACGTCGGACAGGTGCAGCATCAACTGGCGGTGACCGGCCTGGAGGCCGCCGACTTCTTCTGCCATTGGCCGGGCCTGCCCGACCTGCTCGTCACGGTGGCGCGCGACGAGGACTATATCGCGCGGCTGCTGGAGGCGGAACAACGCCTGTGGGAGGCGGTCATCGCGCCCTGACCGCCCGCCCGTCAGAAGCCGCAGAAGCGGTCGTCGAAGATGGTGAAGGCGATCATCGTGTAGGTGTCGCGGATGCCGGTGATGCCCTGCACGCGTTCGTTGACGAACTGGCCGATGTTGACGTCATCGGGCACGACGAACTGGGCCAGGATATCGTACTGGCCGCTGACGGAGGCCACTTCGACTGCTTCGGCGATCGTCTGGAGTAGCGCCTGCCCAACCGCATAGGTGTGCCCCAGCTCGCATTTGATGAACACGTAGAACTTGGCCATGGCATCCTCGTCGCTTGCCCGGCAGCGCCGGCATGCTCCTTTGCCACAGCGAAAGCGTGACTCCAACTCTCCTGACGTTTCGCCGGGTGACGTTTCGTCTGGGCAAGGCGGTCAAGCCGGCGGGGCGGCGAAGCTCACGCCGCGCAGGATGACCCCGGTCCAGAAATCATCCATCGGGTGGGCGGTGAAATCGACCTGCACGTCGATCACCGTCGGCTGGCGCGCGGCCTGGGCGCGGGCGAAAGCCGCCGGCAGGTCCTCGATGGCGCCGATGCGTTCGCCCCGGCAGCCATAGCCTTCCGCGACCTTGGCGAAATCGACATCGGTGAGCTTGGTGCCGAAATTGCGGTTCTGGAACAGCTGCTCGCCCAGCGGCCGATACATGCCCCAGTGGGAATCGTTGGCGACGATGACGATGACGTTCAGGCCATAGCGCGCCGCGGTTTCCAGCTCCTGGCTGGTCATCGCCATGGCGCCGTCGCCGGCGATGCACACCACCGTGCGGTCAGGGTGCACCAGCTTGGCGGCATTGGCCATCGGCAGGCCGAAGCCCAGATGGCCCATGCCCGGCACGAACAGGTTGGCCCGCGGATCATCGGGATGAATGAAGGTATGGGTCCATTCCATGATCTGCCCGCCGTCGAAGCAGACGATGGCGTCCGGCGGCAGCAGGGCGGCGACCTGGCGGGCAAAGCTCGCCTCGTTGAGGATGTTGGTGCCCGGCGTCACGCGGGCATCGGCGATGTCCTCGACGCGCTGGCGATACCGCCGGCGCTCGGCCCGCAGGCTTTCTGGCCAGCGATCATCCATCGCCAGCGGCCTCCCTGCCAGCGCCGCCGCCAGCAGGTCCAGCGCCTCGCGGGCATCCGCCTGCAGCCCGAGCGCCAGCGGCACGTTGCGCCCGAGCGCCTCGTCGTCGATGTCGATCTGGACGATCTTCTGGCCGGCCGGCACCGGGTGGCTGGGCGGCTTGTTGACCGGCATCATGCTGGAGAACTTGCAGCCGAAGGCGACGATCAGGTCCGCTTCGTGGCAGGCCTTGGTGATCGAGGTGCCGCCCAGCACGCCGCCACTGCCGATATGCTCGGGCGCGTCATCCGGCACCGTGCCGCGCGCGTTGGGCGTTGCGGTCGCCGGGATGCCGGTTTGGCCCATCAGGGTGCGGAAGGCGGCCACCGCGTCGGAGCGCACGACGCCGCCACCGGCGATCAGCAGCGGCCTGCGGGCGCTGGCGATCATGTCGGCGAGCCGGGCGACGTCAGCGGCGTTGGGGGCTGGTCGCAGTCGGGCGATAGCCGGGATGCTGTCCACGTCATGCGAACAGGGGGCGGCGGCGACATCGCAGGGGATGTCCAGATGCACGGGCCCCGGCCGGCCCGAGCGGGCGATATGGATGGCGCGCTCGATGAGTTCGCCGGCGCGCTCGGGATAGCGGATCTGCGCGCTCCACTTGGTGATCGGTTTGTACAGCCCGATGTGGTCGGCGTTCTGCAACAGGTCGCGGGCCGGATCGACCGAATCCGCCTGGTTGTTGGGGGTGATGACCAGCAGCGGGACATTGTCGGCCCAGGCAGCGGCAACGCCCGGCACCATGTTGGTGGCGCCAGGGCCGACAGTGGCGAAACACACCGCCATGCCGTCGGTAAGCTTGGCCAGGGCATGCCCCATGTGACCGGCGGCTTCCTCGTGGCGGGTGGTGATGTAGGTGAACCATGGATCCTTGCCGGCGCCGTCCATCAGCAGGCCGATCTGCGCGGCGGGCAGACCGAAGACATGGCGGATGCCGTGCTTCTTGAGGATCTTGATGAGAACACTGCTGACAGTTTCTGACATGGCGGACTCCCGTTGCGCCGGATTGAATTCAGCCGACGATGCGGACAGGGTCGCTGCCGTCCCAGCCGACATTGGCGAGGCGCATCGGCGTGAACAGCGCCTCGACCTTGGGCGTCACCTCGATCAGTTCGATCATGCCCGGCAGATCGCGCCGGCTGTCGACGTAGGCGGCGCGACCGCCCACCGCGACCTCGGCTTCCAGCGCCAGGTCATAGCCGTCGGCGAGATAGCCCTTGAGCACGTCGTCATAGCTCTGCGGCGTGCAGGCCACGGCGAAGTGGTGGAAGCCCCAGCCGCGCTGGTCGCGCACCTCGGTGTAAACGCTGGGCACGTCGTTGTTCTGCTGGATCAGCTCGAACATCATGCCGCCGGAAAAGCCGAGCGCCAGCGTCAGGTCGACATCGGTCGGCTGGCCGCGATAGCGCACCCAGTCGAAGGCGAAATGCTCGATGACGAACCACGGGCCGACATTGAGCTGTTTGGCGTAGGCCGGCAGGGCGGCCTTGATGTCCGGCACGATGAAGGCCATCTGGATGACGCCGTTTTCCGGCTGGCCCCAGTTCCAATGCGGCATGAAGAGTCCTTTCCGTTTTCAGCTGCCCCGGTGTCAGCTGGCGAGGGTGAAGCCGCCGTCGATGGCAAGCGATTGCCCGGTCACGTAGCGGGCCTCGTCGGAGGCGAGGAACAGCACGGCGTTGGCGATGTCGACCGGCTCCTGGAACGCCCCCATCGGAATGTTCTGGGCAACGAATCCGGCGGCGAATTCTTCCTTCGAGACGCCTGTTTCGCTCGACAGTCGCTCGAACAGCGTCTCCAGCATCGGCGTGCGGACCTGGCCCGGGTGCACCGAATTGCAGCGGATCTTCTGTCCGCCGCGGGCACAGTGCAGCGCGATCGACTTGCTGAGATGCTCGACCGCCGCTTTCGAGGCGCCATAGGCGGTGATGAACGGCGTGGGCACCAGGGCGGCCACCGACGAGAAGTTGATGATCGCGCCGCCGCCGGATTGGGCGATGGGGTCGATGCCGTATTTGCAGCCAAGGAAGACGCCGGTGGCGTTGACCTCGAAAATGCGGTTCCAGTCGGCCAGCGGCGTGCCCTGCGGGTCCTTGGGGGCATCGGCGCGCCCTTCGGTGCCGGCGTTGTTGACCAGAATGTGCAGCGCGCCTTCCCGCGCCGCGATCGAGGCATAGAGGTCGAGCCACTGCTGCTCGCTGCTGACGTCGTGTCGCACGAAGCGCCCGCCGATACGCTGGGCCACCGCCTCGCCGGCGGGGTTGACGTCGCTGAGCACGACACGCGCGCCTTCTTCGGCCAGGCGTACGGCAATCGCCTCGCCCAGTCCCTGTGCCGCGCCGGTTACCAGCGCGATCTTGCCTTCAACGCGTCCTGTCATGACTCACCTTTCAAAAATGGGCGGAAGGAGGGCCGGCCAGCTGGGCGCCATCGACCAGCAGACCGGAGCCGCTGATCATCGCAGCCTCGTCGGAGGCTGCAAACAGGCAGGCATTGGCGATGTCCTGCGGCGTCGCCACCCGCCCGATGGGGACCAGACGCGCCATGCCCGCCAGCAGGTCGGCCCGCTGCGCACCGGCGGCCTCGGCCACCGGATCGAGCATTTCGGTATCCACATAGGTCGGGTGGATCGAGACGCAGCGGATCGGGTAGCGCTGCTCGGCACAATGCATGGCGACCGACTTGGTGAGCACGGTGACGCCGCCCTTGCTGGCGCAATAGCCGGCGATGTCGGACGGGCCGACGATGCCGCCCATCGACGACATGTTGACAATGGCGCCGGCCCCGCCCGAGCGCACGATGCCCTTGATGCCGTGTTTGCAGCCCAGCATCACGCCGGTGAGGTTGACGGCGATCATCGCGTGCCAGTCTTCCAGCGTCGTGTCCTCGATGCTGCCGCCGCGGCCGATGCCGGCAATGTTGGCGACGATGTCGAGCTTGCCGAAGCGGTCGATGGCGGCCTGGACGGCGGCCTCCCAGGCCGGCTCCGACGTCACGTCGAGCAGGTGGGCCTCGGCCTGTGCGCCGATAGTCCCGGCGACGCGCTGTGCCGCCGCGAGGTTGATGTCGGCGACGAACACGCTTGCGCCTTCCCGGGCGAAGGTGAGGGCGGTGGCGCGGCCGATGCCGGAGCCGCCGCCGGTCACCAGCGCCACCTTGTTCGCCAGTCTTGCCATTGCCCTATTCTCCCCGGTTGCTGCTGTATCGGTCGGCTGAACGGTGGGTCAGGCCGGGGTGCGGGAGGGGGTGCTCCCGCGGCCGGGCCTGACGGCGTGATCGCCGGGGCAGGAACCACCCGCGATGGCTGCTGGCGCAGCGCACCGCGGGTGGCCATTCCTGATCCCGTTGGCGTCAGGCGCGTCAGAAGTTGACCTTGGCCTCCACACCGAACTGCCGGGGTTCGCCGTAGTTGTTCTCGACGAGCCCGAGCGGCGCGCCGGTGATGTCGAAGGCGTAGATCTTGCGGTTATCGTCCATCAGGTTCTTGACGAACACCGCCAGCTCGAAGCGCTCCCGCGGGTCGGTGTAGGCGATACGGGCGTTCACCAGCCAGTTGGAGGGCACCAGCGTCACCGGCGCGTTGCTGAGCTGCGAGTAGAACTCGTCGGTGTAGACGCCGTTGAGGGTGGCGCGAACGGTACCGATGCTCAACTCGAACGCCTTGGTCGCCATCAGGCTCAAGGTGACGTCGGGGGACTGGGTCGCCTGACGATCACGGAAGCCGGTGCCGATGGGCACGTCCTCCACCTTGGTGTGCAGCAGGCTCAGGCCGGCATAGAGGGTGAGGCCGGCACCGGGCTGAACGGTGAACTCCGCGTCGGCGCCGTAGATGGTGGCGTCGGTGTTATACAGCGTGAAGTTCAGGCCGCGCTGGTCGAACGCCTGGAAGTCCTTGTAGTCATAATAGAAGGCGCTGAGGTTGAAGCGGGCCTTGCGATCCCAGAAGTCGAGCTTGTTGCCCACCTCGAAGGCGGTCAGCTTCTCGCCCTTGAAGCGGACGCCGGCCACCGGCGCCAGACCGGCAAAGCCGGCGTTGTAGTTGAACGCCTTGTAGCCCCGGCTGATGCTGCCGTAGAGCAGCAGGCCGTCGACCGGCCGCCAGTCGAGTTCCAGCCGCCCCGACCAGCCGTTTTCCGCATGGCTGTCGTTGATGGTCCCGGCCTCGGCCATGGTGCCCGGCGCCGGCGCGAACAGCATGCCGCAGGCGTCCGGCAGGGTGACGCCGGTGCTGTCGGTATTGGTGCAGCTCTGGGTGTAGTGGTAATTCTTCTTGTCGCGGGTCCAGCGCAGGCCGGAGACCACCGTCACCGTCGGGCTCAGCTCATAATCGACCTGGCCGAACACGGACCACGATTTGGTGGACAGGCTGTAGTCGGCCAGCATGGCGGCGCCGAAGTACTGGACAGCGAAGCCCTGATTGTAGGTGCCATCAATATCGAGATAATAGACGCCGGTGGTCCAGTTCATCTTGTCGGTCGAACCGCTCAGCCGCAGTTCCTGCGAGAAATTGGTGCTGTCGGCGCGCTGGGTGAACACGGTGAACGGCACCGGCGACAGGTCGTTGTCTTCCCGGTAGTCGCTGTCGACTTCCGAGTAGGCGGTCAGCGAGGTCAGCACCACGCTGCCGAAATCGTACGACACATGCCCCGTGGTGCTCCACATCCGCTTGGCGACGCGGCCCGGCTCATCGAACGAGCCGGTGAAGGGATCGCCATCGGCATCCGTGTAACCGAACGAGGTCGGCTCGCCGGGCAGCGGCACACCCAGCCCGTCGGCGTTGGGCGTGCCGGCGGTCGCGTAGGCGCCGCCGGTGGTTGACGGCTTCAGCTTGTAATAGTCGGCGCTGATCAGGATATCGAGCTGCTCGTTGGGCGTGAACTGGATGTGCCCGCGCGCGGCCACGACATTTTCCTCGTTGAGGTCGGGACCGATGTCGTTCTTGTAATAGCCGTCGGACTTCGAGCGGTAGGCCGCGATACGCGCCTTCACCGTGTCGCTGAGCGGACCGCCGACAGCGCCCTCGAACGTCACGCTGTCCCGTTCGGCGACGGCGATCGAGGCGTAGCCGTCGAGTTCGTCAGTCGGCTTGTTGGTGACGACGTGCAGCAGGCCGCCGGTCGCGTTGCGGCCGAACAGCGTGCCCTGCGGGCCTTTCAGCACTTCGACGCGCTGGACATCGAACATCTTCTGCGAGGTGGCGGAAATCGCCGGCAGATAGACCTCGTCGATGTAGAAGGAGT
This sequence comes from Pseudomonadota bacterium, assembly GCA_963205175.1. Taxonomy (GTDB): domain Bacteria; phylum Pseudomonadota; class Alphaproteobacteria; order Sphingomonadales; family Sphingomonadaceae; genus CAUJIW01. The sequence goes on from CAUJIW010000183.1 coordinate 6,742, forward strand.
TCGGTGCCTCCAGGTGGCCGGCGAAGTCGTTCTGCGACACGCCGCGGATGGAAATCAGGCCGACCACCGGCGAGCCGGTATCGGTGAACGAGAAGCCGGGGACGACGCTGGTGAGGTCGTTGGGATCGGTGATCGCCAGATCCTCCATCGCCTCGCTGCCCAGCGCGGTCACGGCGATGCCGATGTCCTGGATGGCCGCTTCGCGACGGGTGGCGGTGACCACCATCTCCTGCAGCACCTCGGTGCTGGTTTCCGCATTGTCGTCGGCCCACGCCGGCGCCGCCAGCGCGATGGCGGATACCATGGCAAAGCCGGACTTCATGGCAATCGTGGTGAAACGCCTGGACGCGTTCATATGCCCTCCCCAACTGGATGATCGTTGTTGTTGCCCGCACCCTAGCCGCTGCCCGGGGAGGGCCAATAGCGGGAAACCCCCATTGCCTCGTCGCATCGCCCGGCGTCTTTTTAGCGCGGCAAACAAGGGGGAGGTCCTGACGGATGACGACCTCCGCCGACGTCAACACATGGGGAGAAGCCGAATGTCCGCCATCGTCCAGCACACGTCCATGACCATCACCCAGCCGCACAAGCCGGCGTTCTTCGACACCAGCACCCTGCCGTGGAAGCCGTGGGTGATGGAGGGCACCCACTACAAGCTGCTCAGCATCAACCCGCGCACCGGCGGCTTCACCATGCTGCTCAAGGTCGATGCCGGCAACGAGGCGCCGGTGCATGGCCATCTCGGCACGGTGGAGGCCTATATCGTCGAGGGCGGCTTCGGCTATGGCGCCGATCGCGGCCGGGTGGGCGCCTATGTGCTGGAGGAAGGCGGCATCAACCACCAGCCCGACACCGACAATGACGGCGTGGTGATGTTCGCGGTCGCCCACGGCCCGCTGTGCGGCTTCAACGAGGATGGGTCAATCGCTGCGGTTGTCGATGGCAAGCTGATGTACCAACGTGCGCGCGAACATGGCGTCGCCGGCCACATCGCCAAGCCGGAGCAGTGGACCGATATCGCCTGACTTCTCGCCGATACGCGCCGGGCCCGCTCGTCCCTGCCTTGCTCCATCCCGGCAGCGTCGATTACACTGTTGTTACCGATCGACGTCGGTGCTGGCATCGCGAAAACAAAAAGGCGGTGCAGGGGAGGACAGGTATGGACGAGTTGCCCGCGCGCACGGCTGAAGAAACGCTCGACCTTTACGGGCGGATTCTCGGCTGTTCGGGATTTCGCGATCTCGGCCGGGACGTGCTGGCGCCACTGGCCCGCGAGGTCGGTGCCTCCAGCGCGGTTTTTTTGCAGTTCGTGCTGCGCCCGGGCGGGCCGGTGGTGGATCGCGGCATCACGTTCGCGCTCAATCCGCTGAGCCTTGCCAGCTATGTCGATCACTTCTACCGCTTCGACCCGGTGGCGCAGGCCTCGCGCATTCTCAACAGTTCGCCCAAGGCCGCCGACGTAGTAACGCTGACCGAGCTCACTGATCCGCGCGAATTCCACCGCAGCGACTATTACCATGAGTTTCTGCACCGCTACGGCATCAATGATGTGCTCGGCCTGTTCATTCCGGTGCGGGCGCTCAACGACCAGATTCTCTGTGTCGGCCTGCATCGCCAGCGCGACCTTGAGCCGTTCACGCCCGCGGAGAGCCGCCGCCTGCGCCAGCTGAAATCGGTGGTGACCGCCACCTTGTCGCGCCTGTGCCTGGCCGGCGCGATGGAGGAAGTCGACGGGGCGATGGATGCGCTGGCGCAGGCGCGCCAGCCGGTCGGCCTGGTGATTTTCAACGGCCGGTTCGATGTGCTGCACGCCAACGAGAAGGGGCTGGCGGACCTCGGCGTCGTCGACCGGCAGACCAGCCGCGCCTGGCTGGAGGCCATCCGCACCGCCGCCGCCCGGTTGCCGGCGGACCGCACCGGGCCCATGCCGCTGGACGTTGCCGGCAGCGGCTTGAGTGCCCATTTGCATCGCCAGACGCTGGCCGATGGCGCCGTGCGGGTGATTGTCACCACCGTCGCGGCCGGCATGCGCTCGCGCCTGGAGGAACAGTGCCGGCGCTTCGATCTCAGTACACGGGAAATCGAGGTCGCCCATCTGCTGGGCGCCGGGCTGTCCAACGATGCCATCGGTGTGCGGCTGCAGATCAGCACCCGCACCGTCGAGAATCACCTGCGCTCGATGTACGGCAAGGCGCGCGCCTCCAGCCGCACCCAGTTTCTCGCCCAGATGTTTGGCGTGGCGTAACGTCAGAGCGCTTGTGCGGCGGCCCAGGCGCTGGCCCACGCCCACTGGAAATTATAGCCGCCGAGCCAGCCGGTGACGTCCACCGCCTCGCCGATGGCGAAAAGCCCCGGCACCTGCCGGGCCTCCATGGTCTTGGACGACAGGTCCGCGGTGCTGAGGCCGCCGACCGTGACTTCCGCCTTGGCGAAGCCTTCCGTGCCGCTGGGGGTGAACGGCCAGTCGGCCAGACGCTGGGCGATCTCGCTCAGCGCCTTGTCGGTGAGGCCGCCCAGCTCCGACGGGCCGGCCGGCAGATCGAGTCGGTCGGCCAGCGCCTCGGCGAGCCGCTGCGGCAGCGGGGCCGCCAGTGTGGCGCGCAATGCGGCGCGCGGCCGGGCCCGCTTGGCGGCAACGAGCCAGTCGGTGTCGTGCCCGGGCAGGAAATTGACGCCGAGGCGGTCGCCGGGTTTCCAGTAGGATGAAATCTGCAGGATCGCCGGCCCCGACAGTCCCTTGTGGGTGAACAGCGCCGCCTCGCGGAAGCGGGTGCGCCCCAGGCTGACGATCACCTCGGTGGCGACGCCTGACAGCGCGCGGAACAGGGTGTCGTCGGCGCCCAGGGTCAGAGGCACCAGACCCGGTCGTGGGGTGACCACGCCCAGTCCGAACCGGCGGCCGATGTCGTAGGCGACGCCCGTTGCACCCATCTTGGGGATCGAAGGCCCGCCCGTCGCGATCACCAGCGCACGCGCGGCGAAGGTCGTGGTGTCGGTGCGGACGTGGAAGCGGTTGTCGCGGTGGTCGACGGCGCGGATCGCGCTGTCGACCCGCAGATCCACCTGTCCGCGGCCGCATTCGTCGGCGAGCATGGCGACGATCTGCCGGGCGGAGCCGTCGCAGAACAGCTGCCCCAGCGTCTTCTCGTGCCAGGCGATGCAGTGGCGGTCGACCAGCGCGATGAAATCGGCCGGCGTGAACCGGCCCAGCGCCGACTTGGCGAAGTGCGGGTTGTCCGACAGGTAGCGCTCGGCGCTGGCGTGCAGATTGGTGAAATTGCAGCGGCCACCGCCGGAAATGAGGATTTTCCGGCCCGGCTGGTCGGCGTGGTCGAGCAGCAGCACGCGCCGCCCGCGCTGGCCCGCCGTGGCCGCGCAGAACAGGCCCGCGGCGCCGGCCCCCAGAATGATCGCATCGAATTCGGTCATGCAGGGCTCTTGGCGGGGACGGCCGGGGAAGGCAAGGCCGCCGGCGCGGGCATGATTCGGCCCTCGGTATCTTCCGGCGATCGCGATGGCGCTGCCACGCCGCCGTCGCCGTCCTGTATATACACCCAATGCGTGTATTTAGTGGAGCGCGCGAAGACCATAACCTCCTACAAAATCTACTATAAAGCGCAATTGTGGGGGTCGTGGTGTCTGATATGCCCATATTGCGCAAAATTTATCGTTGCATTCTTCGTATTACCATGAGTAGTAATGATCCCAACAAAGCTCGCTAAGAGTGTGAATTGACCCGTTCGTGTCGCCGGCGTGAAGCGTGCCGGTGCACCGTCAGGCCAGGGAGGGATGCATGAACATCATGGTGGGCAAGCCGGCGGCGGCGGAACAGCAGGTGCCGGCCCGGGGCCGCAAGCGGCTGCGGGATCTGTTGTTGCAGCACCCCGACGTCGACCCCTATCCAGAGGGCTGGTTCGTCCTTGAATTCGCCGACAAGGTGCGCACCGACCGGCTGATTTCGAAGAAGTTCTTCGGTCAGGACGTGGTGATCTACCGTCACCCGGACTCCGGCCAGGTGATCTGCACCCAGGCGCACTGTCCGCATCTGGGCGCCCACTTCGACAGCTACAAGAACGGCGGCTGCCTGGAAGGCGGCATCATGGTCTGCCCCTACCACCATCTGCGCTTCGACCCGCAACGCCAGATCGAGAATGGCCGCCCGGGGCCGCTGCGGATCTACCCGACCATCGAATATCACGGCTTCGTGCTGGCGCTGCGGCAGCGGGACTGGACGGCGCCGCCGCTGCCGGTGCCCAATCTCGGCTTCTCCGAGGTCGACGAGGATGATTTCCTCTACGATACCCAGTCGGTCGGCGTGTTCAACGGCGACATGCTGGTGCCGCTGATGGCCAACGCCGACTACATGCACTTCCAGACCGTGCACGGCACGCCGGAGCCGGTGTGCGATCACGCCTTCTCCGTCTCGCCCGATGGCCGGGAGTGCTATTTCAGTTTCGAGCTGCTGGCCCGCAACGTGCACAAGGTGGACGAGGCCTATCCACGCGCCGGTCGCCTGCGCGGACTGCGGCGGATGTTCGCCCGCCCGCCGGGGAGCAAGAAGGCGCTGCCGGAGGTGCTGACGCGGGTGACGGCGGCGGGCATCGGTCCCGGGCTTGCCAAGAGCCGCTGGTGGGAGCCGCAGTTCGGCATCGACCTGCTGTCCTGGCTGTATGTGACGCCGATCGACCCCTTCACCTATGAGCTGTTCATGTGCCATGGCGCGCGCACCATCAAGGCGTTCAAGACCCGCCCGGTGCAGAAGGCGCTCAATGCCGTGGGGCTGCAGGCGCACATGTTCGCCAACCACCTTTACGTCGGTCAGGAGGACCCGCCCTTCTACACCGCCGACAAGCTGCGGCTGTACCAGCCGGCCTACCGGGCGAAGGACCAGATCATCGACAAATATATCGGCTGGTGGAAGTCGACGTTCTTCACGCCCGAGTTCCAGCGGATGATCGAGGGCTACGACCTGGACTTCAGCTAGCCGACCGCGCCGGCCGCACGCGGCCAGCCGCTTCAACTGCCAACACCTGATTCGAGTAAACGCGATGTGGGATGACTCTCGCGATGTGGTCGTCGTGGGTTCGGGCAACGGTGCCCTGACGGCCGCCCTTTGCCTGCACGACATGGGCGTGCGCGATGTGATGGTCATCGAGAAATCGATGGAGGTCGGCGGCACCAGCGCGCTGAGCGGTGGCGGCATCTGGGTGCCCGGCAATCACTATGCGGCGGCGGCGGGCATCGAGGATTCGCTCGACGAGGCCCGGGACTATGCCCTGGCGGCCAATGGCGCGGACGACGTGCCGGCACGCCTGGTGGAAACCTACATCGAGCAGGCCCCGCGCATGCTGCGCTTCCTGCATGAGCGCAGCCGGGTGCGCTATGTCTCGCTGGCGCATTATCCCGACTATTTCTCCGACCTGCCGGGCGCGCGCGCTGGCCATCGCTCGCTGGAGCCCGAACCGGTCGACATCACCCGGCTGGCGGACCGCGGCCGGCGCCTGAAGGACGGCCACCCGATCCTGCGCATTCTCAACCGCGTGCCGATGACCCAGACCGAGGCACACAGCTTCAACGTTCAGGCGCCGGGCTGGCAATGGGCCGCAGCAAAACTTTTGCTGCACTATTTTCTCGATCTGCCGCAGCGGCGGCACACCCGCCAGTCGCGCCGCGCCACCTGCGGCAGCGCCGGCGTCGCCCGGCTGCTGTGGTCGCTGGAAGAGCGCCAGGTGCCGGTGGCGCTGGGCGTCGAGCTCAAGGATCTGGTGGTGCAGCAGGGCCGGGTGACCGGCGTCGTCGTCGAGCAGGCCGGTCGTGTCCGGCGGATCGGCTGCCGACGGGCCGTGGTGCTGGCGACCGGCGGCTTCGAGCATGACCAGGCGCTGCGCGAGCAGTATCTGCCGCAACCGACGCAGGCTGCCTGGAGCACCACCCACAAGGCCAATACCGGCACGGCGGTGGCGCTGGCGCGCCGCCACGGTGCCCGGCTGCGCCGCATGGAAGGCGCCTGGTGGGTGCCGACCTTCCGAGTGCCGGGGATCGCCCACCCCTATCCGTCGATCATGGAGAAATCCTACCCCGGCAGCTGCGTCGTCGATGCGCGCGGCCAGCGTGTCGCCAACGAGTCGATGAACTACCAGCTCTATGTGCGCGAATGCCATCGCCTGCACGCCAGCGGCACCGACACCAGCCGGCTGTGGCTGATCTTTGATGCCGACTTCCGGCGCAAATACATCGTCAGCCCGATCCTGACCTCGCGGCTGATGCCGGACTGGATGATCCCGCGTGCCTATTTCTGCCCGGAATTCCTCACCCGCGCCGACAGCCTGGACGATCTCGCCCGCGCGGTGGGCATCGATGCCGCCGGGCTGGGCGCCACCATCGCGCGGTTCAACGGCTTTGCCGCGTGCGGCGAGGATGCCGACTTCGGTCGCGGCAACAGCGTCTACGACCGCTACTACGGCGACCCGGCGGTCACGCCCAACCCGTGTCTTGCGCCGATTGCCCGACCGCCGTTTTACGCGGTGCGGATTTATCTTGGCGAGTTCGGCACCAACGGCGGGCTGGACATCGACGAGAACGGCCAGGTGCTGGCCGACGACGGCCGGCCCATCGGCGGCCTGTACGCCAACGGCAATTGCGCGGCCGCCGTGCTGCCGTCCTACCCCGGCCCCGGCGCCACGCTCGGGCCGGCCATGACCTTCGCCTATCAGGCGGCCCGCCACATCGCCGGCTACAACATGGCGCCATGACGGGTCGTCACGTCCGCCAACGCATCAACCGAGAAGAGGTGCTGATATGGGTTCGGTGAAGACATTTGTTGGCCTGTCCTGCACGGGGCACGACGGTGCCGTGGCCCTGGTCGAGAATCGCGCGCTGGCCTTTGCCGAGGCCGCCGAGCGGTATCGCCAGAGCAAGTTCGCGGTCGGCATGGCGCCCGACGACCACCATTACTGCCGCAACGTGCTGGCCCAACATGCCTCGGGCGACGAGATCGTGCTGGCCCGCAGCTGGAGCGCGCAGGCCGATGCCATCTGGCATGCCGAGAATGATCTGCTGCGCCAGAGCATCGCCGCGCTGCCGCAGCATCGCGACGTGCTGCAACAGCTGGTGACGTTCCACCGCGACAGCTGGGACCATTTCATGAAGCCCAGCATCGACATCGCCGGCCATGGCCTGCATCGCGCCGCTGGCGCGCTGGGCCGCCGGGTGGTCGAGACCCGCGCCTATGACCATCATCTCTGCCACGCCGCGTTCGGCGCCTGGAGCAGCCCGTTCGAGCGGGCGGCGGTGATGGTGATGGACGGCCAGGGCGAGGGGCGCGGCACGGCGTTCTGGCACTATCGCGACGGCGATCTGCACCCCATCGAGACCGAACCCTATGGCGGGGCGCTGGTCGCCTGCTACGGCAGCCTCGGGCTTTACTATGGCATTCTCGTCTGCCTGGCCTGCGGCTTCGAGCCGGTGGCGGGCGAGGAATGGAAGATCATGGGGCTGGCGCCCTACGGCCGCACCGACGAGGCGCTCTACCGCCGCCTGCAGGCGCTCTACACGGTCGATGGCCTGAGCGTGAACTGCACCGACCAGGCGGTGGACATCTTCCTTGAGCTGGCCGGTAACCCCGTCAGCCACAAGCGGGACTTCCAGAAGGCGGCGGACTATGCCCACACCTTCCAGCGCTATTTCGCCGACATCTCGACCGCGCTGATCCGGGAGCTGGCCCGGCGTACCGGCGAGAAGGTGCTGGTGCTGGCCGGCGGCTGCGGCCTCAATTCCTCCTTCAACGGCCGCATTGCCGGGCTGGGGGCCTTCGATCAGCTGTTCGTGCCCTGCGCGCCGGCTGACGATGGCAACGCCGCCGGTGCCGCCATGCTGGCGGCGCGCGATCATGGCGAAGGGGTGATCGCCGGCGGTGACGCCCACACGCCCTATCTGGGTTCCAGCATCGACCTTCATGCGCTGGAGGCGATCCGTCGTCATGCACCGTTCCTGCCGTGGGCGCGCTTCGACGACGAGGCGGTGCTGGTGGCGGAAGCCGCCCGCCGTATCGCCGCCGGCCAGGTGGTGGGCTGGATGCAGGGCCGGGCGGAGTTCGGTCCGCGGGCGCTGGGCAACCGCAGCATTCTGGCCGATCCGCGCCGGGCGGAAATGAAGGACCGGGTCAACGCGGTGGTCAAGTTCCGCGAGGCGTTCCGGCCGTTCGCGCCCTCGGTGCTGCATGAGGCCGGTCCCGACTATTTCAGCGACTATCAGGACAGCCCGTACATGGAGCGCACGCTGACCTTCCGGCCGGAGATGGGCGCGCGGGTGCCGGCGGTCTGCCATGCCGACGGCACCGGGCGCGCTCAGAGCGTCACCCGTGCGCGCAATCCGCTCTACCACCGGCTGATCGAGGCGTTCGCCGCCCGCACCGGCGTGCCGATGCTGCTCAACACCAGCCTCAACGTGATGGGCAAGCCGATCGTCCACAGCATCGAGGATGGCGTGCAGACCTTCCTCGGCACCGGCATCGACTGCCTGTTCGTCGGCCCCTATCTGCTGGCCAAGGATCTGGCGACCCGGCCTGAGGGGGCCTCGGCGCCGGCCAGCCAGCTCGCCGGGGAGCTGGCGTGATGTCCGCCGCCGAGTTCCCCCCCCGGAACACGCCCCGGCACGCGGGGTCGCCCGCGCCCGGGGGCGCCCCTGAGGCCGCCGCCGAACCGGGACGTGTGTGGTTCGTCACCGGCGCCTCGTCCGGTCTCGGTCAGGCGCTGGCCCGCCGCCTGCTGGCCGGCGGCGCCCGGGTGATCGTCTCCGCCCGCGATCCGGCGGCCATCGCGCCGCTTGCCGCGGCCTACCCCGAGCAGGCGCTGGCCCTGCGGCTGGACATCCGGGACGAGGCGATGGTGGCCGACGCGGTGGCGGCGGGCCTGGCGCGTTTCGGCACCATCGACGTGCTGGTGAACAATGCCGCCTTCGGCCTGTTCGGCGCCGTGGAGGAAGTGACGGAGGCGCAGGCGCGCGCCGTGTTCGACACCAATTTCTTCGGCACCTTGCGGATGATCCGCCACGTGCTGCCGGTGATGCGCGCCCGCGCGGCGGGACGGATCATCAACATCTCCTCCGCCGTGGCGCGGTTCGGCGTCGGCGGGCTGGGCCTTTATGCCGCGTCGAAATGCGCCATCGAGGGACTGTCGACGGCCCTGGTGGGCGAGCTGGCGCCGCTGGGCATCCACGTCATGGTCGCCGAGCCGGGCGCGCTGGCCACCGCGTTCGGCGCCAACATGGCGCACGCCGACAGCCTGCCGGCCTATGGCTTCATCCGCGAGCGCTGGGCGCAGTGGCTCGATCAGGCGCTGCTGGGCGACCTCGACCGGGCGGCGGCCGCCATCGTCGAGGCCGGCCTGATGAGCGCGCCGCCGGCCACTCTGGTGCTGGGCCAGGACGCGCTGCAGCTGGTCCGTGGCAAACTGGAGGCGGACCTTGCCGAATGCCTGCGCTGGACCCCGCTGACACTGTCCATCACGCCGGGAGCCCAGGCATGAACGTCGCCGTCTCCATCGACGCCCGGACGGCGTTGCTGTTCTCGCCCTGCCGCCTCGCCGGCCTCGATCTGCGCAGCCGGATCGTCATGGCGCCGATGACCCGCTGCATGGCCGAGGACGGTGTGCCGGGTCCCGCCACCGCCAGCTACTACGCCCGGCGCGCGGCGGCCGACGTGGGCCTGATCATGAGCGAGGGCATCGGCGTCGATCATCCCGCCGCGCTGGGCGAGGGCACGTTTGGCGAGCGCAACATGCCGGTGCTGCAGGGCGCGGCGGCGATCGCTGGCTGGCGGGCGGTCACCGATGCCGTGCATGCCGCCGGCGGGCTTATCTTCGCCCAGCTCTGGCATCAGGGCCCGCTGCGGCGCCCCGGCAGCGGGCCGCAGCCGCGCGCTGTCTCGTGCCGGCCCGATGGTCGCTGGGGCCCGCTCGACGGCAGCACCAGCGCGCCGCCGGATTACCTTGAGGCGGTGCGCCCGCCCACCGTGGCGATGACGGACAACGACATCGCCGACGTCATCGCCGCGTTCGGGCGTTCGGCCGCCCATGCGCAGACGGCCGGCTTCGACGGCATCGCCCTGCATGGCGCCCATGGCTACCTGATCGACAGCTTCCTGTGGCCCGAGACCAACAGTCGCGTCGACGCCTGGGGCCGCACGCTGGCGGCGCGGACCCGCTTCGCGGTGGCGGTGATCGAGGCGGTGCGCGCCGCCGCGCCGGCGCTGCCGGTGGCGTTTCGCTATTCGCAATGGAAGCTGCAGGACTATGACGCCCGGCTGGTCGACACGCCGGACATGCTGGCGGCACTGCTGGCGCCGCTGGTCGATGCGGGCGTCGACCTTTTCGATGTCAGCACGCGGGTGTTCCATCGCCCTGCCTTTGCCGGGTCGCCGCTGTCGCTGGCGGGCTGGACGCGCAGGCTTACCGGCGTGCCGGCGATCGCCGTCGGCGGCGTCGGCCTCAGCCGCGAGCTCAAGGACTCGCTGATGGCGGTGGTGCCGGCGGAGGACAATGTCGCCCGCGCCGTGGTGGCGATCGAGCGCGGCGAGTTCGACCTGCTGGGGGTCGGCCGCGCGCTGCTCGCCGATCCCGACTGGGCTCGCAAGCTGCGCCAGGGGGCGCCGTTGCCGGCCTTCTCGCCCGCCGCCTTCGCCACCCTGATCTAGCGCCGCCCCGTCATCGGCCCTGTTTGCGGCCCCGTTATGGCCCTGTTTACGGCAAGGAGACCTCGTCATGGCCAGCATCGCCCCGTCGCCGCTTGCGCCCGCCCAACGCTATGGCCTGCCGATCCCGGTCGGCTGGTATCACCTGTGTCCGGCCGATGAGCTGGCGCCCGGCGCCGTGCGCACGCTGACGCTGTTCGGCGGCCAGTGGGTGCTGTTCCGCGATCAGGCCGGCACCGCCGGTGTGGTGGAGCCCTACTGCCGGCATCTGGGCGCCCATCTGGGTGTCGGCGGCGTCGTCGACGGGGCGCTGCTGCGCTGCCCGTTTCATAAGTGGGGCTACGACACCGCCGGCTTCTGCCGCGACATTCCCTATGCCCGCAAGATGCCGCCGGTGCTGGAACGCGCGCCGGCGCTGCGGGCACTGCCGGTGCGCGAGGCGGCCGGCGGCATCTGGGCCTGGTACCACCCGGCGGGCGCGGCGCCCGACTGGTCTCTCGACGCGCTGGTCGAGGCGGTGCCGGCGGACTGGCGGCAGCGGGCGGGGCCGGTGCACGACATCCACACCATCGCCCAGGAGATCGGCGAGAACAGCGTCGATGGCCCCCACCTGGTCTATGTCCACGGTCAGCCGGTGGTGCCCAACGGCCAGTCGCAGTACGCGGGACCGCTACGCCAGACACTGATCAATACGCAGCTGCCGATCGAGGGCGAGGACGGCCAGATGCACAGCTGCGACTACCGGCTCAACCTCCAGCAATGGGGGCCGGGTCTGCAGATCCTGCGCCAGGAGCGCTATGTCAGCCTGCTCAACATCATGACCATCACGCCGCTCGACACCGCGCTGACGCGTCTGCGCTTCACCTTTTTCCATCCGCCCTACGAGGATGGCTTCCGCCAGCGGATGATCGACGAGCTGATCGAGGAACAGGTCGGCCAACGCGGCGACTATGCGGGCGTTGAAGCGGACTTGCCGATCTGGGACAACAAGATCTATCGCGCCCAACCCCTGCTGTGCGATGGCGACGGGCCGATCCTGCAGTACCGCGCCTGGTTCCGGCAATTCTATCCTGTCGCGTGACGGGGCGCCAACATAAGGCGGAGTGCCGTCGCAGCATGCCCGGCCTTGTCTGGAGGCGATGGCCTGCATATCTTTAAAGCCTGCGCAGCAATGATGTTGGCAACACGGCGGTCGCCGTGAGGATGGGCTTTCTCCGCGACGGCGTCGCCAAAGGGGGCAAATAGGTGTCTGGCGATCGCTGATGCAACATGGACCTCTCATCCCGACCATTGTGGCCGGCCTGACGGTCGCCTTCATTTTCGGCCTGCTTTCCCATCGGTTGCGTGTGTCGCCTCTCGCGGGATACCTGCTGGCGGGTATCATTGTCGGCCCCTTCACGCCGGGGTTTGTCGCCGATGGCGGACTGGCGGCGGAACTGGCGGAAATCGGTGTCATTCTGCTGATGTTCGGCGTCGGACTGCATTTCTCGCTGCGTGACCTGCTGTCTGTTCGTCATGTGGCGGTACCGGGCGCTATCGGCCAGATTGCGGTGGCCACGCTTGCCGGCGTCGGGCTGGCGATGCTGCTGGGCTGGTCACTGGGAGCGGGCATCGTCTTCGGCCTTGCGTTATCGGTGGCGAGCACGGTGGTGCTGCTCCGGGCCTTGCAGGTGCGCAATCTCCTCCACACCGAACGGGGGCGTATCGCCGTTGGCTGGTTGATCGTCGAGGATCTGGCGATGGTACTGGCGCTGGTTCTCTTGCCTGCCGTTGCCAGTGCCGCTACCGGCGCGGGCGTTACGTTCGGCGCATTTGTCGGCGCACTGGCGCTGACTTTGCTCAAGGTATCGGGTTTCGTTGCCTTCATGCTCCTGATTGCCCGTCGCGCCATTCCTGCACTGCTGCATTATGTCGCGCACACCGGTTCGCGGGAGCTCTTTCGCCTTGCGGTGCTCGTGATGTCGCTGGGGGTGGCCTTCGGGGCGGCGATGCTGTTTGACGTTTCGTTCGCGCTGGGAGCATTTTTTGCCGGGATCATCCTTGGTGAAACCCGGTTGAGCCAGCGGGCGGCAGAAGAGACAATGCCTCTGCGGGATGCCTTCGCGGTCTTGTTCTTTGTCTCGGTGGGTATGCTGTTTGATCCGCGGATCATCATCGAGCAACCGCTGCCGCTGCTGGCCACGGTGACCATCATCATCGTGGGCAAGTCGCTAGCGAGCTATGTCATCGTCCGCCTGTTCGGGCATCCGCATGGTACGGCGCTGGTTATATCGGCCAGCCTGGGTCAGATTGGCGAATTCTCGTTCATTCTTGCAGCCCTCGGGGTCAGCCTGAATTTGCTGCCGCCGGATGGGCAGGATCTGGTTCTTGCCGGCGCGATGTTTTCCATCCTCATCAATCCGTTCCTGTTCAACTGGATCGGCCGGCTCGATCCCGAGGCCCTGGGAGTTGCCGAGCAGTCAGCCCCCGGCACGCCGCCGCCGGCCCCGGACGCTCATGGTGGTCATGTCGTCCTTGTCGGTTATGGCCGGGTCGGCCGGCGTGTTGGCCAGGCCCTCATGGTGAACCGGACGAGGCTGGTGGTGATCGAGGAGATCGCCGAGCAGGCCGAGGCGGCGCGACGGGATGGCGCCGAGGTCATTGTGGGTAACGCCGCCAGTCCCGAAGTTCTCGCCAAGGCGGATCTCGCGAAAGCCGCCCAGTTGCTGGTGGCCATCCCGGAAGGGTTCGACGCTGGTCAGGTGGTGGAACAGGCCCGCCACGCCAGTGCTGACCTGGCCATCATCGTGCGCGCCCACTCGGACGCCGAGGTGGCGCACCTGCGCCGCCTCGGCAGCACTCATGTGGTGATGAGCGAGGACGAGACCGCGCGCCGCATGTTAAGTCTGGCCATGCCGGCTACCGCCACCTTGTAGGCGGGACGCGGAGGAGAGAGTTCACGTCCCCCCTTGTCGGGCTGACCTGTTGCGGTACGGCAGCGGGGTCGCTATTCCGCCGCCTGCCGGCCCTGTTTGGCCTCGATCAGCTCCAGCACGCCGCCGGCGGCCTCGACCAGATTGGTGCCGGGGCCGAAGATCGCCGAGGCGCCGGCCTTGTACAGGAAGTCGTAGTCCTGCGCCGGGATGACGCCGCCGCAGAACACCAGGATATCCCCGGCGCCCTGGGCCTTCAGCTCCTCGATCAGCGCCGGCACCAGCGTCTTGTGGCCGGCCGCCAGGCTGGAGACGCCGACGGCATGGACATCGTTGTCGATGGCCTGACGGGCAGCTTCCGCCGGGGTCTGGAACAGCGGACCGACATCGACGTCGAAGCCGAGGTCGGCAAAGCCGGTGGCCACCACCTTGGCGCCGCGATCATGGCCGTCCTGGCCCATCTTGACGATGAGGATGCGCGGCCGCCGGCCCTCGGCCTTGGCGAAGGCGTCGATGCGGCCCTGCAGCGCCTGGAACGCGCCATCGCCCTCGTAGGCCGCGCCATAGACGCCGCTCACAGACTTGATCTCGGCACGGTGACGCCCAAACACATCCTCCATGGCGCTGGAAATCTCGCCCAGCGTACAGCGGGCGCGGGCGCAATCAACCGCCAGCGCCAGCAGGTTGGCCTGACCCCTGGCGCCATCGCGCAGGGCGTTGAGCGCGGCCTGGGCGCGGGCCTCGTCGCGGCCGGCCTTGACCGCGTTGATGCGGGCGATCTGCGCCTCGCGCACGGCGTTGTTGTCGACGTCGAGGATGTCGATCGGGTCTTCCTTGGCCAGGCGGTACTTGTTGACGCCGACCACCACTTCCTCGCGCCGGTCGATGCGCGCCTGCTTGGCCGCCGCGGCTTCCTCGATCTGCAGCTTGGGCAGGCCGGATTCGACGGCCTTGGTCATGCCGCCCATCTCTTCGACTTCCTGGATGATTGCCCAGGCCTTGTCGGCGAGCTCCTTGGTCAGGCTCTCGACGTAGTAGGAGCCGCCCAGCGGATCGACGACCTTGGTGATGCCGCTCTCTTCCTGCAGGATCAGCTGGGTGTTGCGGGCGATGCGGGCGGAGAAGTCGGTCGGCAGCGCGATCGCCTCGTCGAGCGCGTTGGTGTGCAGCGACTGGGTGCCGCCCAGCGCCGCCGCCAGCGCTTCCAGCGCGGTGCGGACGACATTGTTGTACGGGTCCTTCTCGGTCAGGCTGACACCCGAGGTCTGGCAGTGGGTGCGCAGCATCAGCGAGCTGGCCTTCTTGGCGCCGAAGTCCTTCATGATGCGTGCCCACAGCAGGCGGGCGGCGCGCAGCTTGGCGACTTCCATGAAGAAGTTCATGCCGATGGCGAAGAAGAACGACAGGCGGCCGGCGAAGGCATCGACGTCGAGGCCCTTGGCCATGGCCGCGCGGACATACTCCATGCCGTCGGCCAGCGTGAAGGCGAGCTCCTGCACCTGCGTCGCGCCGGCTTCCTGCATGTGGTAGCCGGAAATGGAGATCGAGTTGAACTTCGGCATGTTCTTGGCCGTGTACTCGATGATGTCGGCGATGATCCGCATCGAGGGCGCCGGCGGGTAGATGTAGGTGTTGCGGACCATGAACTCCTTGAGGATGTCGTTCTGGATGGTCCCCGACAGCTTGTCGGCCGACACGCCCTGTTCCTCGGCCGCGACGATGTAGAAGGCCAGACACGGGATGACCGCGCCGTTCATGGTCATCGACACCGACATCTTGTCGAGCGGGATGTCCTGGAACAGGATCTTCATGTCCTCCAGCGTGTCGATGGCGACACCGGCCTTGCCGACGTCACCCACCACGCGCGGGTGGTCGGAATCGTAGCCGCGGTGGGTGGCCAGATCGAAGGCGACCGACAGGCCCATCTGGCCGGCGGCGAGGTTGCGCTTGTAGAAGGCGTTGGATTCCTCGGCGGTCGAGAAGCCGGCATACTGACGGACGGTCCACGGCCGGTTGGCGTACATGGTCGCGCGCACGCCACGGGTGAAGGGGAAGAAGCCGGGCAGGTCTTCCTCCAGGCTGGCGGTGTCGGCGGCGGTGTAGAGCGGCTTGACGGCAATGCCCTCGGGCGTCTGCCAGGTCAGCGTGTCGAGTGGCGTCTCGCCCAGCTCCTTCTGTGCCAGCGCCTGCCAATCCGCGATCGTTTTTGATTCCGACATGTGATCCTCGACTTCCGGTCCGCGCGTCGCCCGGGCCGAATCCCCGCTGGACGCACCTATGCTCGATGATCGCATTGCAAATTTTGTGACAGATTTGAAGCGCCGAGATGCGAATATCGGCGGGCGGGCGCCCCGCAACCTGCAAAAATTGTAAAATGCGAGATCGACGCCGGATGCAAGCCATGCTGCCGCCGTCCGGCGTTGCACGGCTCGCCATTCAGCCGATGCGGCCTCCATCATGACGCGTGACCAGCACGACCGATGGACGCGGCGGCATGTCGGGCTGGAAGTCCGGCCACCGGGTGGCTGGGTTCTCGAACGACGAGTCGCGCCCGAAGGGAGCGTAATCCCGGGTGCCATCGGCTGCCGGGTGCTGGATGGACAGGAACAGCGCGCGGCCATCGGGCGTGAAGCAGGGGCCACAAAGCTCGGCGCCCACCGGCACGCGGAAGAACATGCGGCTGGTTGCTCGCAGAGCCCCGTCTGTTTCGATGGCGTAAAGACCGTCCGCGGTGCCCGTTTGTCCCCAGGCCGCCCCCTGGTCGGTGGCGACCCACAGACGGCCGTCGGCATCAATGGCACAGTTGTCTGGTGAGCCAAACCAGCCATTGGCGCTGGTCACCGGGTTGTAAGTGGCGCCAACGGTGCCGACCGACGGGCTGCCACAGCGCAACAGGATCTCCCAGCGGAACGTGGTGGCGGCATGATCGCCATCCGGGGCCACCAGTTCGACGATATGGCCGAAGGTGTTCACGGCGCGCGGGTTGGCGGCATCAATCTCGCCGGCCTGGCGGCGAGTGTTGTTGGTGAGCATGACGTAGACCCGCCCATTGCTGGGGTGGGGCTGCACATCCTCCGGCCGGTCCATCGGTGTGGCACCCATCAGAGTCGCGGCCTTGCGGGCCTCGATGACCACGTCCGCCTGGCTGGCAAAGCCATTTTCAGCAGTCAGTGGCCCGTGTCCGAAGATCAGGGGCAACCAGGTGAGCGAGCCATCGGCATCGAAGCGGGCGGCGTAGAGCGTGCCGTCGTCCAGCAGGTCGACGTTGGCGGCGCGATTGCGCGGGTCGTAGCGCCCCTTGGTGACAAACTTGTAGACATACTGGAAGGTCTCGTCGTCGCCCGAATAGACCACGATCCGACCGTCAGGGTTGATGACTGTTTCCGCCCCCTCGTGCTTGAAACGGCCAAGTGCGGTGCGCTTCCTCGGCGTTGACAACGGATTTTGCGGGTCGATTTCGACAATCCAGCCGAAACGGTTGGGTTCGTTGGGCTCATGGCTGACGTCGAAACGCTTCTGGGCGAGGCTGAACCGGGAGAAGCCGCCGGCACCGATACCATAGTTGAAATGATTTTCCGTCTCGCGATGACCTTCAGGCAGCACTCCCCGGAAATACTGGTCGAAGTTTTCCTCGCCGGTCAGGTAGGTGCCCCAGGGCGTCACGCCGCCGGCGCAGTTGTTCATGGTCCCGGTCACCATCCGGCCGGCGGGATCGGCGCCGGTCTTCATCCGGTCGTGGCCAGCGGCGGGGCCGCTGATGGCGATGGGGGTCGACCGGCAGCTGACGCGCCGGTTGAACCGGCTGTCGGCGACCGTTGCCCATCCCGCGCCATCGCGCCGCAGTTCGATAACCGAGACGCCATGGGCTGCCAGTTCGATCTGCGCCATTTCCGGCGTATAGGCCGACGGGTCCAGTGTGACGCCGTCGCCGGAGGACTTCATGAGTCCGGGGAACATCAGTTGCGGAATGGTGTACTCATGGTTGACGCATAGCAGTGCGCGATCAGCGCTGATCGGGATGAAACCGATGTAGTCGCAGTTGTAGCCGAACTGCATTTCCTGCGCGGCGGCGGTCTGGCGCATCGGATCGAAGGCAGGTGCGCCTGGAAGCACCGGGTCACCCCAGCGCAGCAGTATCGCGGCATCGTGGCCGGGCGCCACATGGTGGGTTTCGTCGACGCCGTGGCTGATTTCGCCGAACTCGAAGGAGGGCGATGCTGCACCGGCGCGCACGTCGGCCGCGCGCAAGGGGCTGGGCAGGACAGCGAGTGCGGATGTGGCCAGCGCCGCTTTCAGGGCATCGCGGCGGCCAAAGCGATGCGTGACAATGTCGGCGAAGGGTAGACCAGCCATGGGGGAGCCTCACGAGAGGAAGGGTAGAACGTGCCTTCCCTCTGGCAGGGCTCTGTGTCGGTTCGATGACAGATCAGCAGCTCTTTGCGCCGATTGCCGTTCGTGGTGCGCCGGGCCGTGGCAGCAGATGTTCCGCCTGGTCGGCCGGTAGCGGCTTGCCAAGCAGGAAACCCTGCACTGTGTCGCAGCCGTGATCGCGCAGAAAGTCGAGTTGGGTGGTTGTC
The DNA here is from genome assembly GCA_963205175.1 of Pseudomonadota bacterium. GTDB lineage: Bacteria > Pseudomonadota > Alphaproteobacteria > Sphingomonadales > Sphingomonadaceae > CAUJIW01. Next base: position 24,918 of record CAUJIW010000183.1, read on the forward strand.
TCGACGCCTTCTGCCGTAACAGTGAGCTGGAGCGAGCGCGCGAGATCGATAATGGTGGTGACAATGGGGACGCCCTCGCCGTTACCATCAAGGTCGTTGACGAACGCGCGATCGATCTTGAGTTTGCTGACGGGCAACTGCTTGAGTACTGCCAGCGAGGAATAGCCGGTGCCGAAATCGTCGATCGCGACATGGACCCCCAGGGCGCGCAGCTGACGCAGCCGGTCCGCTGCCGCCACGGGGTCGGCCATCAGCGCGCTTTCCGTTACCTCCAGTTCAAGACACTGGGGGGGCAGGCCGGTATGCGCCAGTACGGCCGCCACCTGATCGATGAAGTTGTTGGTCTGGGTTTGCAGCGGCGACACATTGACCGCCACCATCAATGTCGTGCCGGCCATCCGGTTCCACTGCGACACCTGCCGGGAGGCCTCGTGCAGCGCCCAGTTGCCCAGCGCGCCGATCATGCCGATGTCTTCGGCCAGCGGGATGAAGGTGGACGGCGGCACCATGCCGAGTTGCCGGTGCCGCCAGCGCATCAGCGCTTCAAAGCCTTGCAGGGTCTGGTCACGTGCGCTGAAGATCGGCTGATAGTGCAACAGCAGTTCACCCCGCTCGCAAGCCTGGCGCAGGTCACGGGTGAGCATGGATCGCAGGCGATAGGATTCGTTCATGCCGGCGGCGTAGAACTCGACGGGGTGATGACCCTGTTCGCGCGCTCGCCCCAGCGCCAGTTCAGCGTCGGACAGCAGGGTCTCCGGCGCCGCCGCGTCGGCCGGGAATACGGTGACCCCCATCGTTACGCGCAGGTGGACCGTCTCGCCGTTCAGCCGGTAGGGCTTGTTCACGGCCAGACTCAATCTTTCAGCAAGTTGCTGAGTGGTGGCGTTACCAATGAGCCCGCGGACCACCACGCCGAAGTCGTCCGGCCCCACGCGAGCGACAACACCCAGAGCGCCCGTGCCGCGTTCCAGCCGGCGGGCCATTTTGCGCAGCAGCAGGTCGCCTGCGCGCATGCCGAGCTCGTTGTTGATTTCGCGGAAACGCTCGATGTTGAAGCGGGCCACCAGAACCTGCTCGTCCTTGAGCAACGGTCCGGTTGACATTTCACGCAGTTTTTCGATGAACATGACGCGATTGGGAAGTCCGGTCAGGGCGTCGAAGTGTATCAGTTGCTGGATGCGGACATCCGCTTCCTTTGAATGGGTGATGTCTGTGGCAACGCCGACCAGGCAGGTTGGGACGTCATTGGCATCGCATATCACCCGACCGCGCATGCCGACCCAGCAGTAATGACCATCGCTGTGTCGCAGGCGATACTGGTCGGCCTGCTCCTTGAAGGGGCGATGCAGCATGCGCCGCATCGTTGCGGTGGCGCGCTCCCGATCGTCGGGATGCATCCGCTGACGCAGAATGTCGGTTGGCAACGTTGCATCATTGGGTAATCCCAGCAACGTTTTCAATTGGGGCGACAGCACCAGGGTGCGGCTGTCGAGATGCCACTCCCATACGCCACTGCTGGTGGCCGAAAGCGCGAGTTCCAGCCGTTCGCCATAATGACGCAGCTGTGCCTGATGCACGCAAATGCGCCGGCCTGTCACACACAGGACCGAATAGAGCAGGATGGCGGTCAGTCCGACATAGAACCAGCCCTTGTAGGTCTGCAGTATGGCGACCTGCTGGGCGGACATGGGCAGGCTGTTCACCAGGTGATCGCTGCCTGCAATCCACAAGGCTCCCACCAGTGCGTAGGCAAGCGCCAGTAGCGCTGGCAGGCGGCGATACCCGACTGTCCCGAGGACAATGCGCCGTGTCGCTTCGGCGGCGGTAGCCGGCATCTCAGCCGTGTCGGTATGCTTCGCGGTCATAGGCCTACGCAACCCCAACAAAGTTGTGGCAGTCTCACTCAACCCAATCCCCAGTCGTCATAGTGTCGAGTCGAGGTGAAAGGACGGTTAATGGTCTCCCGACGCCGGGGCGATGGACAGTTGGCCGTTGCCGGGGTTGGAGTAGAGTGAAGCTGATGTCGGCCCGACAAGGGGGAGGTACGGATGACGAGAGGGCTGTTGGTTGCTGTCGGGCTGGTGTTGCTGTTGGGGGCGGGGCAACCGGCGTCGACGGCGGAGGTCCAAGGACGGCCAGAGTCTGAGGCGTTGGCCACACTGCTGGATGATCACTGGACCTATGTCCTGAACGAAAATCCGGTGCTGGCGACGTCACTGGGCGTGCGCCGTTTGGATGGCAGGCTGGGTGATCAGTCGGTCGCGGCGATGGATCGCCAGAGGGCGTCGCTGGAGGCGCTGATCAGGCGGGCGGAGGCGATTGACCCTGCTCGACTGTCAGCGGCGGAGCGGGTCAATCGCGCCATCCTGATCCGCGATATGAAGACGGAACACGACGGCCTGGCTTTCGGTCAGCGGCTGATGCTGTTCACCACCTACAGCGCCTGGCATACCCAGTTTGCCGGCCTGCCCGATGCGGTGCCGTTTTTCACTCGCGCCGATTACGACAGCTATCTTGGCCGTCTGGCGGAATATCCGCGTCTGAACGCCGAGGGTATCGCCACGACACGCGCGGCCCTGTCGGGAGGGTTCGTCCAGCCCTGCGCGGCGATGGTGGGGTTCGAGAAGACCATCGAGGCCCACATTGTCGACGATGTTGACCAGTCGGTGTTCATGCGCCCGTTTGGCCGGCGGCCAGACAGCATTGACGATGCGGCCTGGGCAGACCTGAAAAAGCGGGCCCTGTCGCTGGTGCGAGACAAGGTCATCCCGGCCTATCGGGATTTTCTGGCGTTCTACACCGGGGAATATGCGCCACGCTGCCGCCAAAGCGTTGGCGCGTCTGCCTTGCCGCAGGGAGCGGACTATTACCGTTATCGCGCCCGGGCGATGACGACGACCGAACTGACACCTGACCAGATTCATCGCATCGGTCTCGATGAGGTGGCGCGCATCCAGAAGGAAATGGACAAGGTGGCGTTCGCCGCCGGGTTTGCCGGTCGCCAGACCTACGCCCGCTATCTGCGGGAGGAGCCGCGTTTCTATGCACGGAGTCCCGATGAACTGCTGTTGCATGCCGGAGCGCTGGCCAAGCGGATCGACGGCGAGTTGCCAAGATTGTTTGGTCGACTGCCGCGCCTTCCCTATACGGTGAAGCCAATTCCGGCTGATCAGGCGGAAGGCACGACGACGGCCTACTATGAACCCGGCGCCGGCTCGGCGGGCCGGGCCGGCGTGTACCGGGTGAATACCTCGCATCTTGATCAGCGACCGCTGTACGAACTGCCGTCGCTGACCGTGCATGAGGCCGTGCCGGGTCATCATCTGCAGATTGCTCTTCAGCAGGAGCTGAATCTTCCCGATTTCCGCAAGTACACCAGCTTCTTCACCGCGTTTGTCGAGGGCTGGGCGCTTTATGCTGAAACGCTTGGCCATGACATGGGGCTCTACGACAAACCGGAAACCCAGTTCGGGCGGTTGTCATACGAGATGTGGCGCGCGTGCCGTCTGGTGGTGGACACGGGACTGCACGCCAAGGGCTGGACCAAGCAGCAGGCGATCGATTTCATGACAGCCAACACGGCGCTCAGCCCGCACAACATCGAGGCGGAAGTGAACCGCTATATCACCTGGCCCGGTCAGGCGTTGGCGTATAAGATCGGCGAGTTGCGCATCCGCGCTCTCAAGGCGCGGGCGCAAGCGGCGCTGGGGCCGGCTTTCGATCTCAGAGCCTTTCACGATGCGGTGCTGGAGAATGGCGCGGTGCCGCTTGATGTGCTGGAGGCGCATATTGATGGCTGGATCGCGGGCCGGAAACAACGCCATCAACAGGAGGCAGGATCATGATTCTGACCGGTGGGTGCCAGTGCGGCGCCAAGCGCTACCGCGTGGAAACCGAGTCGCCTGAGGCGTATTATTGCCACTGCCGCATGTGTCAGAAGGCGGTGGGCAACGTCTTTGCGGCGTTTGTCAATGTTCCCAAGGCCGCCGTCGACTGGGCGACGCTGGGCCCCGATCTCTACCATTCGTCACGCCTTGCGGAACGGGGTTTTTGCGCCCGTTGCGGCACGCCGCTGAGCTTCGCCTTTCCCGACTCCGATCGTATGGACTTGACGATCGGCAGCCTCGACGACCCGGTCGCCGTGCACCCCAGCAGCCATTTCGGCATCGAAAGCCGGGTGCCCGGATGGAGTCATGAGGATGGACTGCCAGGCAAGCGGGTCGACGACTCACCGGAGATCGTTGCCCGCTGGGAAGCGGCCTACGGCGTTGGCACCAGACCAGGCGAGATCAGGCCGTAAATCGGGAGGTGGCGTCCTCAGGCGGCGGCGATGCCTGCCCGCCGAAGGCCTTCGTCCAGCACTTCCTCGCGAACCCGCACGCTGTCGCCTACTTCGATGTGGGCCATTTCACGAAACAGTGTGTGGGCGCGCTGGCGGTCGACGACGTTGCGCGCCTTGAAGACGCCCATCGGATCGTCCGGGCGTATGCCCAATGCCTGACCGATGCGGGCGGCATAGCGGTCCACCTTCTGCCACATGGTTTCACAGCCCGGGGTCGCGCGGCCGCCTTTGCGGCACTCGGCGCTGAGCACATAGCGGGTCATGACCTGGCGGGGCGTGCGCAGCCCGTGCTTGAAACGGTAGGCCTGAAGGGTCAGGGCGACGGCGCGGGCGGCCTGTGTGCCGTTGTCGAAGACGGCCAGCCGCTGCTTGCCGACGCGGACCTGACCTTCCCACCTGGTTCCTTTCAGGCACCAGTAATTATTGTAGGCAAGGCAGACCTGGTTGGCTTCGGAGCGCGGCAACCTGGACAGGCTGCCTGGCGCGTAATGGCCCCCGCGCTGGCGGATCAGCAGGTGGGGATGGGTATCCGTGTGAACCGGCGTGGGCGCCGGTCGTGCGATGGCGTGTGGCGCCGTGGCGCCTGCTGTGGCCTGGTGCGGCCCAACGCCGAGCAAGAGCATCGCCGCAGTGGCGACACAGATGCGGAGCATGGGTCATCTCCTTGGGTCAACTACATACAACTGTTGTTTTGACACACGCGAAAGCACGTCAAACAACGGGCTCCAAGAGCCTGAGATGTTGCACGGCAATCCATCGGCCGAAACATCCCGTCGTGCGCCGGCATTTGTCGCCAGACGCGGGCGTTGTTTGACGAATTCTTGACAATAATGCAAGTGCGCGCCGGTACTTTGTTGATTTCCCTTTGAATATCATCTGGTTGTCTATTGGTTAACGGTCGCCCCGGTACCGCGATCGCCGCCGGTTTTCCGTCAAAGCGGCGTGCTGCCGTGCCGATTACCAGCTGATCCCGGCACGCGTCAGGCCCTCGTCGGTGACGGAGTCCCGAACGCGCAGCGTGGTGCCGATTTCGATGTGCGCGACCTCCCGGAAAAGGATGCGGGCACGTTCGATATTGACGCGCGTTCGATCGACAAAGACTCCGGTGTCCTCGTGCGGGCCGATGCCAAGCGCGCCGGCAAGGCGCCCGGCATGGCGGTCGACCAGCTTCCACATGCTGGCGCAGCCGGCCTTGCTTCTGCCGCCTTTCAGGCAGCCGGGGTTGAGGATGAACCGGCTCATGATCTGGGTGGGTGTGCTCAGACCATGCTTGAAGCGATAGGCCTGCAGGGTGATGGCAAACGCGCGCGCGGCGTCGGCGGGGTCCGCGAACACAGCCAGCCGATGTGTGCCGACCTTGGTCTGGCCCCGCCACTGCGTGCCTTTGAGACACCAGAAGTTGTTGTATTTCAAACAAGGTTGCTCGGCCACGGTGCCGGGAAGGCCGACCAGAGGCGCCGGCGCGTATGCACCGTCGGGCTGGCGCACCAGCAATGCCGGGTCGACATCCGCCCGTGCCGGCGTGATGCCGAGGACGCAAACGGCGGCGGACACGTAAAGGATGGTCAACGCAGCCAGTCGACACGGCCGCATGGTTCTAGTCTTCTTCAAACTTGGCCTCGACCAGGGCCACCAGCGATGCCAGCGCCTGGGGCGCCTCCGGCCCTGAGGCGGCGATCCGGATTTCCTCGCCGATGGCGGCGGCCAGCATCATCAGTCCCATGATCGAGGTTCCGACGACGTCGGACCCATCCTTGCTGACGGTCACCTGCGCATTGAAACGGGAGGCGAGGGTGACAAACTTGGCGGATGCCCGGGCATGCAGCCCCCGCTTGTTCAGGATGGTTACCGTTTGCGCCAGCGCCATGTCGCCCATTATCACACCCCGGCGAGAATCTTCGACGCGACGGAGATATATTTGCGTCCGGCTTCCTGGGCCGCCTCAACGGCGGCGGTCACGTCCATGGTCCGCCGTACGGTGGCCAGCCGGATCAGCATTGGCAGGTTGATGCCGGCGATGACCTCGACATTGGGCTTGCCCATCAGCGAGATGGCGAGGTTGGAGGGGGTGCCGCCGAACATGTCGGTCAGCAGGATGACGCCGGTGCCGGAGTCCACGGCTTCCGCCGCCTCGGCGATGTCGCGTCGGCGCGCCTCCATGTCATCATCCGGGCCGATGCAGATGGCGCGAACCGCTTCCTGGGGGCCGACAACATGCTCCATGGCGGAGATGAACTCGGCGGCCAGGCGGCCATGGGTGACCAACACCAATCCAATCATACGACGATACTCTCTGGTCCCTCGGTCAATGGCTGGTCCGCGCCATGGGTCTGTGCCCGCAGGTCGCGGTGAACGACCGACAAGGCGTGACCCTCTCCCTTGAGCATTGCAGCCATTCGTTCCGTCACAAAGACCGATCGGTGCTTGCCACCGGTGCAGCCGAAAGCGACGGTGAGATAGGCTTTCCCTTCCTTCCGGTAAAGCGGAAGAAGGTAGGATACAAGGTCATGGAGGCGGCGAAACGATTCGCCGAAGGCCGGATCGCCCTCAATATACTCCGCAACGCCTTGATCCAGGCCGGTCAGGGGTCGCAATTCATCCACCCAGTGCGGATTGGACAGGAAGCGCAGATCAAGAACGAGATCAGCGTCGCGCGGCACGCCGCGCGAGAACCCGAATGACATCAGTGTGAGCGTCAGTGATTCGGAGCGGGTCAGCGCGAAGCGATCGGCGATCGACCGGCGCAGCTGGTGGATGGTGTAGTCCGTCGTATCGAGTACCACGTCGGCCCAGCGGCGCAGCGGCGACATCAGCTCGCGCTCGCGCGCCACGCCATCCATCACCGGGCGATCGAGGGCCAGGGGGTGGCGGCGTCGGGTCTCGGAGAAGCGGCGGGCGAGTTCCTCACCCGCGCAATCGAGAAACAGGACATGGACATCAAGGCCGCGCTTCTCACGCAACTCCTTGAGATGTTGTACGATTGCCTCGGCATCGAAGGCGCGGGTGCGACTGTCGATGCCAATGGCCAGCGGGCGCTCGGCGCCCTGGTCGGGGCGGATGTCCTCGGTGGCCAGCAGCTTGGTCAGCAGGCTGATCGGCAGGTTGTCGACCGCTTCATAGCCCAGATCCTCGACGGCCTTGAGGGCGGACGACTTGCCGGCGCCGGACATGCCGGTGACCAGCAATATTCGGGTCGATGGCGCCCGGCGGGCTGGCTTGCGACGTTTCGGCATGGCGGCGTCTTATAGCGGAAGCCGGATGTCGCACAAAGCGATCTCGACCTTCAGCGGGGCATCATCACGCATGGCATCGATCCAGACCGATGGGACTTTGCTGCCGCCATGCAGCCACCAGTGCGATTCAGGCAGTCGCTCATCCTCCACTCCCAGGTCCACCACCAGCGCCACAGGTGCCCGCCGCAGATAGGGCAGGCGGACAAGTCCGACGGCACGAACCTCCAGCAGGCCGGCGATGCGGGGCGGCGGGGCGGCGATCAGCCGGTCCCCATCGCACGACAGTGCGACATAATCGTCGGCAACCAGCATGGCGCCCCGGTCAATGAGGCGCAGCGCCAGATCGGACTTGCCAAACCCGGAGGGGCCGGTGAGCAACACCGCCCGCCCGCCGATCGCCACGCAGCTGCCATGGACATATGGTGAGCTTCCCATTACCCGCCTCTCATCGGCCTGTGGCTGATCGGGGCAGCTCGACGATGAAGCGTGCCCCCAGTACCCGTCCATTGTCACGGCGGTTGAAGGCCTGGATGGTGCCGCCGTGCGCCTCGACGATCTGCTTGGAGATGGCAAGGCCAAGGCCGGAATGCTGGCCGAAATCCTCCCCCGAGGGGCGCTCGGAGTAGAATCGGCGGAAGATGTCGTGCAGGTTGCCATCGGGAATGCCCGGCCCGTCGTCGTCGACGATCAGCCTGACCTGGTCGGATGTCGCCGACAGCATGACGCGAACATTGCCGTCGGCGGGCGAGAAAGAGGTGGCATTGTCGATCAGGTTACGCACGACCTGTCCCAGACGAACCTCCATGCCCATGACCACTGCCGCTCCCTTGGGCGGGCGGGCGTAAGCGATGCTGACGCCCTGTTTCTGGCCGGTCAGCTTATACACATCGAGCAGCGTGGCAATCATTTCGCCCAGGTCAACCGGCTCGAATTTCACCCGCGACAGTTCGGCGTCCATGCGCGAGGCATCCGCGATGTCGGTGATGAGTCGGTCAAGGCGCGCCACATCATCGCGGATGATCGCCAGCAGCTGGGCCTGCAGGGCCGGGTCCTTGACACGGCCCAGCGATTCGACGGCACTGCGCAGGGAGCTGAGCGGGTTCTTGATCTCATGACTGACGTCGGCGGCGAACGATTCGATAGCGTCCATCCGGGAATGCAGGGCCTGTGTCATATCCGACAGCGCCCGCGCCAGCTGACCGATTTCATCCGTGCGTCGGGGCAGGCGCGGCACAGCGACATCCCGGGCGCGGCCGAGCCTGACCCGGTCGGCGGCCAGCGCCAGCCGTCGAATCGGTCGGGCGATGGTGCGGGCGAGAAAGACCGAGAGGAACAGGGTCAGCGCGAACACCAGGCAGAACAGCTGGAACGAGGCCAGCCGCTCGGCCCGCACCACTTTGGTGATGTCGCGGGTGTCGCCCGTCAGCAGCACCACGCCGAGCACCTTGTGCACGCGCTGGATCGGCACCGCGATGCTGACCACGGTGGTTCCGGTCTCGGCGCGCCGGCGCAGTGCGCTGTCCGGCTGTCCCTGCATCGCCGTGGCGACTTCCGGCAGGCGCCGGATTTGCGCGGGCGACGGCTCGTCATAGGGGGGGAGCGTTGGTGATGAACCGATCGTTTCGATCATCTGGTCAAGAAACTGCGCGGCCTCGCGTCGCCACCCCGGCTTCTTCAGCGACGTTGCCTCGACGCGATGTCCCGGCACCACCAGCGCGCTGTCGGCAAGCAGCCGGCCGTCGGGGGTGAGGATGCGCACCCGGGCCAGGGCGTCGGTGGCCAGGGTCGCCAGAAGCTCGCTGGTCCGTCGCGGGTCCAGGGTGGGATCCAGTGGTTCCAGCGCCGCGATCTCGGCGAAGCTGTCGGCCATCAGCGCCGCTTGTGCCGACAGTTCTCCGCGTCGCTGTTCGATCAGGCGAATGCGGAATTCGTCGAGGTAGAGAACGCCGCCACCCAGCATGAGCAAGGCGAAGACGTTGACCGCGAGGATGCGGGCCGTCAGGGGCGAGAGGAAGCGGGGCTGCTGCGGTCGCGCGCTCGCGTCGCCACGGATCATTCGTTAAACCGGTAGCCGACGCCGTACAGCGTCTCGATGCCGCGGAAATTATCGTCGACGGCACGGAATTTCTTGCGCAACCGCTTGATGTGGCTGTCGATGGTGCGGTCATCGACATAGACGTCGTCGCTGTAGGCGGCGTCCATCAGCTGATCGCGTGATTTGACGAAACCCGGCCGTTGGGCGAGGGCCTGCAGGATCAGGAATTCGGTGACGGTGAGCGAGACATCCTTGCCCTCCCAGGTCACTTCATGTTTGGCCGGGTACATGGTGAGCCGGCCGCGCACCATGGCCTGTTCCTCCGGCTCGTTCTGGCCATCGGCATCGTGGCGGGCGCTGGCGCGACGCAAAACAGCGCGGATGCGCTCGATCAACAGCCGTTGCGAGAATGGCTTGCCGATATAGTCGTCGGCACCCATGGCGAGACCCAGCGCCTCGTCGATCTCATCATCCTTCGAGGTCAGGAAGATGACGGGGATCCGAGATTTTTCGCGCAGCCGGCGCAGCAACTCCATGCCGTCCATGCGCGGCATCTTGATGTCGAGCACCGCCAGGTCGGGCGGGTTCTCCAGCAGGGCCTTGAGCGCTGTGGCACCATCGGAATAGACACGCACCGTATAACCCTCCGTCTGCAGCGCGATGCTGACGGAGGTCAGGATGTTGCGATCGTCATCGACGAGGGCGATGGTGGCGGACACGGGTGGCTTGGTCCCACAAGGATATGGCAGTGATCTATTTGCCCGGGTAATCCCGGGGCATCAAGGCCCGGAGTCTCAACCCGGGATCACCCGTGCCAGCAGGGCGTCGATCGCCGTCCGGCTTGCGGGTTCGTCGAGCGTCGGGGCGTGGCCGACACGCGGAATCTCGGTGAGCATCAGGTCGGGCCGTCGCTGGCGCATGCCGGCGCAGGTCGCCGCGCTCAGGATGTCGGAGGTGGCGCCGCGCACCACGGCCACGGGCAGGCCGGCCAGGGCGTCGAAGGCTGGCCACAGGTCCATGGCGACAGCACCGCTGGGCATCTTGAAGGGCGTGGCGATATCGGGGTCGTAGTCGACGGCGATCCGACCGTTGGGCTGCAGGTAGCAGGCGCGCTTGGCCATGCGCAGCCAGTCTTCCATGGTGAAATCGGGGTAGATGTCGGCCGCCAGCTCCCGCATTGCCCAGGCCGCGTGCATCCAGGTCGGCCAGGGCCCGGTTTTGCCGACGTAGCCGCGAATCCGCGCGAGGCCGGCCTCGTCGATCTCCGGCCCGATGTCGTTGAGCAGGACGCCTGCCAGATGCTGATTGAGTGTGCCGGCCATCAGCATCGCCATGATGCCGCCCAGCGATGTCCCGATGACCACAAGCTTGCGGGCGCCGGCTTCCGCAAGCAGGGCTTCGATGTCCTGCAGGTAGACCAGCGGTGTGTAGGTGAGTGGATCCTTGGCGTAGCCGGAGTCGCCCCGGCCGCGCAGATCCAGGCACCACACCCGCCAGCTGCCCGCCAGCGCACCGGCGACGCCCTCGAAATCCCGGGCGTTGCGGGTCAGGCCGGGGATGCACAGCACGGTTGGCCGGTCATCGGGACCGGCATAATCGCGATAATGCAGGCGCAAGCCGTCACGCGACCAGAAATAGCGATCCTCGAACGCTTTCATCGTTCCTCCGTTGCCCGCGCCGGGTGCCATATCTGCCGCTTATGGCGCGAACCCCGGCTCAGCCTCAAGCACTTGGACATTTTACCGATGACCGTCAACGTTTCCCGTGATACCCCTGAGGCAGGCTCAATACATGGGCCGGTCATGCGTATCCTAGGTGAGGAGAGTCTGTTGGCGGAGCAACCGGTCGAACGCGCACGGCGCTACAAACCGGAAGAGACGCGGGAACGCATTCTCGATGCCGCCCGCACGCTGTTCCGGACGCGAGGCTACGTCAATACATCGACGGCGGATATCGCCGCCCACGCCGGAGTCGCCGAAGGCTCCATTTTCTACCACTACGGGTCGAAGCGGAACCTGCTGGCGGCGCTGGGCCGGGAGTGGGCGCAGAGTCTGATCGCCGCCATGCGGGGTGACGCCAGGGACATGGCTGAACTGACACCGGCGATCACCATCCCCCGGGTGTTCGAGTTCTGCGCCACTTATGGCAAGCCCACCGACCTGATCGGTGTCGAGGAGGATGATCCGGAAGGTCAGCCATTCTCGACCGCTGCCCGCGAGGTGTCGGTCAAGTTCGTCGAGGACATGCTGCGCGCCACGGTGGGCTGCAAGGCGGATTGCCACGTCAACATTCCGCTGGCGGCCTCGTTCATCCATGCCGCGGTCCATGATGCGTTGATGCGCTGCTTCGGCCCGGAGCCCGATGCGCAGCCGGAAGACGTGATGGCCGAGTTGATCCGCTTTGTCGAATGCTCCTGCGGCTGGCATGGCAGGGTCGCTGCCTGAACAGCGCGATGACCGGTAATCCGGTGCCAGGGCTTTCCGCCGGCGGCCGACGCCTTATCTGACGATCATGACCGTTCCCTCCCCTTCCACCCCGTTCTTCCGGCCCGAGCGGGCCATCGAAGCCCTGGGCGATGCCTTCTACGATGTCGTCGCGCCGGCCGGCTTCCCCCGCCACATCCTGCGCTTCCGCAACCAGCGCTGGGCCGAGCGGATGGGGCTGGGCGCGCTCGACGATGACCAGTGGATCGCCCACTTCGGCCGGTTCGAGCCGCTGCCGGGTTCGCTGCCGGCGCCGCTGGCGCTGCGCTACCACGGCCACCAGTTCCGGGTGTACAACCCGGACATCGGCGACGGCCGCGGCTTCCTGTTCGCCCAGCTGCGCGACCCACGCGACGGTCGTCTGCTCGACTTCGGCACCAAGGGCTCGGGCCAGACCCCCTACAGCCGGTTCGGCGACGGCCGGCTGACGCTCAAGGGCGGTGTGCGCGAGGTGCTGGCCACCGAGATGCTGGAGGCGCTGGGCGTCTCCACCTCCAAGTCGTTCTCGCTGATCGAGACCGGCGAGGCGCTGAGCCGCCACGACGAGCCGTCGCCCACCCGGTCGTCGGTGCTGGTGCGGCTGTCCCACAGCCATATCCGCTACGGTACCTTCCAGCGGCTGGCGGCGTTGCAGGACCAGGCGTCGATGACCCGGCTGGTCGACTATGTGCTGGCGCAGTTCGTGCCCGGCGGGCCGGGGCCGGCGGCGACGCTCGATGACCGGGTGGCGGCGCTGATCGATTACGCGGTCGGTGGCGCGGCGGATCTGGCGGCGAGCTACATGGCGGCGGGCTTCGTCCATGGCGTGCTCAACACCGACAACATCAACATCACCGCCGAGAGCTTCGACTACGGCCCCTACCGCTTCGCGCCGGTATTCGACCCCGGCTTCACCGCCGCCTATTTCGACGAGCACGGCCTCTATGCCTACGGCCGGCAGATCGAGGCGCTGCACTGGAACGTCTATCAGCTGGCCCGCGCGCTGCTGCTGATCGTGCCCAAGGAGGCGCTGGTGCCGGCGCTGGAAACCTTTCCCGGTCGGCTGGAGGCGGCGATCACCGCCAGAATACTGGCCCGGCTGGGGGTGCGGTCGCGCGGTGCCGCCGCCGACCAGGCGTTGCTGGCGGCGATGGAGGGGGCGCTGGCGGGCACCGGTGTCGGCCTCGACCGCTTCTACTTCGACTGGTTCGGCGGTCCGGCCTCGGCCGCGCGGCGGGCGCGCTCGCCGGCCCGCGACAGCTATGCTGGCGAGGCCTTCATGCCTTTTGCCGCCGACATGGCCGACCGGGAACCGGCGGCAGGTGTCACCGACCGGCTGGCCGCTGACTATTTCGCCGACGCCGCGCCTTGCAGTCTGTTGATCGACGAGATCGAGGCGATCTGGGCGGCGATTGATGCCAGCGATGACTGGACGCCGTTCACTGCCAAGGTCGCGGCGATCCGCCGGATGGGCGCGGCGGCGGGCCTGGCAGGCGACCTGTAGAACGGCAGACCGCAGGATTTCGGCCGGGTCCGTGCCGCGCTCCACCAATTGGGCATTGCCTTTTGCATGTGCGAAAGGCTATCGACCGGGCGCGTTTCCAATCTCCCCTCCGCGCGGAGGGCAGCTCCCGAGGTCAGTATGGACATCCGCTTCATTCCGGTCGGCAAGAACCCGCCCCACGACATCAACGTCATCGTCGAGATCCCGCGCGGCGGCGAGCCGGTGAAGTACGAGATCGACAAGAAGTCGGGCGCGCTGTTCGTCGATCGCTTCCTCAACACCTCGATGGTCTATCCGGCCAACTACGGCTTCGTGCCGCACACCCTGTCGGAAGATGGCGACCCCATCGACGTGCTGGTGGTGAGCGAGACCGCTGTGGTGCCGGGTGCTGTCATTCCGGCGCGTCCGATCGGCGTTCTGCTGATGGAAGACGAGGCGGGGCCGGACGAGAAGATTCTCGCGGTGCCCGTCGACAAACTGCACCCCTTCTATGCCGGCGTGAAGGATCACAGTGACCTGCCGCAGATCCTGCTCGACAAGGTTGCTCACTTCTTCCAGCATTACAAAGACTTGGAAAAGGGCAAGTGGGTCACCATCGTGAAGTGGGAAGGTGCTGACGTCGCCAAGGAGCGGATCGTCCAGGCCATCGAGCGCGCGGGCGGCAAGGTCTGATCCCGCCGTCTGGCAGACTGACGCGAAGGCCGGCCATTGTGCCGGCCTTTGTCGTTGACGGGGGGCAAGGCGTCGGTTGACTCCGGCCGGTTGGCATCGCACCACAGCGTGCATGACCGAGACCCGCACCGCCGCCCAGATCCTTGTCGATTGCCTTGTCGCACAGGGCACCAGCCATGCCTTCTGCGTGCCGGGCGAGAGCTATCTCGCGGTGCTCGACGCGCTGTACGACGCCCGCAACAGCATCCAGCTCGTCACCGGCCGCCACGAGGCGGGTGTCGCCAATATGGCGGAAGCACATGGCAAACTGACCGGCCGGCCCGGTGTTGCGTTCGTCACCCGCGGACCCGGCGCCACCCATGCTGCCATCGGCGTGCATACCGCCAAACAGGACTCGACGCCGCTGATCCTGTTCATCGGCCAGATCGATCGCGCCACCCGCGACCGCGAGGCGTTCCAGGAAGTCGACTATCGGGCGATGTTCGGCACCGTCGCCAAGTGGGTCGCCGAGATCGACGATGCCTCCCGCATGGCCGAATATGTCACGCGGGCCTTCGCCGTGGCGATGAACGGCCGGCCGGGTCCGGTGGTGCTGGCGCTGCCGGAGGACATGCTGGTGGAAGCGGTGCCCGCGCGGGTGCCGCCGCGGGTCGAGCCGGTGCGTGCGGCGGCGGTGCCCGCCGACATCGCGCGCATCGAGGCGCTGCTGGCCCGCGCCCGGCGCCCGCTGGTGGTGCTGGGCGGTTCGGGCTGGAGCGCGGCCGGGCTGGCGGCGGTGCAGGCTTTCGCCGAGGCCAACCGGCTGCCGGTGGCCACCGGGTTCCGCCGCAAGGCGCTGATCGACAACCGCCACCCCTGCTACGTCGGTGAACTGGGGCTGGGCCCCAATCCCAAACTCGCCGCCCGGACCCGCGAGGCCGATCTGCTGATCGTGCTGGGCTCGCGCCTCTCCGAGGTGGTGACCAGCGGCTACACGCTGGTGGAGGCACCGCTGCCGCGCCAGACGCTGGTGCATGTCCACCCCGACAGCGGCGAGATCGGCCGCGTCTATCAGGCCGAGGTCGGCATCGCCGCCAGCCTCGACTGCGTGGCGGCCGCACTCGCCGCCGTGCGCGTCGACTCCGCCGCCTGGGCCGCCGACACGGCCACGGCCCGCGCCGACTACGAAGCCTGGGTGGCGCCGGTGGCGGTGGGCGAGGGCGTCAACCTTGCCGCCGTGATGGCGCATCTGGCCGAGGTGCTGCCCGAGGACGCCATCCTCACCAACGGCGCCGGCAATTTCGCCGCCTGGCTGCATCGCTTCTACGAGCACCGCAGGCCCGGCACCCAGCTGGCGCCCACCAATGGCGCCATGGGCTACGGCCTGCCGGCGGCGGTGGCGGCCAAGCTGGTGGACCCGGCGCGCACCGTCGTGTGCATCGCCGACGACGGCGACTTCCAGATGTCGTTCCAGGAGCTGAGCACGGCAGCGCAATATGGTGCGGCGATCATCGTGCTGGTGGCCAACAACGGCGTCTATGGCACCATCCGCATGCACCAGGACCGCGAGTATCCCGGGCGCGTTTCCGGCACCACCATGATGAACCCTGATTTCGCCGCTCTGGCCCGGGCTTATGGCGGGCATGGCGCGCGGGTCGAGCGCACCGAGGATTTCCCGGCAGCCTTCGCGCAGGCGCGCGCCGCCGGCACGCTGGCGGTGCTCGATCTGGCGGTCAGCCCCAAGTTCATTTCACCCACCAAGACCCTTTCCGATCTCTGAAGGACCGACCGATGGCCGACGTTTCCGCTCTCCTGACCGCCCTTGGCGTGTCGCCCGCCGCTTATGCCGACGGCGACATCACTGCCCACTCGCCGGTCGACGGCTCGGTGACCGGTCGGGTCGCGATCGACAGCCTGGACGAGGTTGACGCCAAGATCGCCCGCAGCGTCGAGGCGTTCACCGCCTGGTCGACGGTGCCGGCGCCGGTGCGCGGCGAACTGGTGCGCCGGTTCGGCAACATGCTGCGCGACAACAAGGAGGCGCTGGGCCAGCTGGTGACCATCGAGACCGGCAAGCCGATCTCCGAGGGTCTGGGCGAGGTGCAGGAGATGATCGACATCTGCGACTTCGCGGTCGGTCTGTCGCGCCAGCTCTACGGCCTGACCATCGCTTCCGAGCGCCCGAGCCATCACCTGCGCGAGATGTGGCACCCGCTGGGGCCGGTCGCCATCATTTCGGCGTTCAACTTCCCGGTCGCGGTGTGGTGCTGGAACGCCGCGCTGGCGCTGGTGTGCGGCAACAGCCTGCTGTGGAAGCCGTCGGAAAAGACGCCGCTGACCGCGCTGGCGGTGCAGGCGCTGTTCGAGCAGACGGCCGCGGCCTTCGACGAGGCGCCGGCCAACCTGTCGCAGGTCATCCAGGGCCGCGCCGATGTCGGCGCACGGCTGACCGCCGATGGCCGGGTGCCGCTGGTCTCGGCCACCGGCAGCGTGCGCATGGGCCGCGCCGTCGCCCAGGCCGTCGCCGCCCGGTTGGGCCGCAGCCTGCTGGAGCTGGGGGGGAACGCCGCCACCATCGTCTGCCCGACCGCCGACCTCGATCTGGCGTTGCGCGCCATCACCTTCGGTGCCGCCGGCACCACCGGCCAGCGCTGCACCACCATGCGGCGGCTGATCGTCCATGACTCGGTCTATGACGCGCTGGTGCCGCGCCTGGTGGCGGCCTACCAGAGTCTGTCGATCGGCGATCCGCTGGACCCGAAGAACCTCATCGGCCCGCTGGTCGACGGCCAGGCGGTCGACGCCATGATGAGCGCGCTCGACCATGCGCGCGCCCAGGGCGGCACCGTGCTCACCGGCGGCCGCAGCATTCCGCGCGTGCCCGGCGGCCACTATGTCGAGCCGGCGCTGGTGGCGATGCCGGGCCAGACCGACATCGTCCGCGAGGAGACCTTCGCGCCGATCCTCTACATTCTCAAGTACAGCGATTTCGCCGAGGCGATCCGCCTGCAGCGCGACGTGCCGCAGGGTCTGTCGTCGTCGATCATCACCAACGACATGCGCGAGGCGGAATATTTCACCTCGGCGCTGGGCAGCGACTGCGGCATCGCCAACGTCAACATGGGCACCTCGGGCGCCGAGATTGGCGGAGCCTTCGGCGGCGAGAAGGAGACCGGCGGCGGCCGCGAGTCCGGCTCGGATGCCTGGAAGAGCTACATGCGGCGCCAGACCCAGACCATCAATTACGGCCGGACGCTGCCACTGGCCCAGGGCGTCAAGTTCGACCTGTAAGGGGGCGGCCGGGGCGTCCCCTGTTCAGGCGACGCTCCGGCCAGCGACCAAGACAGCCCTTCAGGGCTTCACGAACTTCAGCGTCATGCGGTCGGATTCACCGATGGCGGCATAACGCGCCCGATCCTTGTCGCCTTCGGCGAAGCCGGGGGGCAGGGTCCAAACGCCCTTGGCGTAGTCCTTGGTATCCTTCGGGTTGGCGTTGATCTCCGACCGGGCGGCCAGCTTGAACCCGGCGGCCTCCGCCATGCGGATCACCGCCGATTCCTTGACATAGCCCTTGCTGCCCTTGGGGTCGTCGACGCCGCTCTCCGGCCAGCGATGCTCGACCACGCCCAGCACGCCGCCGGGTTTCAGCGCGGCGAAGAACTGCTTGAAGGCGGCGTCGGCCTGGCCGCCGCCCATCCAGTTATGGACGTTGCGGAAGGTCAGCACCATGTCGGCGCTGCCCGGCGCCACGGTGAGAGTCTTGCCGGGGACGAAGGTCGCCACCTCGGCCTTGCCGTAGACATCGGGCTGACCGGCCAGCTTGGTCAGGAAGGCGCCCAGCGTGCGGCGTCCATAGGTGCCGGCGTTGGGGTCGGCGTGGGCCAGCACCAGCTTGCCCTGGTCCTTGAGCCGCGGGGCGAGAATCTCGGTGTACCAGCCGCCGCCCGGCGCGATCTCCACCACGGTCATGTCCGGCTTGAGGCCGAAGAAGGCCAGTGTTTCCTTGGGATGCCGGAAGGCGTCGCGCCCCTTGTTCTCGGGCGACCGATGGTTACTGGCCAGCACCGAGTCGATGGCGGGGGTGGTCACGGCGGCAGTGTCGGCCGCCAGCGCGGGAGCGGCAAAAAAAGTGGTGGCGACTGCCGCCGCCACCGTCAGTGTACGGGCTAACATGGATGATTCCCCTCGGTTGATCCCTTGTGTAACAGGGTAGCCCAATGGCGACCGAGGGCAAGGGATGGACTGGCAGTCGACCGCATGGGCAATGGCATTCGTCGCAGCGGTGACGATAGCCGCCAACATCGCCGGCCGGCGACCGCGGCGGCTGGGACGGGTGGCGCTGATTCCGGCCGATGTCGTGCAACTGGTCGGGCTGATCCTGTTCCTGGTGCTGGCCGGGCACCTGTTCAACGAGCTGACCGGTCGTACCGTGCCGGCCCCTACGCCGTTCTGACCGTCAGCCGCAGCACCATGCCACCGGCCGCCAGTACCTCCGCCACCGTGATTTCCACCCCGGCTTCGGTCAGCCGCCGGCGCGCGGCGTCGCGCCGGGCGAGGTCGAGAATGGCCGCCGGCGCGTCCGCTTCATGCAGCAGCAGGTCGGCGCGCTGCAGCAGGCGCAGCTGGCGCAGGGTCACCCGGTCCGCCTGATCGCTGGCCAGTTCCAGCGTCTGGAGTTCGCCGGCGAAGGGCCGGTCGGCGCCGTCGAGCGCGCGCGCAATGGCGCTCTCGGGGTCCGGCTGGTCGCGCAGCGGGTCGAGCGCCCCGCCCGGCGCCAGCAGCCGGTCCCAGAAGGCGCGCCGCAGCACGGGCGTCGCCAGCCGCTCGGCGACCTTCGGTCGCCACTGGCTGATCGCCTCGGCGAGCGGACCCAGCGTCGCCGGCAGCCAGCTCTCCAGCCGCTCGCGCAGCGCCTTGGCCAGCGAGGCCGAGGCACCGCCGGTCGCGATCGCGATGGTCACGGTGCCGCGGTCGATCAGTGCCGGCACCTGGAAGTCGCACAACGCCGGCTGGTCGGTGACGTTGACCAGCAGGCCGGCCGCGCGCAGGTGCATGGCCCAAAGCTCGGCGAGCGCCACGTCCTCCAGCGCGACGAAGGCCAGCCGGGCGTCGGTGAGGGTGTCGAGCCGGTCACCGGCCAGGCGCTGGACATCGGCGCCGGCGGCTTCCAGCAGGCGTATCCGCGCCGCCGCCGGTTCGCCGTCGCCCACCACCAGCACGGGCTTGCCGCGAACGTCGAAACTGAGGGGAAGAACACGCATGGAGCGGCGCCGCGTTGCCGGAGGGAGCCCCAATGTAGCCGATTTTGCCGGGAAGCCATCCGCCAATTGGCGGCTTAACCATCTTCTCCGACGCCTCTCCTGCCGGGTTAGAGGAATTTAACTCTTGACATATAGGAAAAAAACAATCACAAGGGTGGCAATGCCGGCGTGCCGGCAGCGCTCTTTCTCATTGTCGGTTATCAGGGCCGGGCCGGTTATCAGGGCCGGGCACCGCCCGGCGGGCTTTGGGGGGGCGGCCTACTTGCTCTGGGTGCGCCAGCGCCGGATGGTGCGCTGGATCAGCTCGCCCTCGCCGCCACTGCTGGCCCACAGGTCGGAGAACACCGGGTCTTCCGAGGCAGGGCGCTTTTCCGGTTCAAGATCGTCGAGCCGGGCACGGATGGGGATCGCCACGCCTTCGCCGCAGATGATGCATTCGCGGTTGCGCAGGCTGGGGATGGCGTCGAGGAAGCCGCGCGCGCCTTCCGGCATGGCGTTGCGGACATAGGCCTGGTCGCGGTCGTTGTTCAGGCGCATGGAAATGATGGTGCCGCACTGGGAGAGCACCGATTCCGACAGGTCCGACGGCCGCTGCGACACCAGCCCGAGCGACACGCCGTACTTGCGGCCTTCCTTGGCGATGCGTTCCAGCACCTTGCGGGCGGCCCCGAAGGTGTCGAGCCGCTCGGCCGGCACATAGCGATGGGCTTCCTCGCACACCAGCAGGATCGGCCGCTGCGGCTCGAAACGCGACCAGATGGCGAAATCGAACACCAGGCGCGACAGCACCGCCACCACGACGTTGACGATGTCCGACGGCACGCCGGAGAGGTCGATGATCGAGATCGGCTTGCCGTTGCCCGGCATCCGGAAGATGCGGGAGAGGAAATCGGCGAAATTGTCCTGCACCAGCAGGCCGGAGAACATGAAGCTGTAGCGCGGGTCGCCCTTCAGCTCCTCCAGCTTCGCCTTCAGCCGCAGATAGGGGATCACCTTCTCCGGCTTGTCGAGCTTGCCCATGTTGGTCTGGATGGCGTTCAGCAGGTCTGACAGCAGATAGGGCAGCGGGCTGTCCACGGTCACCTTGCCGAGGTCGGCGGCGATGCGCGACTTGGAGCGTGCCTGCGCCAGGCACTTCTGCAGGATGTCGATGTCGGCTTCCTTCTCCGGCGTGCGGGCGCCAACCAGCACCTCCACATGCTCGTCGAAGTTCATCAGCCAGTAGGGCAGTTCGAGGTTGTTGACGTCATAGACCGCGCCGACCTGGGAGAACGCCTTGGCATATTCGCCATGCGGATCGAGCATCAGGATATGGCCGTTGGGCGCCTGCTCGATGATCCGGTGCAGCAGCAGTGCTGTGGTGGTGGATTTACCGGTACCGGTGGAGCCCAGCAGCGCGAAATGCTTGCCCAGCAGCGGATCGATGAACAGCGAGGCCCGCACGGTGTCGGTCGGGTAGACGGCACCGATCTCGATGTGCGGCCGGCCCTTGGCGGAGAAGATCTGCTCGACATCGGCCAGTGTCACCGGGCTCAGGGTGCTGCCGGGGATGGGGTAGCGGGTGATGCCGCGCTTGAACTCGCCGAGGCTGCCGGGCGTCGCGCCCGGTTTGCCTTCGCCGACGAAATCGAGGTCGGCGATGATCCGCGCGGAATCGGCGGCGTCGAGTCGCACCGCCCGCACCGTCGAGACCACCCACAGGCCGTCGACCATGGTTTTGACCTGCGAGCCGACCTGGCCGGCCATGCGGGTGGCGAGGTCGTCATGCCCCGCTACCGTGTCGATGGCGGCGCGCGCCAGCGTGCAGACGGCGCGGCCGCCGCTGACTTCGGTGATCTGGCCAAGCACGGCCGGCGCGGCATTGGTCATCGGGCCGAACTCTTCCGACAGGCGATGCAACCGCTCCGCGGCATCGAGATGGGCAAGATCGGTCGCGGTCAAGGTGCACCCCTCACAGTGATTTGCAATCCTTGAGCGGTATCACCCGGCCCTTAATGGTCGGTGAATTGTTACGACGCCGGCGCGCCGGACCGCCGTTATGTGTCAGGACAGGGGGTCGCTGCCGAGCAGGTCGTGCCGCGACAGCCAGTCGACGGTCTCCGCCAGGCAGGTGTCGAGATCGGGGGTGTCGTAGCCCAGTTCGGCCCGGGCCTTGGCGTCGTCGAAGTCCAGCTGCTGGCTGCCCAGCCACAGTGCGTCGCGGGTCAGGGCCGGCTCGCGGCCGCGAAACCGGGCGCGCCATTCATCGAGCGCGGTCGCCAGCCGCAGCCGCCAGCCGGGCATGGGCCCGCCAGGCACCGGTACGTCCAGCAGCGCCGCCAGTTTCTCCAGCATCTCCGCCTGGCTGGCGCGCGGTCCGCCCAGCAGGTAATTCTCGCCATTGCCGCCGCGTTCGGCGGCGGCGATCATGGCCCGGGCGACACTGGGGGCATGGGCGTAGCGCTGGATGCCCGGCAACACCGCCGGCAGCCGGTCGCTCAGCAGCTGCTGGCACAGGGTCAGCCATTGCCCGCGATCATACGGGCCGAGCAGCACGCCGGGGTTGACGATGATGCCCTCGACGCCGCGATTGCACAGGGTGCGCAGCATGTTCTCGGCCGCGACCTTGGCGGCGACGCCGCCGACCCAGAAGTCGGTGGAATATTGCGGGCTGGTCTCGGTGGCGACACGGCCGCGCCCGGGCATGAAAACATGGGCGCACGAGGCGTGGACCAGGCAGGAGGCGCCCATGTTCTGGGCGATGTAGTGGATGTTGCGCATCGACTTGACGTTGAAGCGCCGCTGCACGCCATTGCGCGGACGCCAGAGCGCGCGGTCGGCGGCGCAGTGGAACACCACGTCGGCACTGGCGGGCATGACGTTCATGATGCTGCGCCGGTCGAGCAGGTTGGCCGGCGCCAGTTCCGCGCCCAGGCTCGCCAGCGCGCTGGTCTCGGCACTATGCCGGTGCACCGCGATCACCCGCCAGCCCTGCGCTTTCAGCTCGCCCACCAGGTTATGGCCGAGAAAGCCGGTCGCGCCAAACACCAACGCTGTTGCCATGATGCCCCCTGCGTCCTTCCGGAGCGCCCCCTCGGCCCGCGCTCCCGGTCCGCGCGCCGCGCGGCCGGTGACTCGGGCCCTTGCGCATTGATCGCCAAATCAGCACCTGCCCGCAACCGTTTTGCGTGCGGAATCATGCCTAACGGCACCTGGCGACACTATTTGCGCATGATCGCGCCGGCGACCCAGCCTGCCGCCAGGGCGATCGCCACCGCCAGCAGGCCGTAGGAGACGCTGTTTTCCTGGGCGAAGGTATAGACGGCCCGCTCGAAGCCGCTCTTGCCAACGGTCAGCGGCACCGAGGTCTGGGCGATCACCCGGCCTTTCTCGACCAGGAAGACATAGACGCGATACTCGCCCACCGGCACGTCACCGGGCAGCCGGGCGCGGGCGCGGAACAGCACGCCCTCCACCACCCGGACGCCGCCGATGGTCTCGGTGAAGAGGCCGCCGCGCCGGCGCAGGTCGATCAGGCCGGCCTGGAACGTGCGCAGCTCCTCGGCGCTGCGTTCGGTTTCGGCCGGCGAGAAATGCAGGTTGTCGATGCCGAACTCGTAGATGGCGGCCATCCTCGGATCGACGAGGTCGCCGATCGGCCGTGTCGTCGAGACACTGTAGTAGCCGGGCACGGTCTGGAACCGCACCGAGCGGGTGTTGAGCCACACGCCGGCGACGCGCTCCTTCTGGCGCACCACCACCGGCTGGGCGGGGCTGCGCACGACCACCACCAGGTCGAGCTTCCGGTCGGGCCGCATGGTGGTACGGTCGATGGCGCCGAACATCAGCAGATCGGCGCCGGCGAAGGTGTACTCGATGTCGATGCGGCTCTGCGACAGATCGGTGATCAGCCGCGGCCCCGCCGCCGCGCCGCCCAGCATGACCAGCAGCAACAGGCCGGCGAACGCGCGAATCACAGCGCGGTCTCCAGCACCACGGAAAAAATCTCGCTGGGGCGGATCATCAGCTCCACCGCCAGTCGCGCCGACACCAGAAACACGATGAGGCCCAGCGCCGCCCGCAGGTGCTCGCCACCCAGCCGCTGCGCCACGCGGGCGCCGAACTGCGCGCCAACCACGCCGCCCACCAAGAGCAGGATGGCGAGGATGATGTCGACGCTCCGGGTATTGACCGCGTGCAGCACCGTCACCGCCGCGGTGACGAAGATGATCTGGAACAGCGAGGTGCCCACCACCACCGCCGTCGACATGCCGAGCAGGTAGATCATCGCCGGCACCAGCAGGAAGCCGCCGCCGACTCCCATGATCGCGGTCATCATGCCCACCGCCGCCCCCAGTGCCAGCGGCGCCAGCGGGCTGATGTAGAGCCCCGAGCGCGGAAAGCGCATCCGGAACGGCAGCCGGTGCAGCAACCCGTGATGATGTCGCCGTGATGGCGGACGGGCGACGCCGCTGCGCGCGCGCAGGATGGCGCGGGTCGACTCCACCAGCATCAGTCCGCCGACGACACCGAGGAACAGCACGTAGGACACCGAAATGATGAAATCGATCTGGCCGACCGCCTTCAGCGCCTTGAACACGAACGAGCCCAGGGTCGAGCCGATGACGCCGCCGACGATGAGCACCACCCCCATTTTCGGATCGACGCCGCCGCGTCGCCAGTGGGCGCGCACCCCCGACAGCGAGGCGCCGGTGATCTGGGTGGCGGCCGATGCCACCGCCACCGAAGGCGGGATGCCGTAGAAGATCAGCAGCGGCGTGGTCAGGAAACCACCGCCGACACCGAACATGCCGGACAGAAAGCCGACCAGACCGCCCAGGCCAGCGATGACCAGCGCGTTCACCGACATTTCGGCGATGGGCAGGTAAAGGTCCATGGGAAGGCCGTGATGACTGAGCGCGGGCGTATCTTTAACCGGCAAATCATGGCGGTCGAGGGGCAGTGTCGAAATAATTGTGGCCGCCCCGCGGCCTGCGGTGCCGCTAGTGGTTGACGCTCCCATGCAGATATGAAACGCAGCCGGCGGGGGCTGCGCTTTATGCGTATCAATGCTCCGCAAAATATGTTAAGTGATACTCAGAAAACGAGGCAGGCCATGCGCATGCGGGAGCTTGAACAACGAACCGGTGTGGGGCGGGAGACCATCCGCTTCTATATCCGCGAGGGCTTGCTGCCCGAGCCGGAGCGCGCCAGCCGCAACTCGGCGCGCTACTCGGAGGATCATGTGGTGCGCGTGAAGGCGATCAAGCGCCTGCAGGAAGAACGTTTCCTGCCGCTGTCGGTCATCAAGGCGCTGCTGAACGCCAACGAGACCGGCGGCGTCGATTACACCGCCTTCCCGAATCTCGACACACTGCTGCTGACCCGGCTCGACGCGCAGGCCGCCGACAGCCGGCGCACCCTCGCCGAGTTGAGCGAGCAGACGGGCCAGAGCGAGCACGAGATCCGCGAAATGGACCGCATCGGCCTCATCAGCATCGCCCCTGACGGCACGGTCGATGGCCGCGACGCCGCCATCGCCGCCCGCTGGAGCGAGCTGCGGTCGGTCGGCTTCACCCGCGAGCGCGGCTTCATGCCCGACGAAAGCCGCCTCTATGTCGAGTTCGTCGAATGGCTGGCGGCGGAGGAAGTGCGGGTATTCTTCGGACACATGGTGGGCCAGGCGCTGGAAGAGGAGGCGGCGACCGCCGCCGAGCGCGGCATTGGCATCATCAACGACGTGTTGGGCATGATGCGGACGCGGGCCTTGCTGCGTCGCCTCCATGCCGTCCAGCACACAGACCAGGACCGGGCCACGAGGAAAGGCCCGGCACAATCGCATGGGGATGGAGAGGAGACCATAAATGAGTCTGACGGACCGATATTCCTTAAAACCTGAAGGCCTCGAACACCGGGTTGATGAAGCCTACGAGGCGATCTTCAACTGGCAGTACAGCGACTCGCGCACCGATCTGCTGCAGCTCTACGACAAGGGCAAGCGGATGCAGTGGGACGCCCAGACCCGCATCGACTGGAGCGGCGACATCGACGAGGGCAACCCGATGGGGATGCCGGAGGAGCTGTTCGCGCTGAAGGGGATGCCGCTCTACGAGAAGATGTCGGACAAGGAAAAGGGTGTCGTCCGTCGTCATCACCAGTGCTGGACGCTGTCGCAGTTCCTGCACGGCGAGCAGGGTGCCTTGTTCTGCGCCGCCAAGATCGTGCAGTCGGTCCCCGACCTTGAGGCCAAGCTCTACGCCGCCTCGCAGACCATCGACGAGGCCCGCCACGTCGAGGCCTACAAGAAGCTGCTGGAGAAGTTCGAGCTGGCCTACCCGATGACCGGCCCGCTGCAGGAGCTGCTGGACCAGGTGCTGCGCGACAGCCGCTGGGACATGACCTACCTCGGCATGCAGGTGGTGATCGAGGGTCTGGCGCTGGCGGCCTTCGCCGGCATCCGTGACCACGCCACCAACCAGATGGCGGCCTCCGTCAACGCCTATGTGATGCAGGACGAGGCGCGCCACGTCGCCTTCGGCCGGCTGTCGCTGCGCGACTATTATCCGCAGCTCACCCAGAAGGAGCGCGATGAACGCGAGGAGTTCCTCGTCGAGGCCTGCTACCTGATGCGTGACCGCTTCGAATCGCGCGAAGTGTGGGCGCATCTCGACCTGCCGGTCGATGAGTGCGTCGAGCACATGAAGCACAGCGAAGGGCAGAAGATGTTCCGCACCTTCCTGTTCAACCGCATCGTGCCGGTGGTCAAGGACATCGGCCTGTGGGGGCCGCGGGTGGTCAAGGGCTATGAGCAGATGGGCGTGCTGGCGTTCGCCGATGTCAACGTCGACGCGCTGCAGGCGCAGGACGAGGAAATCGCCGCCCAGTTCGACGCCCGCCGCAAACATATCGAGGAAGTCGCCGCCGTCGCCGCCGAATGAGGCGCGCACGGTTCAGGGCTGCGGCCCGGCCTGAACAACGCCCCCGGTCCCCAGGATCGGGGGCGTTCGTCTGTCCGCGCGTCAGTCACGGTCAGCGCGTCAGCGGATAGCCCGAGAAGCGCTTGGTCTCGGCCATGCGCACATGGCTGATGATCTTGGCCACGCCCGAGCCGTCCACCAGCAGCCGGTCGGCGAGCTGGCGCCAGGCGTTGATGTCCGCCACCGCCACCTTGAGCAGGTAATCGAAGCCGCCGCTCACCTGGTCGGCCGCCACCACCTCCGGCAGGGCGGCGATCGCCGCCTCGAAGCGGGTGAAATCCTCCAGCCGGTGGTTGGCCAGCGTCACCTCGGCAAACACCACCAGCAGCGGCCGCACCCGCTCGACGTCAATCGCCGCGTGCGCGCCTTGCACGACGCCGGCCTTCTCCAGCCGCCGCACCCGGGCAAGGCAGGCGCTGGGCGACAGATGCACGGCATCGGCCAGGGCCTGGTTGGTCAGCCGCGCATTGGCCTGCAGCAGGGCCAGGATGCGCAGGTCGATGGCGTCGGGCGCAGAGTCTTTCATGGCCGCCATGATGGCCCGCAGATTCTGCGGCGGCAAGCCCCGCCTTCCGTCACCCCTGCGGCCGCAAGCGTGACATACTGCGCGCCTGGGGAGACGTAGATCATGCTGTCCATCACCCGAGAGGAAGCCCGGCCGCTGGACTGGATCGCCGAGCGTCAGGCCGCGATGACCGAGACGGTAATGGCCTGGAGCGCCATCAATTCGGGCAGTCGCAACCTGGCCGGCCTCGACCGCATGGCCACCGCCCTGGAACAGGCTTTCGGCGCGCTGGGGCCGGTGCGGCTGGTGGCGCCCGAGCCGGTGTCGGCGCCTGATAACGACGGCTGCCTGCAACCGCTGCCGCATGGCCGCATCTTCCACCTGACGGTCCGGCCGGAGGCTCGGCATCGGGTGCTGCTGGCCGGCCACATGGACACCGTGTTCGCCGCCGACCACCCGTTCCAGGCCCCGCGCTGGCGCGAGCCGGGCGTGCTGAACGGCCCCGGCGTCGCCGACATGAAGGGCGGCCTGCTGGTGATGCTGCACGCCCTGCTGGCGCTCGAACAGTCACCGTGGGCCGGCGGCCTTGGCTACGAGGTGGTCATCAACGCCGACGAGGAGGTGTCCTCGCTGGGCTCGGCCGCGCTGCTGGCGGCGGCCGCCCGCCGCGCTGACATCGGCCTGGTCTATGAACCCGCCTTGCCGGATGGCCGGCTGGCCGGCGCCCGCAAGGGCATCGGCACCTACGCGGTGCTGGCGCAGGGCCGGGCCGCGCACGCCGGCCGCAACCCGGAGGCCGGTCGCAACGCGGTGCTGGCGGTGGCCGACCTGTTCGTGCGGCTGGCGCGGTTGCCGCGCGTGCGCGACGGGCTGACGGTCAATGTCGCGTCGCTGGGCGGCGGCGGGCCGACCAACGTGGTGCCGGCCCAGGCGGTGGGCCGCTTCGAGGTCCGTTGCTGGAGCCATGAGGATCGCCATTGGGCGCAGGCACAGGTGGCCGCCATTGTCGCCGAGGTCGCAGGCCATCATGACGTCAGCCTGACCGTGCACGGCGGCTTCAACCGGCCGCCCAAGCCGCTGGATGCGGTGCAGGCGGGGCTGTTCGAGGCCGTGAGGGGCTGCGGCGCCGATCTGGGTCTGGCCGTCGACTGGGCGCCCTCGGGCGGCTGCTGCGACGGCAACAACCTGGCGGCGCAGGGCCTGCCGGTGGTCGACAGTCTGGGTGTACGCGGCGGCGCCATTCACTCGGCGGAGGAATTCTTGATCGTTGACAGCATGACCGAGCGTGCCCGGCTGTCGGCGCTGCTGCTGATGCGGCTGGCCAGCGGCGCCCTCGCCTGGCCGGCCCGGGGGCCACGGCCATGACGACATCTTCCCGACACCGGGTCCGCCCGGCGCGCGCCGACGACGTTGACGCCTTGCTGGCGCTGGCGCGTCAGACCGGCGGCGGTCTCACCAACCTGCCGCCCGATCGCGACGATCTTGCCCGCCGCGTCGCCGCCAGCATGGCCGGCGACGACCTCACCCTGCTGGTGCTGGAGGACGTGCCGGCGGCGCGGGTCATCGGCACCGCCGGGCTGTTCTCGCGGCTCGGGCGGACCTGGCCGTTCTACAGCTACAAGATCAACCGCCTGTCGCAGACCTGCAAGGAACTGGGCAAGACCCTGACCTCCGAGGTGCTGCATCTGGTCAATGACTTCGACGGCTGTTCCGAGGTCGGCGGCCTGTTCGTCGACCCCGCCGCGCGCGCGAGCGGCATCGGCCGGCTGATCGCCCGCAGCCGCTACCTCTACATGGCGGCCCACCGCGACCGCTTCGCCGCCCGGGTGATCGCCGACCTGCGCGGCTACCAGGCCGAGGACGGCAGCTGGCCGTTCTGGGAGGGACTGGGTCGCCACTTCTTCGACATGCCGTTCGAGGAGGCCGACCGCTTCAATGGCCTGCACGGCAACCAGTTCATCGCCGACCTGATGCCGAAATATCCCATCTACGTCCGCCTGCTGCCGCCCGCCGCCCAGGCCGCCCTCGGCCGGCCGCACCGCGACGGCGAACGGGCGCTGGCGCTGCTGGCGGAGGAGGGCTTCCGCCAGGAGGGTTATGTCGACATCTTCGACGCCGGCCCCACCGTGGTCGCCTATGTCGATGATCTCAAGGCCCTGCGCGAACAACGCCGGGCCGTGGTCGCCGAGATCGGCGGCATTCCCGGCGGGCGGGCGCCGGCGCTGGTGGCGGCCGGCGAGAATCAGGAGTTCCGCGCCGCCCGTGGCGGCGTGCTGCCGCTGGCGGGCGACCAGGCGCGGGTGACACCCGAGCTGGCCGCCACCCTGTCCCTCGAACCAGGCATGGAGACGCGTCATGTCGCTTTCTGCGGCGCCGCTGGCCGAGCTGGTCTCGACCGACCCCTGCACCGGCGACGTGCTGTGGCGCGGCCCGATGGCCGGCATCACGGACGTAGGCGCCGCGCTGGAGGCGGCCCGCGCCGCCCAGCCGGCCTGGGCCCTGCTGCCGGACGACGCCCGCGACACCGTCGCCCGCCGCTTCGCCGCGCTGGCCCGGGCGGACAGGGAACCGCTGGCGGCGCTGATCGCCCGCGAGACCGGCAAGCCGCTGTGGGAGGCGCGCACCGAGGTCGACTCGGTGGCGGCCAAGGTGGACATCGCCATCGCCGTGCGCGACGCCCGCGCCGGGTCACGCTCCAGCGAAGCCGCCGGCATCACCAGCGCGCTGGCGCACAAGCCACACGGCGTGCTGGCGGTGCTGGGGCCGTACAATTTCCCGATGCACCTGGCCAACGGCCACATCGTGCCGGCGCTGATCGCCGGCAACGCGGTGGTGTTCAAGCCCAGCGAACTGACGCCCGCCTGCGGCCTGGCGATGGTCGACCTGTGGCGCCGCGCCGGCCTGCCCGACGGGCTCATGGGGGTGGTGACCGGCGGCGCCGAGACCGGCCGGCTGCTCAGCAGCCACCCGGACATCGACGGACTGCTGTTCACTGGCAGCGCGACGACAGGCCGGCTGCTCGCCCGCCAGTTCGCCGAGACGCCGCACAAGATGCTGGCGCTGGAAATGGGCGGCAACGCGCCGCTGGTGGTGTGGGACGTGGCCGACCTCGACGCCGCCGCCCATGTCATCGCCCAGTCGGCCTATCTGTCGGCGGGCCAGCGCTGCACCTGCGCCCGGCGACTGATCCTGCCCGCCGGCGCCGCCGGCAACGCCGTGCTCGAAGCACTGGTGGCGGTGGTCGACCGGTTGATCGTCGGCGCGCCGTTCGACGAGCCGCCACCGTTCATGGGGCCGGTGATCGACGTCCAGGCCGCCAGCCGGCTGTGCGCCGCCGAGGATGCCCTGATGGCGCGCGGCGGCCGCGCCATCCGCCGGCTGGCTCTCCCCGGCCGGCCACTGCCGTTCCTGGCGCCGGCGCTGATCGACGTCACCCATGTCGCCGACCGGCCGGACGAGGAGCATTTCGGCCCGCTGCTGCAGGTGGTCCACGTCACCGACTTCGCCGCCGCGCTGGACGAGGCCAACGCCACGCGCTTCGGCCTGGCCGCCGGCCTGATCAGCGACGACGAGGCGTTGTGGCGGCGCTTCTGGGCCACCAGCCGCGCCGGCGTGGTCAACTGGAACCGGCCGACCACCGGCGCCTCCTCCGCCCTGCCGTTCGGCGGCGTCGGCGACTCCGGCAACCATCGCCCCAGTGCCGCCTATGCCGCCGACTATTGCGCCTGGCCGGTCGCCAGCCTGACCCAGCCCGTCGCGCAGGCCCCCATCACCACCGGATTGCGTCCATGAGCCACGACAACGACACGCGCCGCCACGTCGAGGTCAACTTCGACGGCCTGATCGGCCCGACCCATAATTACGCCGGCCTGAGTCTGGGCAACGTCGCCTCGGCCAGCAATGCCGGCGAAACCAGCCGGCCGCGCCAGGCCGCGCTGCAGGGACTGGCCAAGATGCGGGCGCTGCTGGCGCTCGGGCTGCCGCAGGGCTTCCTGCCGCCGCACGACCGGCCCAATGTCGCGGCCCTGCGCCAGCTCGGCTTCGCCGGCGACGATGGCGCGGTGTGCGCGGCCGCCTTCGCCGCCGACCCGGCGCTGTTCCGGCTGCTGTGCTCGGCCTCGCCGATGTGGACCGCCAACGCCGCCACCGTGTCGCCGGCACCCGACACGGCGGACGGCCGGGTGCATTTCAGCGTCGCCAACCTCGCCACCATGGCCCACCGGGCGACCGAGGCCGAGGAGACCGCCGGTTGGCTGCGTCTGGCTTTCGCTGATCCGCGCTTCTTTCAGGTCCATGACGCGCTGCCGTGGGGCCAGCATCTCGCCGACGAGGGCGCGGCCAACCACATGCGGCTGTGCCCGCACCACGGCGCGCCGGGTGTCGAGGTGTTCGTTTATGGCGAGGATGTTGCTGGCGATCAGCCGGGCGGCCGCTTCCCCGCCCGCCAGCGCCGCCGGGCCAGCGAGGCGGTGGCGCGCCGGCACGGACTGGCGCCGGCACAGGCGCTGTTCGTCGCCCAGTCGGACACCGCGATCCAGGCCGGGGCCTTTCACAACGATGTGGTGGCGGTCGCCAACGAACGGGTGCTGTTCGCCCACGAACAGGCCTTCGCCGACCCCGGCCGGCTGTACACCGACCTGCGCGCGGCACTGCCGGAGGCGGTGATCGTCGAGGTGCCGGCGGCCCGCGTCAGCCTGGCGGACGCCATCGGTTCCTACCTGTTCAACTCCCAGCTCGTCACCCTGCCGGATGGCACGATGGCGCTGGTGCTGCCGCGCGAGTGCGAGCAGAACCCGCGCGTCTGGGCCTATGTGCAGGACCTGCTGGGCGAGGCGACGCCGATCCGGCGCGCCATTGTCATCGATGTGCGGGAGAGCATGCGCAATGGCGGCGGGCCTGCCTGCCTGCGGTTGCGCGTCGCCTTGAGCCCGGCGGCACTGGCCGCCGTCGATCCGCGCTTCCTGCTTGACGAGGCCCGCTGCGACCGGCTGGCCCGCGTCGTCGAGGCGCAATGGCCGGAGACCATCGGGCCGGACGATCTCGCCAACCCCGACCTGTGGCGCCAGGCCCGCGCCGCCCGCCAGGCGCTGCTCGCCGCCGCCGGGTTCTGACGGCGGGGCCCGCCTGTCCCAACGGCCCTGCTTGTTCGGGCGGTCCTACTGGTTGGTCAGCGCCTTGAGCAGGGCCTTGCCGGCCTTCACCGGATCGGCCCGCAACGCTTTCTCCTCCGCCGCCATGGCCTGGAAGATGCCGTCGGTCGCCTTGTCGGTGACGTAGTTGGTAAGGTCAGCGTCGGTCATGCCCAGCGGCAGCGGTACGGACCT
The DNA here is from genome assembly GCA_963205175.1 of Pseudomonadota bacterium. Taxonomy (GTDB): domain Bacteria; phylum Pseudomonadota; class Alphaproteobacteria; order Sphingomonadales; family Sphingomonadaceae; genus CAUJIW01. Next base: position 57,191 of record CAUJIW010000183.1, read on the forward strand.
GGTCAGCTTGGCGAACTGGCGCGTCGCCCCGGCGTCGCGCAGCGCCTTATCGACCAGCGGCCGCATCTTGCCGCGCAGCGTGTCGCCGGCCGAGTCGCGGAAATACTGGGTGGCGGCCCCGTCACCGCCGGTGAGGATGCCGGCGGCGTCCTGCCAGCTCATGTCGTCGACGGCCTTGCGGAACACCGGCTTGGCGACCGCCGTCGCCCGCTCGGCGGCTGTGTTGAGCGATCGCTTCAGGCCATCGGTCAGCCCGACCTTGTCGGTGTATTTCAGCAGCTTGTCGGCCTTCTTGAGCGGCCCCGGCAGGGCGATGCGCGCCAGCGGGTCGTTCCAGAAGCCGCCCGACTTGCCCAGCCGGTCAAGCGCGGCATCGGACGCGCCGCCGATCAGTTCCTTGACGGCATCGCCGGCGCCACCGAGCGCGGCGGGCGCCACCTCGGCCGCCCGTGCCGCCGGCAGACCGGCGGGCAGGCCCAGCGCGACAACGGCCAGACCAAGCCCCAGCAGGGCGACTCGCCTCCGGTTTCCGTGCGCCATGACAACGTCTCCCCTCATTCACCAGATGGGTGAAGCATAACGCACGGACCGTCGACCGCCAGCAAAACCGGGGCCTGGCCGACGGGTTGTCAGTGCGAGATCAGCAGCGGCAGCCTGGTGTCCAGCAACACGTCGCGGGTGGCGCCGCCCAGCAGCATCTCCCACATCCGCGAGTGACCGTAGGCGCCCATCACCATGACGTCGCAGCCGATGTCCACCGCGAACTGCTGGAGCGCCTGGCCCAGCGCCCGGCCGGCGCTGGGAATGCGATGCACGTTCACCGTGTCGACATGGCGCGCCAGGTGGGCCGCCAGATCCGCGCCCGGCTCGGCACCGTGACCGTCGTCCGACGGCGCGGGGTCCACCAGCACGACGTTGACGTCGGTCGCCTGGGTGATCAGCCCCATGCCGTCATGCACGGCGCGGATCGCCTCGCGGCTGGCGTTCCAGGCAATCGCCACCTTGGCCAGCGGCAGCTTGGCGCCTTCCGGCACAATGAGGATTGGCCGGCCGGCGTGGAACAGTACGGTCTGGACCAGGCGGTCCCAGAAGCGGCCATCGGGGTACGCGGCGCGGGCCGAGACCAGCACCATGTCGGCGTAGCGCGAGTGCACCACCGCGTCCATCGGCAGGATATCGACGTCCACCACCAGTGTGCGCACCTCGCCGGAGACACCGGCCTTGCCCATGGCGGCCTCGATCGCCTCGGCGGCCGCCCTGGCCTTCTTGGTCTGGCGCTCGACCTCGCTCTGGTAGGCCTCGTAGATGACCGTGCCGAGCAGATACTCCTGATACAGGGGCACGCCGCCGCAGACCACGACGTTGAGATAAGCCCCGCGCGCTGCCGCCAGGTCGAGGCCCAGCTTCAGCGCCGGTTCCTCGGCGCCGTTGTCGCCCACCAGCACGACGATGTCCTTCAGCATGCTTCCCTCCTTGTCAGGCTGTCACGCTACCCTAGGGCGTGAAGGCGACAGCCGCGTTGCGTTGAATCAACTTCCCCCGCCGCCCGAGGGCGTCTCAACCGCTTGTCACCACACGATGATTTGCCCCGATACAAGCTGGACTACGCCAGCCCCAAGAAAAGCTCGTTTGCCCATGATGGCATGGTCCGCCAAATGTGCACGCTCAGGAGTGAGGAGTCCATGCCATGACTCAGAAGGCCGGGAAGGGCTGGAGCGATATCGTGACCGGCCACACCGCCCGTTATACAGCGTCCATCGCCGATCTGCTGGCGGTGGACGGCCTGCGCGCGCAGGCCCCCGGCCGGATCATCCTCGTCGGTGCCGGCCCCGGCGACCCCGACCTGCTGACCGTGAAGGCGGTCAGGGCGCTGGCGCTGGCCGACGTCGTGGTCCATGACGGCCTGGTCGATGCCCGCATCCTGGCGATGGCGCCGGCGGGTGCCGAGATGATCTCGGTCGCCAAGGCGCGCTCGCGCCACACCATGGCGCAGACCGACATCAACGCCCTGCTGGTGGCCAAGGCGCGTGCCGGCCATGTGGTGGTGCGCCTGAAGGGCGGCGATCCGTTCGTCTTCGGGCGCGGTGGCGAGGAGGTCGAGGCCGCCCGCGATGCCGGCATCGCCGTCGAGGTGGTGCCCGGCGTCACCGCCGCGCTGGGCTGCGCCGCCGAGAGCCTGCTGCCGCTCACCCACCGCGATCATGCCAGCGCCGTCACCTTCGTTGCCGGCCAGTGCAAGGGGCTCGCCGAACAGGACTGGCGCGGCCTCGCCGGCGAGGGCCGCACGCTGGTGGTGTACATGGGCATCGCCGCCGCCGCCGACATCGCCGCCAAGCTGGTCGCCGACGGCCTGTCGCCGCACACCCCGGCCGCCGTGCTGGAAGGCGGCACCCGCCCCGACGCCCGCACCTTCCGCACCACGCTGGCCGACCTGCCGGCGACGCTGGCGGCCAACGCCGTGCGCAGCCCGGCGCTGCTGGTGGTGGGCGCCGTCGCCCGCCTGGCGGTGGAACGCCCCGGCGTGCTGGCGCCGTTCGTCCCCTCCACGCTCAGCCTGGCGCTGGCCGCTGAATAAACACCGAGACCAGGAACATGTCCCAGATCATCACTGCCAATGACCTGCCGACCGGCGACGTCGTCTACTGGACCGGCGCCGGCTGGACCCGTGACGCCCGCGAGGCGGCACTCGTCACCGACACCGCCGCCGCCGAGGCGCTGGGCAAGGCCGAAGTGAAGGCCCGCCGTGTCATCGACCCCTATCTCATCGACATCGAACTCGTCGACGGCAAGCCGTGGCCGACCCGCTATCGGGAAATCGTCCGCGCCTCCGGCCCGTCGGTGCGCACCGATCTCGGCAAGCAAGCGGAGCTTTGAGCCATGTACCAGTATGACAGCTTCGACGCCGCCATCGTCCAGACCCGGGTCGAGCAGTTTCGCGACCAGGTGGCCCGCCGCCTGTCGGGCGAACTCTCGGAAGAGCAGTTCCGCCCGCTGCGGCTGATGAACGGCTTCTACCTCCAGCTCCACGCCTACATGCTGCGGGTGGCGGTGCCCTATGGCACCCTGTCCTCGACGCAGCTGCGGGCGCTGGCCCACATCGCCCGCAAGTATGACAAGGGCTACGGCCATTTCACCACCCGGCAGAACATCCAGTACAACTGGATCCGGCTGGAGGACGGACCGGACATCCTCGCCGACCTGGCGGCCGTCGAGATGCACGCCATCCAGACCTCGGGCAACTGCATCCGCAACATCACCACCGACCAGTTCGCCGGTGCCGTCGCCGGCGAGGTGGTGGACCCGCGCATCTGGTCGGAAGTGCTGCGCCAGTGGTCGACCTTCCACCCGGAATTCTCGTTCCTGCCGCGCAAGTTCAAGATCGCCGTCACCGCCACCGAGCAGGACCGCGCCGCCGTGCAGTGGCACGACATCGGCATCGAGATCCTGAAGAACGCGGCCGGCGAGATCGGCTTCAAGGTGCTGGCCGGCGGCGGCATGGGCCGGACGCCGATCATCGCCAAGGTGGTGCGCGAGTGGCTGCCGGCCGAGCACTTCCTGAGCTACATCGAGGCGATCATGCGGGTCTACAACCGCTATGGCCGGCGCGACAACATCTACAAGGCACGCATCAAGATCCTCGTGCACGAGATCGGCATCGAGAAGTTCCGCGAGGAGGTCGAGGCCGAGTGGCAGCAGGTACTGCCGACCCACATCGACGTGCCGGCGGCGGAAGTCGCGCGCATCGCCGCCTATTTCACGCCCCCGGCGTTCGAGACCATCGTGCCGCCGGTGGCGGCGCATGAGGCGGCGCTGAAGGCCGATCCCGCCTTCGCCCACTGGGTGGCGCGCAACGTGGTGGCCCACAAGGTGCCGGGCTACGCCATCGCCACCATCAGCCTGAAACCGGTGGGCGGCATCCCCGGTGACGCGTCCGCCGACCAGATGGACGCCATTGCCGATCTCGCCGACCAGTACAGCTTCGGCGACGTGCGGGTGACCCACGAGCAGAACCTGGTGCTGCCGCATGTCCGCCTGGCCGACCTGCACGCCGTGTGGCGCAAGCTGGTGGAGATCGAGGTCGCCACGCCCAACGCCGGGCTGGTCTCCGACATCATCGCCTGCCCGGGCCTCGACTATTGCACGCTCGCCAATGCCCGCTCGATCCCCATCGCGCAGGACATCGCCAACCGCTTCGCCGACCTGGAGCGCCAGCGCGACATCGGCGAGCTGAAGATCAAGATCTCCGGCTGCATCAACGCCTGCGGCCACCATCACGCCGGCCACATCGGCATCCTCGGCGTCGACCGCAAGGGCGTCGAGAACTACCAGATCTCGCTGGGCGGTTCGGGCGCGGAAGATGCCAGCCTCGGCGAGCTGATCGGCCCCGGCTTCAACGATGCCGGTGTCGTCGATGCCGTCGAGAAGCTGATCGAGAAGTACCGCGCGATCCGGCAGGAGGGCGAGCGTTTCCTCGACACCTACCGCCGGGTCGGCGCCCAGCCGTTCAAGGAGGCCGTCTATGGCTAGAGTGGAAATCAAGCGCAAGTCGGCCGAGGAAGCGACCGCCGCCGGCGAGATCGTCAGCGGCGGCATCACCCTGCGCTTCCGTGACGACGCCGACCATGACTGGCGGCATGTCGAGGGCGATGCCGACCTGCCGGACGGCGGCGCCGTGGTGGTGCCGCTGGCGCGCCTGGCGGAAACGCTCGACCTCAACCGCTTCGCGGCCGTCGGCGTGCGGCTGGCGCCAGCCGACGACGCCCGGGCGCTGGCCCCCTATCTGACCCGGCTGGCGCTGGTGGAGATCGGCTTCCTCACCTTCCGCGACGGTCGCGGCTATTCGGCGGCGCGTATCCTGCGCGACGACCTGAAGTTCTCCGGCGAGATCCGCGCCGTCGGCCAGGTGCTGGCCGACCAGCTGTTCTTCATGGTCCGCTGCGGGTTCGATGCGCTGGAGCTGGACCCCAGCGTGCGCGAGGAAACCGCGCTGCGTGAGCTGGAGCGCTTCCAGCTCGTCTACCAGAAAGCCGCCGACGCCCGGGCGCCGGTGTGGGCCGTGCGGGGAGGCTGAACATGTCCAGCCTGAGCGCCACGGTTGCCACGGACGCGGCGGTGGCGCCGGTGGGGCCGCGCGCCTTCACCCAGGCGGACGCCGACCGGCTCAACGCGATCTACGACCAGGTGCCGGCGGCGGAAATGCTGCACCGGCTGCTCACCGGCGAGCTGGCCGGCCAGGTCTCGGTGGTGTCTTCCTTCGGCACCGAATCCTCGGTACTGCTGCACATGCTGGCGGCCGCCGACCCCACCGCGCCGGTGCTGTTCGTCGACACGCTGCGCCTGTTCCCCGAGACGCTGCGCTACCGTGACCAGCTGGTCCGGCTGCTCGGGCTGACCGGCGTGCATACGCTGGAACCGGAGCCGGTGGCGCTGGCGGCCGCCGATCCCAAGTATCTGCTGTGGTCCTACGATCCCGATGCCTGCTGCGCGGTGCGCAAGGTGGCGCCGCTGGCGCGCGGGCTGGAGGGCGTGACCGCCTGGGTGTCGGGTCGCAAGGCGTTCCAGTCCTCGACCCGATCCCACCTGCCGCTGTTCGAAATCGCCGACGGCCGGCTGAAGATCAACCCGCTGGCCCGCTGGACCAAGGCCGACCTCGACGCCTACATGGACCGCTACAACCTGCCGCGTCACCCGCTGGAGGCCGACGGCTACCTGTCGATCGGCTGCATGCCGTGCACCACGCCGGTGAAACCGGGCGAGGATCCGCGCGCCGGGCGCTGGCGTGGCTGGGACAAGACCGAATGCGGCATCCACCTGCCCGGCCTCGACAAGCCGGAGGATGAGCCGGTTTTCTGAGCCGCGGCATCGGTGGTCCCGCCGCCCCGGCGACAGGCTGAGCCGACAGGACGGCAAAACGTGACCGGCGTCAGCCGTGTGGCCTTGCAGTCGCCACGAACTGGGGCTACGGCGGGAACACATGGCGAAGCAGCCTTCCTCGGATAGTCCCAGGCCCCGTCGCGCCGCGCGCCGGCGCAAGCCGGTGTGGCTGATCCTGCTCCAGGCGGGCGGCGCGCTGGCGGCCGTCACGGCGCTCGCCCTGACCTTCGTGGTCTGGCTGGCGGCCCAGTCGCTGCCCAGTTTCGATACCCTCGTCCGCGAGCCGCGCGGCCAGATGATCGTCGTCAAGGCCTCCGATGGCTCGACGCTGATCACCTTCGGCCCGTCCTACGGCGAATGGCTGTCGTCCGCCGACCTGCCGCTGAGCATCAAGACCGCCATGGTGGCGATCGAGGACCGGCGCTTCTATCATCACCCCGGTATCGACCCCATCGGCATCGCCCGCGCCATGGCCCGGAACGCCAGGGCGGGCCGTTTCGTCCAGGGCGGGTCCACCATCACCCAGCAGGTGGTGAAGAACATCTTCCTCACCTCCGAGCGCACGTTCGCCCGCAAGGCCCGCGAAATGGTGCTGGCGCTGGCGCTGGAGTGGAAGTTCTCCAAACCGCAGATTCTCGAACTCTACCTCAACCGGGTCTATTTCGGCGGCGGCGCCTATGGCGTCGATGCCGCCTCGCGCAAGTTCTTCGGTCATTCCGCCCGCCAGCTCAGCCTCGGCGAGGCGGCGATCATCGCCGGCCTGGTCAAGGCGCCGACCCGCTACGCACCGTCGTCCGACCCCGAGCAGGCCCGGCAACGGGCGAAGCTGGTGGTGGCGGCGCTGGTGGATGCCAACTTGCTGGATGCGGGTGACGTCGACAACGCGCTGATCGACCGGGTGCGCTTTGTGCCGCAGCCGCGCGAGAACAACGTGCGCTACTTCACCGACTGGGTGCTGGCACAGGTGGAGACGCTCACCGATGAGACGGCCCAGCCGCTGGAGGTGGAAACCACGCTCGACCCGCGCACCCAGCAGGCGGCGGAGCTCGCGCTGAAATGGAACGTGCCCGCGGGGTTGCAGGGTGGTCTGGTCGCCATGGCGCATGATGGCGCCATCCGGGCGATGGTCGGTGGCGTCGACTATGTCACCAGCCCCTATAACCGGGCGGTGGCGGCCCGCCGGCAGCCGGGCTCCGCGTTCAAGCTGTTTGTCTACCTGGCGGCGCTGGAAGCCGGCGCGACGCCGGATTCCATCTATGTGGACGAGCCGGTGACGTTCGGAAAATGGTCGCCGGTCAATTCCACCCGTAGCTTTCAGGGCGAGGTGACGCTGACCCAGGCCTTCGCCCAGTCGATCAACACGATCGCGGTCAGGCTCGCGGACGAGGTGGGGTTCGACACCGTGGCGGCAATGGCGCGGCGGTTCGGCATCTCGACGCCGATTTCCCGCCAGCCGGCGATGGCGCTGGGTGCCTCGGAAGTGACGCTGCTCGACATGACCGCCGCCTACGCCAGTCTCGCCCGCGGTGGCGTCGAGGCCCGCCCCTACGGCATCCGGTCCATCCGCACCGTTGCCGGCAAGCCGCTCTACAGCTACCAGCCCGACGCGCCGCGCGGGCTGGTGACACCCGAAGTCGCCGCCGGCATGACGCGTATGCTGGAGGCCGCTGTCAACGAAGGCACGGCGCGCGCCGCCAGCATCGACCGGCCCGCCGCCGGCAAGACCGGCACCACCCAGTCCAACCGCGATGGCTGGTTCATGGGTTTCACCGCCGACCTGACCGCCGGTGTCTGGATGGGGCGTGACGACAACAAGGCGGTGCCCGGCCTGGCCGGGGGGCGCACCCCGGCGCGTGCCTGGGCCGCGTTCATGAGCCGGGCGACGCAGGGCCTGCCGGCCCAGCCGCTGTTCGCTGATTCCAGTACGCTGGACGGCGTCGAGCCCGATGCCGAGACCTATGGCCTGGTGCCGGAGGGTGAGGGTATCGAGGCGGTCGAGCCGGTGTGGGACCCCGAGACGCAAAGCGCCCCGCCGGCGGCCGCGCCGTCCCAGACAACCGCCCCCGGCGCTGCCGGGTCATCACGCGCCGCGCCGCCGCGCCTTGACGATGCCTGGCTGGAAGGGGTGCTGAAGGAGCCGGGTAACGCCGCAAGCTCAGGCGGGGGTGGCAACAACCCGGTGCAGTGAGGCGCCGTGCTGGCGCAACCAGGCGCGTGCCGGCCGCACGGGGCCGCCGTTGAGCTGCTCGGCCAGCGACCAGAAGGCCTGGCTGTGGTCCATGTGGGCCAGATGCGCCACCTCGTGCGCCGCCAC
>CAUJIW010000184.1 GCA_963205175.1 Pseudomonadota bacterium
GGCCGGAAACGCTCGAACTCCACCGTGCCCGCCAAAACCTCCAGCGGGTCGCCGTCCTTGCTCAGCCGCTCCAGGTGCTCCGCCAGCGAAAACAGGCTGCGTGAGTGCATCAAACCTCTCCGTCCAATGCACAGAGTGAATTAGATCATGGCCCCAAACGCGAGGGGTTTTTGCGGGTGTCCCCTGGTTAGGCGAGCCGATGTCGCGCACCAAGGGACTGTCGGCGATATCGCCCTGCAGCCGCTTGTAGCTTGCGATCCCGAACAGCGACCAGCCCTTGCGTCCGTCACCGAGGGCGTAATTGCCCAGGATGCTGCCGCCGACACTGGCGAAACCACCGTCGGGAGCGTGAGCGGGCAGCCCGGCGGCAATCGCGCCCGCCGGGGACACTCCAAAATAATAGTCTGCATAGTCCCCGCCGACGAACTCGGTGGTGACAGCCAGCTTCAGGAACATCCGCCGTCCCGCCAGGGTTGTGTACTCCAGCGCCGGGGTGATGACATGGCTGCGATGGGCACCCGCCACGTCCCACACCCCCGTAACCGCCAGCGCCAGCTTGTCGGTCCGGTTGAACACGCGACGGACGCCAACCGCACCGCGCGCACCCAGTTCAACCGCCACATCCAGCTCTCCCAGGGCCTCCACCCGCGCGTCATCGACATCACCCGTGCGGTTGAGGCGAACGCCTGCGGCAGGACCGAACTCGACATCAATCAACCGACTGGAATCATTGGGAATGGCGTCGACAAACAGCTGCAACCCGTTCAGCTGAAAATCATGTCCGCGCACGGTCCCCCGCAGCGCGCCGCCAGGGATGATCCGGTAATCGCGCCCACCGTCATAGTCCGTGGTCATCGCGACGCCGACACCCACCGTCACTGTATCAACCGGACGGCCAGCGCCTGACGCCGGCGGCGGCGGTGCATCCTGCGCATGGCCCGGCGTCGCCAGGGCCGACACAGCCAGCGCCGGGACTCCCAGGATCGCAAGGTTGAGAAGCGCACGCTGCATCACGATATTCCCTCGCAAAGATCCCGCCCGGCCGTCGTAAGGATCGTGGCCGGCCTGCACAAAAAACCTGGCCGGCGCGCCGGCCGATCCGAACACTGGCGACTACGATACGGTGACGACGTTGGCGCCAGACGGGACATGGCCGCTGCCATCGGCCAAATCAAGCTGGCACGGTCTGTCACCCGTTAGGTCGACAGCCAAATGCGACAGGCTGTTGCCGATGCCCCGCCCCCGCCGCCAAGCGTTACGACCACGATACAAATAGCCTCGCCCACGCCGGCACCCCGGCCCGCCACCTGTTGTCATCGGGTCACCCGGAGCAGGCCGCCAACCATCCTTCAGGCAACCATGTGCACAAAACAGTGTTTTGCGGAAATTTTACCTTGATAATCACCGCAAATGATATCTAATCGCCGCCAGCGCTGCCATTCCCGCCTTGCCCGCCCTCGGACAACGGGAACCACCGAATACCGTAAAGGCCCTGCCCATGGACGACCTCGTCACCCCCAAGACCGTCGACATCACCTACGAAACCGACACTCCCGTGCTCTACGAGGTCGACGGCGCCGTCGCCTGGGTGACCATGAACCGGCCGACCTACAACAACGCGCAGAACAGCCAGATGACCTATGCGCTCGATGCCGCCTTCCGACGGGCGGTCGATGATGACGCGGTCAAGGTCATCGTCCTGCGCGGTGCCGGCAAACACTTCTCCGCCGGCCACGACATCGGCACGCCGGGGCGTGATGTCCACAAAACGTGGCCGCGCCAGTACCTGTGGTATGACCACACCAACAAGCCCGGCGCCGAGTTCGCCTATGCCCGCGAGCAGGAAGTCTACCTCGGCATGTGCCGCCGCTGGCGCGATATCCCCAAGCCGACCATCGCCATGGTCCAGGGCGCTTGCATCGCCGGCGGCCTGATGCTGGCCTGGGTCTGCGACCTCATCATCGCCTCTGACGACGCCTTCTTCCAGGACCCGGTGGTGCGCATGGGCATCCCCGGCGTGGAGTATTTCGCCCACGCCTTCGAGTTGCCGACCCGCGTCGCCAAGGAACTGCTCCTGCTAGGCGACCGCATGCCCGCCCAGCGAGCCTATGACCTTGGCATGGTCAACAAGCTGGTCAGCCGGGAGGCCCTGCTGGCAACGACGCAGGAGGCCGCCGAACGTCTGGCGCAGATGCCGCGCCTCGGGCTGGCCCTCACCAAGCAGGCCGTCAACCATGTCGAGGATCTGCGCGGCAAGCGCACGGCGATGGATGCCGTGTTCCACATGCACCACTTTGCCCATGCCCAGAACGACCTGGTGTCCGGTGACCTTCTCGGCGGTATGCGCGGCAAGGATATGGCCGCGGCCAACAAGGCACGGGCGAAAGCAGTCACGACCGAGGACGACACAACCGGCCCGGCGTCAACCGGGGTCACCCCCGGCAAGGCCTGACCCCTGCCAGTCCCCCCGCCACCGCCGCTGCCCTTGCCATCACCGGAAACCGGGGCGGCGGCCGATGGTGGTCTATTGTCTTCGCGAAATCCATCCGTTAGTGCGTCGGAATGGACCTTGCCGACGCCAGCCTGGACTGGAACGGCGCGATGACGAGGCACAGAATGGACGGCAGCCCGCACGGCGGTTACGAATTCGATGATGTCGATCGCAGGATCGTCGAGATCCTCAAACGCAACGGGCGCGCGACCAACCAGCAGATCGCCCGCCGCCTGAGCCTGGCACCGGCCACCGTGAGCGCCCGCATCCGCCGCATGGAACAGGCCAACGCCCTGCGGGTGGTGGCGGTGTCCGACTTCAACGCCTACGGCTACGAAGCGCTGATGGCGATCGCCGTCGAAGTGCAGGGCCGACCGGCCGAGGACGTGGCGGCGGATCTCTCCGCCCTGCCCGAGGTCTTCGGCGCCCACCTCGTTACTGGTCGCTACGAGATCGAGCTGTTGGTCGCCCTCCAGAGCATGGACGACCTGCCCCGTTTCCTGCTGGAGGCCGTGTCCGCCATTCCGGGCATCCGCAACCTCTCCCCCGCGATCGCCGTCGACGTTGTCAAATACAAGTTCGACATCGCCCCGATCACCGAGCGAGGTGGCCAGTGAAAAAGCCCGACCTTGACGACCTCGACCGTCGCCTGATCGACCTGCTGTCCACCGACGCGCGGGTCAGCAACCGCAAGATCGCCGCCGAACTCGGCGTGACCGAAGGCACGATCCGCGGCCGTATCAAGCGGCTGCAACAGGACAACCTCATCCGCTTCACGGCGATCACCAACGCAAGCTATGTCGGCACGCCCCGACTGGTGCTGATCGGCATCGAGACCGACCAGGACAAGGTGCGCGAGGTCGCCCGCAAAATCGCCGACCTGCCGCAGATCAACGCCGTGCTCATCACGCTGGGTCGCTTCCACATTCTCGCTATCGGCCTGTTCGACGATCTCGACCAGATCTGGAACGTGGCCAACAACGAGCTGCTCGCCCTGCCCGGCGTCCGGCGGGTCGAGACCACCATCACCGTGCGGACGCTGAAGTACAACTACCGTACCGCCAAGATCACGCAGGCCCTCGAACTCGACGATGAGGAAGAGGACGACGAGGACTGAACGCCCCGTGACGGCCCGCCCGCCGCCTGCAAGGCCCGCCCCCGACAGGAGCGGGCCTTATCGTTTCCCGGCACGACCGGGGCGGCGACCCTTCCGGGGCACCGCCCGGCCGACGCACACCGACAGCCTGGCGTCGCGACATTGACAAGACGCCGAAAATAAGAGAACCGTCACCACGTGATGGCGCATTTGCGTAATATGGTGACAGATTATTTATGCATACAGACGGTATCGATACGCTGCCAGCGGCATTGGCCGCGGCTGCGGCGCGGTTCGGCGACGCCTGCGCCGTCGTCGACGGCGAACAGCGGCTGAGTTTCCTCGCGCTGGAGGAGGCGGTGCGCGCCGCGGCCGGCGCGCTCGCGCGCCACGGCATCGCCAAGGGGGACCGCATCGCGCTGTGGGCACCCAACCGCCTGGAGTGGATCATCGCCTGCCTTGCCGCCCAGTGCCTGGGCGCCATTGCGGTGCCGCTCAACACCCGGCTCAAGGGCACCGAGGCACAGTTCATCCTCAACAAGACCCGCGCCCGCCTGCTGTTCACGGTGCGCGGCTTCCTTGGCATCGACTACCCGGCGCTGCTTGATGGTCTGAACCTGCCGCACCTGGAGCGCATCGTCACCTTCGACGGTGACTGGGCGGCCTTCGTCGCCAGCGCCACGCCGGCAGACATCGCCCTGGCCACCGAACGGCGGGCGGCACTCACCGGGAACGACGCCGCCGACATCATCTTCACCTCCGGCACCACCGGCCTGCCCAAGGGCGTGCTGTGCGACCACGAACAGAACGTGCGCGCCTTCACCATCTGGGCCGACACCGTCGGTCTGCGCGCGGGCGACCGCTATCTGATCGTCAATCCGTTCTTCCACACCTTCGGCTACAAGGCCGGCTGGCTGGCCTGCCTGATCAAGGGCGCGACGATCTACCCGATGGCGACACTCGACGTGCCGGCGATGGCCGGGCTGATCGCCCGCGAGCAGATCACCGTGCTGCCCGGCCCGCCCACCATCTACCAGACCCTTCTGCAACAGGGCGTGACCGCCAATGACATCCCCTCGCTGCGGCTGGCCGTCACCGGCGCCGCCGCCATCGCGCCCGCGCTGATCGAGCGGATGCACGACGAGCTGGGCATCGATGTCATCTTGAGCGCCTATGGCCTCACCGAGTCCACCGGGCTCGTCACCGCGACACGGCCGGGTGACCCGCCGGTGCGCATTGCCACCACCAGCGGCAAGGCCATTCCCGGCGTCGAGGTCATATGCGTCGATGGCAACGGTCAGCCGGTCGGCGTTGGCGCGGAGGGCGAAATCTGGGTGCGCGGGTTCAACGTCATGCGCGGCTATTTCGAGGACCCGGCGGCGACGGCGGAGGCGATCGACGCCAACGGCTGGCTGCATACCGGCGACGTCGGCCGGCTGGACGCCGACGGCTATCTGCAGATCACCGACCGGCTGAAGGACATGTACATCTCCGGCGGCTTCAACTGCTATCCCGCGGAAATCGAGCGGCTGATGGCGGTCCATCCGGCCGTCGCCCAGGTGGCGATCATCGGTGTGCCGTGCGAGCGCATGGGCGAGGTCGGCAAGGCCTTCGTCGTCCGGCGTCCGGGCATGCAGCTCGATGCCGATACGCTGATCACCTGGTGCCGGGCGCAGATGGCCAACTACAAGGTACCGCGCCACATCGCCTTCATGGACAGCCTGCCGCTCAACGCCGCCGGCAAGGTGCAGAAGTTCTCCCTGAAGGATCGCTAAGGCCTGAAGGATCACCAAGGATCGCTGACGCCGGAGACGACAATGGCGGCAGAGGTATCCCCTGCCGCCATTGGCGGTCCTGCTGCTCGACGATCAGAGGAAGGTGTCGCCATTCTCCCGGCCGAGCAGGACGCCGCCGTAATTGCGGCCGACCTTCTCGAAATTATTGGCGACATGGGTGCGGCCGGTATGAATATCGCTGAAGATCCGCACCAGCGGGCTGTCGCGATAAATGCCATGCGCGCCGCAGGAATAGAACAGCCGGGAAATCAGCTGCGCGCAGCGCTCGACCACCGCCGCCGACTGATAGCGGTAATGCACCCGGTCCTCCATCTCCAGCGCCTGACCGGCCTTCAGCCGGGCCATCATCGCGTCAAAATTGCGGAACAGCGTCAGCTTCATCTCGTCGATGGCAACCGCGACGTCGGCGGCCACCAGCTGCGCTGTAGGGTCCATTGCCGTGGCCGAGAAATCGTTGACACTGACTTTCTTGGAGGCATAGGCGCGGAAGTGCTCCAGGCCCCCCGCCAGCGCGCCGATCGACGACGATGACACCGCCCGCACGAAAATCTGCCCGAACGGCAGGCGATAAAGCGGCGCGTCGTTAACCTTCAGTCCCGGGCTGGTGGTGTCGAAGCCGTCCTTCGAGCGATGGCTGCGGTAGGCCGGCACGAAGGCATCCTCCACCACCACGTCCTGGCTGCCGGTGCCGCGCAGGCCCAGCGTGTCCCACACCCGGACGATGGTGAAATCCGACCGCGGCACCAGGAAAGTGCGATAGTCGCCGCCCTTGCCGTCCGGCGACGGCACGATGCCGCCGAGGAACACCCAGTCGCAGTGATCGACACCGCTGGAGAAGCCCCAGCGCCCCGAAATGCGATAGCCGCCCTCCACCGGCGTCACCTGCGCCTTGGGCATGTAGGACGAGGCGATGCGGACAGCACTGTCCTTGCCCCAGACATCCTCCTGCGCCTGCGGGTCGAACAGCGCCAGCTGCCAGTTGTGCACGGCGATGACGCCATAGATCCAGGCGGTCGACATGCAGCCTTCGGCCAGCGTCATCTGGATCGAATAAAACACCTCCGGGTCCATTTCGTAGCCCCCATAGCGGCGCGGCTGCAGCACCCGGAAGAAACCGGCCTCGGCCATTTCGGCAACCGTCTCGTCGGGCACCTTGCAGTCCTGTTCCGCCTGCGCCGCGCGGGCCCGCAGGGCGGGCACCATCCGGCGGGCGGCCGCGATCAGATCGTCGCGGCGGGTCGTCTTTAGCAATGCATCCATGGTCGTTCTCCCCTTGTCGCCACCCCGTTTCGATGGGCGTGTGGCGTGTCAGAAACCCAGACTGAAATCATGGCCCCACAGGCTGACGGCCGTGCTCTCGAACACCGTGTGCGTTGCCCAGTCGATCACCCGGCCGCCATAGCCGAACTCGATGGCGAAGCCGGCCGGCGAGCGGAAATAGAAGGAGGTCACCGCGTCGTTCACATGCCGGCCCAGCGTCGCCATCAGCGGCACCTCGGCCTGGCGCACCCGGTCCATCGCCCGCCCCACCTCGTCCATCGACTCCACCTCCACCATCAGGTGGACGCAGCCGGCCGGCACCGAACCCTCGAACAGCGCCAGGCTGTGATGGCGGCCGTTGTTGCAGTGGAGGAAGTGGATACGCTGGGCGCCTTCGTCCGGCCCGTGGTGGGTCAGAATGTCGGCGGAGGCAAAGCCCATGACCTCGGTCATGAAGGCCAGCGTCCGGTCGAACGCCGGCGCCGGCAGCACGGTGTGCCCAAGCCCCAACGCGCCGGTGACGAAACGCGGCACGCCGGCGGGCGACGCAAAGCGGGCAAAGTCGCTGCGATGCCCCCAGATCAGCTCGTGGCGATTGCCGGCGGGATCGGCGAACCAGGCCATCTCGGTGGCGAACCGCGCCCGGGCTTGCGCCGGCGTGGCGACCGTCACGTCGACGCCGGCCTGCGCCAGCGCCCGCAACGCCGCCGCGAAGGCGGCCTTGTCCGCCACTTCCCAGCCACTGGCGGCGTAGCGGTCGGCTTCGGCCGGCTGGACGAACAGCCGGCAGGCCCGTTCGTCCATGCGCAGGCCGACACCGCCATCGGGCAGCGCCACCGGCTGCAGGCCGACGACATCGCCCCCGAACGACCGCCATTGGGCCGGATCGACGGCATCAATCACCACATAGGCCAGCGCGCGAATGTCCAAAACAACCTCCCCGGGACTCGGTAGATACCTTATTGCGTTTTTTATTGCACGTTTTTTTACGCATTTGTAATTGATATAGCTCAATATGAACTCATTCGCGCATCATGAGCCGCAGAATAAAAACGCCCCGCACGAGGCGGGGCGCTGCCGGCAGTCGGGATGAGCGGTGGCGGATCAGCCGAAGCGGGGCGGCATCAGGGCCGGATCGTCGCTGAGATAATAGTCGATCCAGCGGTGGAAATACTGGTTGCCCGGCTCGTTGCGGCCGAACACCACATGCTTGAGCGCGCCCGACTCCAGCCCGCGCTGCACCGACAGGCCGAGCAGATAATCCTCGTCGTTGACCACATCGCGGAAAAACTGGGTGATGGTGTCGAGGTCCACCTGCTCCTGGTCCGTCGCCGGCGGTTTGCGGGACAGGTAGTTCAGGATGGTCCGGTTCTTGTCCGGCGTCGGCCCCGGCAGCAGCTGGGCGATCTGGCACATCTCCGGCGCCACGAAGATTGACACGTTGGGAAACAGCGTGCGCACGAAATCATAGCCGTCATTCTCGTGCGCCGCCCAGTCATCGCGCGGCACCTGCCGCAGCTGGGGCAGCTTGTGCTGCGGGAAGCCGATGCGCAGATGCGGCCCGAACGCCTCGAACGTCATGACGTTGGACGGACTGCGCGTCGCCACCGTGTTGGCGTGCGCCGCCGCGAAGTGATAGCCCTCAAGATAGCCATCGTAGGCAACCTTCCAGTTGGCGCCGAAAATCTCCTTGGCGCCGTGGAAATGCCAGTTGGCGAAGTCGCAGTGCTCCAACTCCGCCACCATGCCGCCGAGGAAACCGCGCACATCGATGGGATGCCCCGGCGTCAGCACGACAAAGATCATGCCCGCCACTTCCTCGCACGGCAGCTTCGTCAGTCCGTGAGCCACCTTGTCGATGTCGCCGAACTTGGCGCGATCGGCGACGCCCAGCAGGCTGCCATCGTTGTTAAAGGTCCAACCATGGTAGATGCAGCTGAACCGGCTGCAATGACCCTTGCCATCGTTCACCACATGGGCGCCGCGATGGGTGCAGACGTTGAGCATGGCATGGGCCTTGCCGTCCTTGGTGCGGGTGATCAGCACCGGCTTGCCCATCACGTCCATCGCCTTGTAGTCGCCAGGGTTGGGCAGCTCGATGCTGAGCGCCAGCATCAGCGGCAGGCGCATGAAGATGCGGTCCATCTCCCGCGACCACTGGTCGGGGTCGGTGTAGCTGCGCGCTGGCACCCGCATTACGTCCGGCGCCTGATCGGTGGTGCCGTGTTCCAGATGGTCGAGCATCGTCTCGACCGCGTCCGCATAGTCCTGAACCAGATCCATCCTGTCCTCCACCCAAGGTCGGCGCCTTCAAGGTCGGCGCCTTGCCGCGCCCTCAGAAAAATCATTACGCGTTATCGATTGTGAGCATTGATTTCCCTCAAATGCCCATCCTATGAGAAGCGATAGGGCGACCGTTGGCGCCCGAGGGAGAGAGCACATCTTGGCGGCACGCAAGCGATACAACAGCCCGCTGATGGCGGAACGGCGCCAGCATATGCTGGCGCTCACCCGGCAGATGCTGGCGGAAAGTGGCTATGCCGGGCTGTCGATGCGGGCGCTGGCGGCGCGCGCCAATGTCGCCGTCTCCACCATCTATGCCGCGTTCGGCTCCAAGGACGATCTGATTTACGAGGCCAGTTCAGAGCTTTACCAGCAGTCTTTCGACCTCGCCTCGGCCAGTCCGCACCGTCCGTCGCTGGAGATCATCGCCCTGGTCTGCGACGGGCTGGGCCGCAACACCCGCCCCTCCGTCGCCTATGCCCAGGCCTGCTGCCGCATCTATTTCCTGGCGGAGCGTGACTCCACCCTCGGCCGGAAGCTGTCCAGCCTGCTGCACGACTGGATTCTCGATCTGCTGGGCACGCTGCGGGCGCGGGATGAGTTGCAGCCATGGACGCCGCTGGCCACGCTGGCCCAGGACATCAGCTCGCACTTGTGGGCGATGGTGTACGACTGGACGCTCGGCCGGTACCCGGACGCCACGCTGGGCACCCGCTACGAGCTGATCCTGACCACGGCCCTGCTGCCCTATGCCACCCCCGCCTTCCAGCCGGCCCTGACGGCGCGCGTCGACGCCCTGGCCCGGCTGCTCGCCGGCTGAAGCCCCGATGCACTGCAACATCGAAACACGTTAGTCTTTTTGACAGGCCGCGCCACCGGCCGCCTCGGCTAGACTGCCCCGATGGCCGGCACCGCATCGCCGGCCACTGCTATGGGCCACACCACCTGCCGGGGAGACCGCCACCATGACCGCCTTCCAGCCGATTGCCGCCGACCGGATTTCCCGCTGGGACCGCAGCGTCGATGTCCTCATCATCGGTTACGGCATCGCCGGCGCCTGCGCGGCCCTGGAGGCGCACCGGGCCGGCGCCGAGGTGCTGGTGGTCGAACGCGCCAGCGGTGGCGGCGGTGCCAGCGCGCTGTCGTCGGGCATCTTCTACCTCGGCGGCGGCACCGCCGTGCAGCAGGCCTGCGGCTACGAGGATGACGCCGAGGAAATGTACAAGTTCCTCATGGCCAGCACCCAGGCGCCCGACGCGCAGCTGGTGCGCCGCTACTGCGACGACAATGTCGAGCATTTCAACTGGCTGGAGGCCCAGGGCGTGCCGTTCGAGCGCACCAGCTTCAAGGGCAAGGCGGTGTTTCTCAACACCACCGAATGCCTGTTCAGCACCGGCAGCGAAAAGGTCTGGCCGTTCCGCGAGGTCGCCAAACCCGCCCCGCGCGGCCACAAGGTGGCGGGTCAGGGCGAAAATGCCGGTGCGGTGGGCATGGCGGCGATCCTGCAGCGCTGCACGGACGAAGGCGTGCCGGCGCTCTACGATGCCCAGGCCACCGGTCTCGTCGTCGACGCCTCGGGGCGCGTCGTCGGCGTGCAGGCGAAACAGCTGGGCACGACGCTGCACCTTCAGGCCCGGCGCGGCGTCATCCTCGCCACCGGCGGCTTCAACATGAACAAGACGATGCTGGCCGAACACGCGCCGCGCATGCTGGGCAACGCCGAGCCGCTCGGCATCCCCTACAACGATGGCGCCGGCATCACCATGGGCCACGCCGCCGGGGCCGACACCCAGGCAATGGGCGGCGTCATCGCCACGGCGTCCTTCTATCCGCCGGCCCAGCTGATCAAGGGTATCCTGGTCAACCGTCGCGGCGAGCGTTTCGTCGCCGAGGATGCCTATCACGGCCGCACCGCCGACTTCATCATCGAGCAGCCCGGCCACACCGCCTATCTCATCGTCGACGCCGACATTTTCGCCTACCCGGAAATCACCTCGGCCGGCCACACGCTGGTGGACGGCTGGGAGACGGTGGCCGAGATGGAAGCCGGGCTCAACATGCCGGCCGGCGCCCTGCAGCGCACCATCGCCGACTACAACCGGCACGCCGTCCACGGCGAGGACCCGCTGCTGCACAAGCACCCCGACTGGGTGAAGCCGCTGGACAAGGGGCCGTATGCCGCCTTCGACGTGTCGTTCAACAAGTCGGTCTATCTGTTTCTGACGCTGGGCGGGCTCAAGACCACCGCGCGGACGGAAGTCCTGCGGGCCGACGGCACCATCATTCCCGGCCTCTACGCCGTGGGCGCCTGCGCCTCGTCCATCCCGCAGGACGGCAAGGGTTACGCCAGCGGCCTGAGCCTGGGGCCGGGCTCCTACTTCGGCCGTGTCGCCGGCCGCCAGGCCGCCGCCGCCAACGCGACGGCCTGAACCGGCATCACCGAGCCCGCAGCCTTACAGGCCGAAACCGCCGGAGACGTTGATCTGCTGCCCCGTCACGTAGGCGGCACGGCTGGAGGCGAGAAACACCGCCGCATGACCGATGTCCTCCGGCCGGCCCCACCGCTTGAGCGCCAGCATCTTCTGGGTCTCGTCGACCCAGGCCTGCGGGAAGGCACCCTGCCTGGTCAGTTCGAGGAACATCCCGGCCTCGATCACGCCCACCAGCACGCTGTTGGCGCGCACGCCGTATTTGCCTTCCTCGCGGGCAATGCCGCGCACCAGCGACTCGTTGCTGGCCTTGGGCGCCACCGACAGGCCGTCCTTTTCCGGCCAGCGCATGTGCCCGGCCGAGCCCAGCGTGACGTAGGAGCCGCCACCTTGGGCGCGCAGATGCGGCAAGGTCGCCTTGAACGCGGTGAAGAAGCCGTTGACCTCGATATCGATCGCCCGCCGCCACTGTTCCTGCGTCGTCTCGGCGAGATAGACCTGATCCACCAGCGGACCCGCCGCCCACACCACCGTATGGATACGCCCGTGGGCGGCAATCGCCGCCTCGACGGTGGCGCGCACCTGGGCAGGATCGAGCACGTCGACGGCATGCGTCGTCGCCTTGCGTCCGAGCCCGGCGATCGATGTCGCCAGCCCATCGGCCACCGCCTGCTTCGAGCGGTAGGTGATCGCCACGTCGGAGCCTGCCTCGGCAAACGCCTGCACCACCCCCTGGCCAATGCCGCCGCTGCCGCCGAACACCAGCGCCGCGCCGGCCGGGAACATCGGTTCGCCACTCGCGGCCGCGTGTGTCAGGACGTCACTCATCGCCTCTCCCCCTTCGGATCTGATGGCCTGCGACATGGCGCGGCCTGATTGATTATGTTTTTCGTAGTACATGAATTATTTTTCTACGCAATACGCCATCGCGAACGCGCGCGATGCCCCGTTTCGACGAGCGCTGCCCATCCACCCGCGACGCTGCCCGCACGCCCGGTCATGCGGCCAATTACTTTGGGCTTGAAATATATCGGCGACGCCATAGCCTGACGACGGATCGGGAGACCCACATGACACTCGACAGACGCGACCTGCTGAAGCGCGCCGCCGGCGGGCTGGTGCTGGCCCAGATGGCCTCCGGCCTCAGCTGGACAACCCCGGCCCGCGCCGCCGCCGCGCAGGCGCCGTTGCGCACCCTCAGCGCCACCGAGGGCTGGATCATCGCCGGCCTGGGTGACGTGCTGGCACCGGGTGCGGCGACTCTCGGGCTGGCGCATTATCTCGACCACCATCTCAGCGTGGCGCCGGCCGAGAGCCTGCTGATGCTGCGCTATCTCGACGTCCTGCCGCCCTACATCGGTTTCTACCGCGCGGGCCTCGCCGCCACCGAAGCGCTGCGGGCCCGCCTGCTGGGTGTGCCGCTGGAGGCCATGACCGCCGCCGACTGGCAGCGCCTGCTGCAGGCCATGCTGGCGCCGGACCTCGCTGGCTGGCAGGGCCCGCCCGCCGGCCTGTTCTATTTCGCCCTGCGCGGTGATGCGGTGGACGTCGTCTATGGCACGCGCGCCGGCTTCGAGCGCCTGGGCGTTGACTATCTGGCCCACATCGAACCGGAGACCGACTGGTGAGCCCGCCCTCTGCTGCCCCGACCGACACGGTTGACGTCCTCATCGTCGGCGCCGGCGCCGCCGGTTCGCTGCTCGCCGCCCGGCTGGCCCAGGCCGGCAAGTCGGTCCTGGTGCTGGAGGCCGGCCCGCCGTGGAATGGCGGCGATCTGGTCAGCTCGCACATCTGGAGCCGGCGCCTGCGCTGGGGCGGCCCCGGCGTCGCCACCACCGGCGCCCAACCGATCGGCTTTGGCTACAATGCCGGCTGGGGCGTCGGCGGTGCGGCGCTGCACCACTACGGCACCTGGCCGCGCCTGAAACCCGCCGACTTCACCATGCACAGCCGCTACGGTCGCGGGCTGGACTGGCCGATCGGCTACGACGATCTGCGCCCCTATTACGACACGATCCAGGAGGAAGTCGGCGTGTCCGGCGACGCCGAGGCCGAAGTCTGGCGACCGGCCGGCGCCCCCTACCCGATGCCGCCGCTGCAGTCGTTCAAACAGTCCGCCGTGCTGGCGCGCGGCTTCAAGGCGATGGGCAAGCGCGTGGCGCCGGCGCCGATGGCCATCACCTCGACCGAATACAAGGGTCGACCGGCCTGCATGTACGACGGCTGGTGCGATGCCGGCTGCCCGATCATGGCGCTGGCCAATCCGCAGGTGCTCTACCTGCCGCAGGCGGAAGAGGCCGGTGCGCGGATCGTCGCCAACGCCGCCGTCACCCGCCTGCTCGCCAGCCGCAAGGACCGGGTGGATGGCGTCGAATATCGACTGGCCGACGGCACCCTGGTGCGCCAGTCGGCCCGCCTGGTCATTCTGGCCGCCTCGGTGGTCGGCAACCCCGCCCTGCTGCTCAATTCCGCCTCCGACCTGCACCCGCGTGGCATCGGCAACGCCACCGGCCTGGTCGGCCGCTACGTCATGACCCATGCCCTGGTGCAGATCGCCGGCCTGTTCACGGAGGAGACCGAGCCGCATCTGGGCGTGATTGGCGCTCACCAGATCTGCCACGACGACTATGACAAGCAGGCAACGCCGGGCGCCTTCGGCAGCCGGCAATGGCTGATCGCCCCGGCAATCAAGCCCAACGACCTAGCGGGCCTGGCCAATGTCCGCGCCGACCTGGTCGGCCCGGCGCTGGATGCCTTCATGCGCCGCGCCGTGCGCCACGCCGCCAACATGATCGGCATGAACGAGGAAGAGCCCCACCGCGACAACCGGGTCGAGCTGACCACCGACACCAACGCCTGGGGCGTCAAGGGCGCCCGGCTGGTGCACGGCTTCTCGGAGGATGCCCGCAAGCTCTGGCAGGCGATGGCCGACGAAGGCATGGCGATCTTCAAGGCCGCCGGCGCGACGGACGCCTGGCACAGCCCGATGAACTCCGCCCACCTGATGGGCGGCACCGTCATGGGCACCGCACGCGACAACTCGGTCACCGATTCCCATGGCCGGGTGCACGACCTGCAGAACCTGTTCATTGCCGGCGCCGGCCTGTTCCCGACCTCCGGCGCCGCCAACCCGACCTTCACGCTGCACGCGCTGGCGGCCCGCAGCGCCGAGCGAATCATCGCGCACTGGGGCCAGTACGCCGTCTAACACGGTGGCGCCCGCCGCTCAGTCCTCGTGGGCCGGCCGGTGGGTCGCCGCGACCCGGGCGGCCTGTTCGTAGATGCCCGACAGCAGGTCGAGCGTCTGGGTTGCCTGGCGCATCCGCTCATCCAGCCCCGGCACCGCCTGGGCATAGTCGCCCAGCAGATTGGCGCGCAGCGCCGCATAGGCGTCGGTCAGCTGCATGCCGGCGTCGGTCACCACATAGACGCTGTTCGCCCGGCCGCTACCGCCCAGCTTGACCAGCCCCAGCTTGACCAGCTTGCGCAATGCATATTGCAGGTTGGGCACGTCGTCGCGGTTGGTCAGGCGAGCGATTTCCTTCAGACTCTTGGGCCGGTCGTTGAGGCGGATGACATGCAGCATCGCGTTCTCGCCGCCGCTGAGCGCCAGGCCGCTGACGGCGGCGAAACACTCCGCCTGCCAGCGCGAAAAGGCCTCCTGGGCCCGCATCAGCGCGTATTCCAGCTCGGTCAGCGGCACCTCGGCCTCCGTGCGTGCCAGATGCCAGCGGCGGTCGAGCGTGCCGTCCGCCCCGGGCCGGGCGACATGAGACGGTGCGGTTGGGCGACGGGCCACGAACATTCTCCCCTGCTGAGACTGCGCCATCATAGCGCGTTTTTAAGGATAGACTCCAATGTAATTCACATTTAAATTTAAAGTATAAAACATATCAACAGCAGCAGAGGGAATTGGGACAATGAGTGAACCGCGCAATCGCATGTTCCGGCGCAACCATTTCAAACTGGGTACGTTTTCCGCCAACTGCTCCAGCGGCATGGCGGTCACCAAGGTGCCCGAACGCTGGGTCAACAGCTGGGAGAACAACCTGCGCATGGCGCAGATCTGCGATGCCAACGGCATCGACTTCCTGCTCCCCATCGCCCGCTGGATCGGCTACGGCGGCGAGACTGATTTCCACGGCTCGGTGCTCGAAACCATGACCTGGGCGGCCGGCCTGCTGGCCTCGACGCAGCGGATTTCCGCCATCGCCACCATCCACACCGCCTGCAACCATCCGGTGGTGATCGCCAAGCAGATCGCCACCATCGACCAGATCGGCCAGGGCCGCGCCGGTCTCAACATCGTCGCCGGCTGGAACCAGCCCGAATATGAAGCGATGGGCCAGACCCTGCCCGACGATCACGAGACCCGCTACGGCTATGCCCAGGAGTGGTTCGACATCATCAAGAAGCTGTGGCGCGAGCCCAAGGCGTTTGACTGGGAAGGCACCTACTTCAAGCTCAAGGGCGTGTATGGCAACCCCAAGCCGATCTCCGGCACGCCGCCGATCGTCAACGCCGCCGGCTCGCCGCAGGGCCGCGAGTTCGCCATGCGCAACGCCAACTTCCTGTTCACGCCGGCGATCGACCTGGAGCGCTCGAAGGACGAGATCGCCGAGCTGAAGGAACAGTCGACCCATGTCGGCCGCGAGGTCGACGTGCTGACCTTCTCCACCGTGGTCTGCCGGGCGACGGAAAAGGAAGCCAAGGATTATCTCGAATACTATGCCCGCCAGAACGCCGACTGGGAGGCGGTCGACAATCTGGTCAAGCTCCAGTTTGCCCACGCCCACAGCTTCCCGCATGACCTGCTGGCGCTGATCCGCGATCGCATGGCCGCCGGCCACGGCGGCTTCCCGCTGGTCGGCACGCCTGAACAGGTGGCTGACGGCATCACCGCCCTGCACAATGCCGGTTTCGGCGGCACCACGCTGGCCTTCGTCAACTACGCCGAGGAACTGCCCTACTTCTGCGACACCGTGCTGCCGATCCTGGAAGAGCGCGGCATCCGTCGCGGCGGCTGATCGCCTGCAACGGCGTGCAAGAAAAAGGGGAGCATGGCGTGCCATGCTCCCCTTCAGTTTCAAGGCTCAGGAAAAAAGGTTCAGGACGAAGTCCGCACTCAGCCGGCCAGCGGCATCAGACTGCCGAACTGCCCGTTCATGTAGAGCAGCGGGCCAATCGCCTCGTTGGTCCGCACCGCCACCACGTCGCCAATCACCATGCCGTGGGTGCCAACCTCAACGATGTCATGCACCCGGCACTCAAAGGCCGCCAGCGCGCCCGGCAGCACCGGGCTGCCCGTCACACCCGCCTCCCAGCCGCCAGTGGCGAACCTCTCGTCGAGTCCCTCGACGGGCATGGCGAAGCGCTGGGCCAGCGCCAGCCCATCCTCCGCCAGCACATTGACGCAAAATGCCCCCGCGTCCCGCACCAGGGCGTAGCTGCGCCCGGCCCGGTTGATGCCGACCAGCAGACGCGGCGGTTCGGCACAGACGGAGCAGACCGCCGTCGCCGTCAGACCCGCCCTCGCCCCCGCGTGGTCGGCGGTGATGATGCAGACCGCACCGGTGAGTTGCCGCATCCCGCGCTTGAAAGCCTGCGTATCCGTATAGTTGATCTCGGCGGCGTGATCTTGCGACATCGTCTATCCTCCGATGGGCTGCGACTGACAGCGCCACCCCTATCCCGACGACCGGGCGGCTTGCTATCCGCGATCGACCCGCCGCTATCCAGCCCGTGCAAGAAACGCAGATGCCAGATCATCATGCTCCCATGTCTCAATATATGAGATTGTCTGGCTAACACTCCTGATTGGCCGCGCGGGAGACCAGCAGCAGCCATTTTCATCAAGCCGTCACAGTATTAGCCTCGGCGCAATAAATGGCGGCGGGAGGCGCGCCTCAGGCAGCACGACAAGCCTGGCATGGGAAGCGAAGTGACATGACCGCGATGCGCGACATGGACATGCACGGGGGTATTTCGCGCTTCGAGGCTCACTCGATGCTCGCCCCCCTGCTGAGCCGCACGTTCCGACCGGAACATCTGCTGTTCGAATCCGACGATCTCGATGAGACGCGAACGCTGGTCGCCGATGTTTTCTGCCCGCACACCCTGATCCAGAAGGACCCACGCGGCCGCCTGAACGCCTTTCAGTACCTCGCCACCGCCAACGCGGTCTCGCTGAGCTACATGGGCTATGGCGCCGACGTGCTGGTCGACCCTGGCTGTCTGGAGAGATTCTTCCTGGTCCAGATGCCGCTGGAGGGGCAGGCCGAGATCAGCATCGGCAGCCGGTCGTTCATGACCGGCACCCGCACGGCGTCCATTCAGGCGCCAACCGAATCCCTGAAGATGCGCTGGTCGGAGGACTGCCGGAAACTGGTGGTGCGTATCGACCGCAAGGCGCTGGAACTGCAACTGAGCCATCTGCTGGGTCGCAGCCTCAGCGAACCACTGGTGTTCGATCCAGTGCTCGACATGACCTCGGCCAACGGCCGTGTCTGGTGGCAACAGGTAATGGCGGCGCTAGAGGCCATGCCGCACACCGCGGGGCTGCCTTGCGGTGGCCTGCTGGGTGCCCAGCTCGACCACGGCCTGATGACCAGCCTGCTGTTCCTCCAGCCCAACAATTACTGGCCGCAATTGCGCGCGCGCATGGCGCCCGCCGTCCCCCGTCATGTTCGCCTGGCCGAAGAGCATATCCGCACCCACCCGGATGAGGATATCAGCATGGAGCAGCTCGCCGTGCTTTGCGGCACATCCGCCCGCACGCTCTATGCCGCCTTCAAGCTGCATCGCGGCGTGTCACCGATGCAGATGCTGCGCGACATCCGGCTCGAACGCGCGCGCGACGACCTGTTGCATCAGACCGAACAGACCACCAGCGTCACCGACACCGCGCTGCGCTGGGGTTTCTCCCACCTCGGCCGCTTCGCCGTCTCGTACAAGAAGCGTTTTGGCGAATCTCCCTACCAGACACTGCGCCGCTGACCCCGTCGGATTTCTCATTTCCGGGGCATGCTCCCGACCTCCTGCAAAGAGCGGATAACGCCTGCACACATCGGATTGCGAGCCTGGGCGAGCCGTTGCTCATATCCGACGATCGGATTTGTCGAGCAAGGAACGGAGAGATCCATGCGGCGCATTACCATCGTGGGAGCTGGCCAGGCAGGCCTGCACCTTGGCATCGGCCTGGTGCAACAGGGCTACGAGGTCACCATTCTGTCCAACCGCACGCCCGAACAGCTGCGGGATGGCACCGTGCTGTCGAGCCAGTCGATGTACGACATGGCGCTGTCGCTGGAACGTGAACTCGGCATCGATTTCTGGGAAGACAACAGCCCGAAGTATCGCGCCGCCGCCATGAGCATCGCCAACAGCGCCGGCGAGGTGATGTGCGAATGGGAAGGCCTGATGGACAAGCCGGGCCAGTCCATCGACCAGCGCGTCAAGATGCCGGTGTGGATGGCGCATTTCGAGAAGCTGGGCGGCAAGCTGGTCTATGTCGACGCTGACATCGACACACTGGAGGATTATGCCACCAGTTCCGATCTCCTGCTCGTGGCTTCCGGCAAGGGCGCTATCGGCCAGATGTTCGAGCGCGACCCTTCCAAGTGCGTGTTCGACAAGCCGATGCGTATTCTCGCCCTGACCTATGTGGAGCCGATGAAGCCGCGCAATGGTCCGCCCGCCATCAGCATCAACATCAACCCTGGCATCGGCGAGCTCGTCACTTTCCCCGGCCTGACGCTCAGCGGCGAATGCGACATCTTCACCATCGAGTGTGTGCCGGGTGGTCCGATGGACTGCTGGGACGACGTCAAGACGCCACAGCAGCATCTGGAAACCAGCGAGCGTTTGCTGCGCGAGTTCTTCCCGCGCGAAGCGGAACGCATCGACGGCAACCTGAAGCTGACCGATGATCGCGGCATCCTGCGCGGGCGGATCACGCCCACCATCCGCAAGCCGATCGGCAAGCTGCCATCGGGTGCGCTGGTGTTCGGGCTTGCCGACGCCATCGCGCTCAACGATCCGCTCACGGGTCAGGGTTCGAACAACGCCTCGAAATGCGCGAAAATCTACCTGGACAGCATTCTTGAACGCGGCGGCAAGCCGTTCGATGCCGAGTGGATGCAGCAGACTTTCGATGTGTTCTGGGATTACGCGCGCTGGCCGACCCAGTACACCAACCAGGTGCTGGTGCCGCCGCAACCGCATATCCTCGATATTTTCAAGGCGGCGGGCCGCAATCCGCAGATCGGCTACCTGATGGCCAACAGCTTCAACGACCCCAAGAGCATCGCGCCCTGGTACTACGACGCCACCGCCGCGCAGGACTTTCTCGCATCGATGGCTGCAGCCGCCTGACCAACGTCTGATGGCGGGAATGGCGCGCCATCGTCACAATCACCCAAACAGAACCAAAACGTACAGGGAGACCAGAATGATCGACGTCACCAAATGGACGGCCCGTGCCGTCCTTGCAACAGGCTGTGCCGCGGGCGCTCTGGCCGCAGTGAGTCCGGCGACGGCCTGGGCCAACGCGGCGGCGGATGAAACCGCCGTGAGCCTTGAGGAAATCACTGTCACCGCCCGCAAGCGCGAGGAGAACCTTCAGGCCTCACCGGTCTCGATCGCCGCCTTTTCCGCCGCCAATCTGGAAGCGCGCCAGGTTAACAACATCGCCGACATCGGCAAGTTCACGCCCAACATGAGCTTCGAGAACGGCGCGAACATCGGCGGCAGCTCGGCGTCCGTCACCATGTTCATCCGCGGCATCGGCCAGACCGATTTCAACCTGACCATCGACCCCGGCGTCGGCCTTTACGTCGACGGTGTCTATGTCAGCCGCTCGGTTGGTGCGTTGCTCGACACCGCCGATGTCGAGAGCGTCCAGGTGCTGCGCGGCCCGCAGGGCACGCTGTTCGGCAAGAACACCATCGGCGGCGCCGTCGTCATCACCTCGAAGCGCCCCTCCGACGAGCTGGAATTCAGCGTCGAGGCAACCACCGGGCGCTACGACCGTTTCGATGCCAAGACCACGATTAACGTACCGATCACCGACCGTTTCAAGATCCGCGCCTCCGGCTCGGTGCAGACCCGCGACGGCTATGTCGAGCGGCTCACCGACGGCGAAATGATGGGCAACCAGAAGTCGCTGTCCGGCCGGCTGGTCGCCGAGTTCAACGCCACCGACAACTTCACCGTCACGCTGGCTGTCGACGGCAACAAGCGTCGCGAACAGGCGGCGCCGCCGATCCTGCTCGACACCAATGAATTCGGCCAGTTCGCCGGCTTCAACAACTTTGCCCTCAACAGCTGCACGCCGGGCTCCACCAGCAGCGTCTGCTACAACGACCACTGGATCACCGGCGACAAGTACAAGACCTGGGCCGGCGACGACAACGAGTCCAACATGGACCTGTGGGGCGTCTCGATGACCCTCGACTGGGACCTCGACCTGCTGGCGGTCAAGTCGATCACCGCCTACCGCAAGCTCGACAGC
>CAUJIW010000185.1 GCA_963205175.1 Pseudomonadota bacterium
CACCTCCTTGACTCTCCCGCGCGGCGCGTCTGGGCGGTGACGCTGGGCCTGGTGTTCTCGGTGGTCCTGTGGTTGCCGTCCTGGGGTGGCATGATCAACGGCCTGATGACGCTGTCGAAGGCCTGGGACAAGATCCGCACCGATCCCGTCATCCGCCTGCTGATCGTCTCGGTCGCCTTCTACGGCATGAGCACTTTCGAAGGGCCGCTGATGAGCGTGAAGGCGGTCAACTCGCTCAGCCACTACACCGACTGGACCGTCGGCCACGTGCACTCCGGTGCGCTGGGCTGGGTCGGCATGGTCAGCTTCGGCGCCATCTACTGCCTGGCGCAGTGGGCGTGGAAGCGCGAGCGGCTGTACAGCCTGAAGCTGGTCGAATGGCACTTCTGGCTGTCGACCATCGGCATCGTCTTCTACATCACCGCGATGTGGGTGGCGGGCATCATGCAGGGCCTGATGTGGCGCGCCTACGACGAGAACGGGTACCTGATCTACTCGTTCCTCGAAACGGTTGAAGCCATGCATCCCTACTATGTGATCCGGGCGTTCGGCGGTCTGCTGTTCGTCGCCGGCTCGCTGGTGATGGCCTACAATGTGTATCGCACCATCAGGGGCGACGAGCGCGAGGGTGAATACGCCGCGCGTCCCGCCCTGGTGCCGGCCGAGTAAGGGGAGAGGACACCATGAATATCTCCCATGGTACCATCGAGCGTAACTCGATCCTGATGTCGGTGCTCATCCTCGTCGTGGTCGCCATCGGCGGCCTCGTCGAGATCGTGCCGCTGTTCAAGATCAAGAGCACCATCGAACGGGTGGAGGGCATGCGGCCCTACACCCCGCTCGAACTGGCGGGTCGGCAGATCTACATCCGCGAGGGTTGCTACAACTGTCACAGCCAGATGATCCGCAGTCTGCGCGCCGAGGTCGACCGTTATGGCCATTACAGCCTGGCGGCGGAATCGATGTATGATCATCCCTTCCAGTGGGGCTCCAAGCGCACCGGGCCGGATCTCGCCCGCGTCGGCGGCAAATACTCCGATGAGTGGCACAAGCTGCACCTCATCAATCCGCGCGATGTGGTGAAGGAATCGATCATGCCGGGCTATCCGTTCCTCGCGGAGCGTCCGCTCGATACCCACATGATCGCCAACCTGATGCGCACGCAGAGCTACGTCGGCGTGCCCTACTCGAAGGAGCAGATCGCCGAGGCGCTCAAGGATATCGAGGCCCAGGCGTCGCCGGATGCCGACAGCGAAGGGCTGAAGGCACGCTACCAGACCGTCAACGTTCGCGACTTCGACGGCAATCCGCGGGCGATCACCGAAATGGATGCGTTGATCGCCTATCTTCAGATGCTCGGTACCCTGGTCAAGACGGACGTCTACGACCTCGATCCGAAGATGCAGTGAGGAGCACGTCGATGACGTACGAGGCACTGCAACGGATTGCCGGCATGGGGGGGATGGCGCTGTTCATCGCGCTGTTCATCGGCGTGCTGATCTATGCGCTGCGCCCTTCCAACCGCGCGAAGTTCGACGCGGCGGCCCGCGTGCCGCTCGCCAGAGACGAAGGAGAGTGACCATGGCGGGTCACGACAAGGAAACCGACCATCTCACCGGCACGGAAACCACCGGCCACGAATGGGACGGCATCAAGGAACTGAACACGCCGTTGCCGCGCTGGTGGCTGTATGTGTTCTATGCCTGCATCGTCTGGGGTGTCATCTACACGGTGGTGATGCCGGCCTGGCCCTACATCGGCCCGTCGGGCTGGGCGGCCACCAAGGGCACTCTGTCCTACACCCAGCGGGGGAGCGTCGTTGACGATCTCAAGGCGCAGGACGCTTCGCGTGCGGACCTGTTCAAGCAGATCGAGTCGACCGAGCTCAACGCGATCATCGCCCAGCCGGCGCTGCTGGAGGCCTCGATCGCGGGCGGCCGCATCGCCTTCCTGGAAAACTGCGCGCCATGCCACGGCACCGGCGCCCAGGGCGGCAAGGGCTTCCCCAACCTCCAGGACGATGACTGGCTGTGGGGCGGCACGGTGGATGCCATTCACCAGACCATCGCCCACGGGGTGCGCTGGGATAACGATGCCGACACCCGCATGAGCCAAATGCCCGCCTACGGCCGTGACGGTCTGCTGGAACCCCGGCAGATCAACGCGGTGGTCGAGCATGTCCTCAAGCTGTCGGGGCAGCAGCACAACGCCCGCCTGTCGGCGACCGGCGCCACCATCTTCGGCGAGCAGTGCGCTGCCTGCCACGGTGCCGACGGCACCGGCGACAAGGCCCAGGGCGCGCCCAACCTTACCGACAAGGTGTGGTTGTTCGGCGGCGACCGCGCCAGCATCACCGAGACTGTCACCAACGCCCGTTACGGCGTGATGCCCGCCTGGCAGGAGCGCCTGCAGCCGGCGGTGATCAAGCAGCTCGCGCTGTATGTCTACTCGCTGGGCGGCGGTGTCCGCGAGGAACAGACCGCCATGGCGGCGCCGGCGGCAGCCGACGCGGC
>CAUJIW010000186.1 GCA_963205175.1 Pseudomonadota bacterium
CGGACCGACCGGGTTGTCACAAGCGCAACCCCCCGGAACACCGGGCCGCCTGCCTCACCCGAAGCTCATAGGATTTTTCTCAACCCCCCTATTCTTCCTGATGACGCTGGCTGTTCCATGCGCTAATATCGGATCGATTAAGTCCTGATTTATGATGCGGCGTATCAGCGTGCGAGGTAGCTTCCGGGAGACGTCCATGGGATACTTCAACCAGCGGCCCAACAGACTGGAAAACAAGGATATTATCAAAGCGGCGATGTCCGCGCCGATGCTGGAGAAGGAGCATGAGCTGGCGCTCGCCCGACGCTGGCGTGATGATCGGGACTCGGCGGCGCTGGCGGAATTGACCCGCTCGTACCTGCGGCTGGTGGTCGCGATGTCGGCGCGCTTTCGCAGTTACGGACTGCCCGCCGCCGATCTCATCCAGGAAGGCATGGTCGGGCTGATGGAGGCCGCCGCCCGCTTCGAGCCGGAGCGCGAGATCCGGTTCTCGACCTATGCGTCATGGTGGATCCGCTCGTCGATGCAGGATTATGTGCTGCGCAACTGGTCGATCGTCCGCACCGGCACCACCGCCGCCCACAAGAGCCTGTTCTTCAACCTGCGGCGGCTGCGTGCACAGATCACCGGCGATTACGAGAGTCCGCTGACGCTGGCGGCACGCGAAACGCTGGCGCACACCCTTGGGGTGCGGGTCAGGGACGTCGAGGTGATGGAGGCCCGCCTCAGCGGCACCGACCGGTCGCTCAACGCCATGGTGGGCGATGACGGCGATTCGGAGTTGCAGGACTTTCTGGCCAGCGACGCACCACGACCGGACGAGGCACTGGAAGACACCCATGACGCCCGCGTCCGCACCGACCTGCTGGCGGACGCGCTGCGGGCGCTCAACGAACGGGAGCTGACCATCATCCGCGCCCGTCGCCTGGAGGAGGATGCCATGACGCTGGCGGCGCTGGGCGAGCGGCTGGGCATCTCCAAGGAACGGGTACGCCAGATTGAAAGCCAGGCGTTGAACAAGCTGCGCTCCGCCCTGCTGGCCCGCGTCGGCGATCCCGTGGGCGCCGGCCTCGTCGCCACCATGGCCTGAAGCGCCAGCCGCCAACCGTGCCGCCGGGCGGGCGGGACATGTGCCGAACCGAGGGGCGGCGCCCGTCGCGGCCGGTTTTGCGGCCCGTGCCACGCCAGCGGTTGATTCCCGGCGGCAGGCAGGACATACACGGGGCCAGCGCGCCGGATTAGCTCAGTTGGTAGAGCAACCGCCTTGTAAGCGGTAGGTCGTTGGTTCGAGTCCGACATCCGGCACCATCTTTGTTTGCGCGATGCCACCCGCCAACCCATCACGCGGGTTCGGTTTCGCGCCGCTCAGCCGCACCATCGCCTGTTCACCGGCGCCCAAGGTTGCCAAAAAAAACGCTGTAATTCCAAAGCGTAACGGCAAATCGCGTCCGTCTGCGTCCGCAGCGGTTCGCGTTTGACCACAGCGCAAGGGGTACAAAGCCATGGCGCTTAGCGAAACCGCCAGGCACTCCGCCCGGAAGCGCCCGTTGAACGCCTTGATGTAGGCGTTGTCGGTGGGCTTGTCGGGCCGGGAGAAATCCAGCCTCACGCCGTTGGTGGAGGCCCAGAGTGGCCCATCGGCGACAGCAGCTCAGCCGCCCTAGCGCTCCAGCTTGGCGGCCAGGATGACGGAGGTGGTCGTCCGCTCGACGCCGTCGAACAGGCCGATGTCGTCGATCAGTTCGTTGAGCTGGCCGCTGTCTTCCGCCTCCAGCAGGGCGATGATGTCATACTCGCCGCTGATGGCGTAGATCGCCGTCACGCCGGACAGGTCGGCCAGCGACTGCTCGACGGCGCGGTGGAACTTGGGCAGCGTCTTGATCATCATGTGCGCCCGCACCCGGCGTTCGGTGAAAGCCTGGCCGAGCCTGACGGTATAGCCGGCCACGATGCCGGCTTCTTCCAGCCGGGAGAGCCTGGAATAGAGCTGGCCGCGGGAAATGCCCATCGCCTTGGCCAGCTGGGCGATGGGCTGGCGGGCATCCTCGCGCAGCAGCGACAGCAGTTGCTCGTCCGCCTCGTCGAGGCCCGCCGCGATCGGCGCGCTCATCGCGCGCCAGGCTCCCCGGCGAAAGCCTCGTCGGCGAAAATCGCCGTCTGCGGTGGCGTGTCGGCGCTCATGCGGCCACGATACATGCCCAGGTCATTGATGGCAAAAGTCGCCTGACCGTCCGGGCCGATGGCGATCAACCCGCCGTCGCCGCCAATGGCGCCCACCGCCATGATGGTGGCCTTCGCGGCGGCCTCCAGTGTCTCGCCACGCCAGGCGACGCGATCGCAGACCTGCCGCGCGGCGCTCTCGCGGATGAAATACTCGCCCGACCCCGTCGCCGAGACCGCGCAACGGCCGTTATAGGCGTAGGTGCCGGCGCCGATGATCGGCGAATCCCCGATGCGCCCCCATTTCTTGCCGGTCATGCCGCCCGTCGAGGTGGCCGCCGCCAGGTTGCCCTCGGCATCCACGGCAACGGCGCCGATGGTGCCGAACAGATGCGTGCGGTCCACCGCGGCGGCGGATTGCGCCTTCCAGGCCTGGAACTGCTGCCAGCGCGCCTCGGTGCGGAACCAGGCGGGATCCACCTGCTCCAGCCCCTGCTCGCGGGAGAAGGCATCGGCCCCCGGCCCCGCCAGCATGACATGACGGGTCTGCGCCATGACCGTGCGCGCCAGCGTCACCGGATGCCGGGTGCGCGTGACACCCGCCACCGCGCCGGCCTTCAGCGTCGCGCCGTCCATGATGGCGGCATCGAGCTCGTTGCGACCTTCCGCGGTGAAGACGGCGCCACGCCCGGCATTGAACAGCGGATTGTCCTCCAGCACGCGCGCGGCCGCCTCGACCGCCTCCAGCGCCTTGCCGCCCTGCTCCAGCACGGCACCCCCGGCCCGCAGCGCCTCGTCCAGACCGGCCCGATAGGCCTGCTCGCGCTCGGGGCTCAGCGCCGCGCGTTCGATGACGCCTGCCCCGCCATGAATGGCCAGCGACCAGCGCGGCACGGCGACAAGCCGCCCGTTCGTCGCCATGTAGGTCTGTCGTGCCGCCGGCGCCTCGACCGTGCCCGAGGGCAGATGCAGCACCGATTTCTCGTCGAGCACGGTGACCGCCACCCGGGGCGCCTGCAGCGCCGTGCCCATATCGCCACCCCTATCCCGGCGGCGCAACCCGTCACCCTGGACCACCCAGGCGCCACTGCCCGGCCGGCCGGCAATGATCCGGGCCCGCCCATCCGCCTCGACGGCGACCGCCGTGTCCTCGTCGACCCCCAGGCCGAGCAGCGGCGGCGCCTTGGCATCGCGCAGGGTCTGCGCCTTGGCGACAAAAGCGAACAGCCGCCCCAGGCGATCGCGTTCCTTGAAATGGGTGTCGGTCACCACGCCTTTCAGCGCCGCCAGATGCAGAAAGTCGTCGACGATGGTGTTGGCCGGGCCATAGGGGTCCGCCAGGGCGGCCGGGCTGGCGAGGCTGCCGCCATCCATGGCGCCGTAGACATACTCGCCCAGCATGGCGAGACCGGCGCTGGTACCGCCCAGCGGCTTGCCCGCCGCCACATGCGCATCCAGCAGTTCGGCCACCGGCGTTCCCTTCCAGAAACGCACGTAGTTCGACTGGTCGCCGCCGGCGATGAAGATGCCGTCCGCCCGGCGCAGCCGCTCCAGCAGGGCGGAGTCGAACGCCGCCTCGCGGTCCTTGAACACGAAAGTCTCGACGGAGCGCACCCCGCCGACCTTGCGATAGAACTCCTTGCCGACCTCGCCGGCATAGGAGGCGCGCAGCACCACGATATGGCCGTTGCCGGCCTTGCCGAAGAACCACTTCATGGCCTCGGCATCGCGTTCGCCGCCCCCCAGCAGCAGCAGGCCACCACTGACCGGGCCGGGCGTCGGCGCCTGCGGGTCGCCCTCGACATAGCGGGCGTACGACCGCGCCTGGGCCGGCGTCAGGCCGGAGACCACCAGCCAGGCCCCCAGCAGGCTCCCCGCCACCACTTTCCACAGCCCGCCCGTGCGCATCATGCGTTTCGCTCCGTTCACCCTGATCCGTTCATCCTGGCCCGTCACCGTGGCCAGATTTCACTCTGGTGGAATTTACATACATATTTTTGGTTATATCAAACAATATGATTGCCCAATCGTTCACATTGCAGATAGATTACACTAACGCTGGCAACAGCGGTGGCGCGCCAGAGGGTTTGGCGCGACCAAGACGAAGAGGGGCAATTCCATGATGCGTATGACCACGCGGGTGGCGCTGGCTGTCGGCTGCAGCCTGTCCGCCTTGATTTCCGCCGCCCAGGCACAGGACGGCACGACCGCTAGCCCAGATGCCGCGACCGATATCGTCGTGCTGGGCTCGCGCATTCCCCGTGTCCAGGAAGAAGGCCCGGCGCCGGTCACCATCATCTCCGCCGACACCATCCGTGCCAGCGGCTACGCCAGCGTGCCGGACATCCTGCGCGCCGTCACCCAGAATGGCGGCGAGACCCAGAGCCAGCAGTCGTTCAGCGGCGCCAGCTTCACGCCTGGCGCCCAGCAGGTCGACCTGCGCGGCCTTGGCCCCAATCACACCCTGGTGCTGGTCAATGGCCGGCGCATCGCCGACTTCCCGCTGCCCTTCCAGGGCCGCAGCAATTTCACCGACATTTCCAACATTCCGGTCGGCCTGATCGAGCGGGTCGAGGTGCTCAGCGGCAGCGCCTCGGCGATCTACGGCTCCGACGCCATCGCGGGGGTCATCAACTTCGAACTCAAGAAGAAGGTCGACGGCACCACGCTCGACTATCGCCACGGCCTGACCCAGCATGGCGGCGGCGCTTCGCACCGCATCACCGCCACCAGCGGCTGGTCGAACGACCGCTTCCACATCGTCGGCGGCGTCGAGTACATGCTGCAGCGGCCGCTGTGGGCCTATGACCGCTCGATCCAGGACAGCACGGCGGACAACCCCACGACCGCGACAACGCTGGCCCGGCGCACCTTCCTGCGGTACAACCCGGACGAGGACATGTACGTCGACCCCGGCGCCGCCACCTGCGCCGCGCTGGCCCATCTCAACGATGGCTCGACCTACTATGCCTCCCGCCCCCGCTACGGCGCCTATGACGACGCCCTTGAGGATTATGGCCCGGGTTATTTCTGCGGCAGCGACACCTCGATCGGCTACGGCACGGTGATCTCCCGTCGCGAGGGCTTCAACAGCTACGCCTCGATGGGCTACCAGCTCTCCGACTCCGCCGAGCTGTTCCTCGATGCCCAGTTCGGCATCAGCAAGGTCGCGCTGATGCCGGACGTGCTCAACTGGTCGTTCCAGGATGCCGCCGGCAGCAGCGATACCACCTTCTTCAACAGCCACGATGGCGTGCTGGATGACTGGTACCGCCAGTTCACGCCGGAAGAGTCCGGTGGCTTCGGCACCGTCATGACCCGCAACCGGCAGCAGACCTTCAGCATCACGCCCGGCATCAAGGGCGATTTCGCCGACCGCTGGGCCTATGAGCTGTCGTTCAACTACAGCGAATACAAGGCCCGGGTGAAATTCCCGCAGATCATCGCGGCGGCCGCCAACGAACTGTTCCTGGGCGAGCAGCAGGGCGTCGACGAGGACAGCGGCTACCCGATCTTCGATGCCGACCCGGCCCGGCTGTACCAGCCGCTGACCAAGGCCGAATATGACAGCATCGCCGTCTACAGCGTCTACAAGCCGCGCAGCTGGACGAGCAATTTCTCGGGCACCATCAACACCACCGAGTTGTTCCAGCTGCCGGCCGGCCCGGTCGGCTTCGCCGCCATCGTCGAGGCCGGCAAGCAGGGCTATGATCTCAACCCCGATCCGCTGGCGCTGACCGACTATTATTATGGCCTCAAGGACAGCGACGGCAAAGGCTCGCGCACCCACTGGGCGCTGGGCGGCGAATTGCGCGCGCCGATCACCGACTTCCTGCAGGTGTCGGCCGCCGGTCGCTACGACCGCTTCCGCTTCGCCGGCAACGGCATCGGCAAGTTCACCTACAATGCCGGCCTGGAACTGCGGCCGCTGTCGACGCTGCTGCTGCGGGCCGCCTACGGCACCGGCTTCCGCGCACCGGACCTGCACTATGTCTTCACCGGCCCGGGCAATACCCACCCGTCCGCGACGGACTATTATCTCTGCCGCAGCGAGGAACCGGATGAGGACATCGGCGATTGCAGCTATTCGGACGAAGGCATCGTCGCCCAGCGCACCGGCAATCGGCAGCTGAAGCCGGAAACCAGCAAATCGCTCAACGCCGGCATCGTCTGGGCGCCATCCAGGCACTTCGACATCTCGGTGGATTATTTCCACGTCTCGCTGTCGAACCAGGTGCAGGATCTCAGCATCGATCAGCTGCTGCGCGACGAGGCGGATTGCCGTCTGGGCGAAACCCAGTCCGGCACGGCGGTCGACATCAGCTCGCCGACCTGCCAGGACGCCATCACCCGGGTCCAGCGTTTCACCAGCGGCGTGAACGAGGGTCGCCTCGACGCGGTGTCGATCAACCCGATCAACGTGGCGCACGAAAAGACCAGCGGCATCGACGTGGCGATCCATGGCCGGCTGCCGACCGGCTTTGGCGACTTCTCGCTGTCGCTGGCCCACACCCACGTGTTCAAGCACAGCTACCGCCAGTATGTGGGCGACTCCGCCATCAACAAGCTGGCGGCGGACAGCGGCTATTATATCCCGCGCGACAAGACCACCGGCAGCATCACCTGGTCGCTCGACGGCCTGTCGTGGACACTGGAAGGCAAGCGCCTGGGCAAGCTGCCGAACTATGACGAGGACGCCTACATCAAGGCGAGCTACCTGTTCAATTCGTCGATCCAGTATGACGTGAGCGACCATATCCGCGCGTCCGTCACCGTCACCAACCTGTTCGACAAGGACCCGGTGAAGGACCCGACCTACGCCAGCTATCCCTATTACGACATCAGCTGGTTCGACAGCGTCGGCCGCAGCATCTACCTGCAGCTGACCTACAAGATCGGCGGCGGCGGGCTCTGACCCGCTGCCGGCCTTGGGCCAGCACCTGGACAGTCGGCGCCCCGCCCACGCGGCGGGGCGCTTGTTCGTTTGGGGCACAGTGACCAGCGGGAGATCGTGCAGGATCGTCCATCGCCGTCCCGCCAGGGCCGCACCGGGCGCTACCTGAACGCGGTTGAGCCGCAGCGATACTGACCATCGCCCCGATCGCCTGAGGCCGGGCGAGGATGACCTCTCAAGACCCCGATAGAATATTAATCGGCATACTGTCCCCGGCCCCCCGGAAATCCAGACTGTCTGACCTGCCATGGAACTTTCATCCAGCCCTGACTAGGTTAGCGTCCGCGCTCGTGGTGTAATGTCCGGTGTAGGCGATGGTGTATTCCGGGGTGGGGCATGCCCCACCCCGGAATGCGGCGTCGCTGGTGGCCACCGGGTTCATCGTTATGGTGGAGATTGCACACTTCAACCGTGACGAAGAGGAGTTCCCGATGACCGAGGACAGATTACTGATCGAAGAGCTTGCTGCGAAGGGCGGCCAACCGGATTTTTTGCGCACCATCGCCGAGAACGTGCTGCAGCTGATCATGGAGGCC
>CAUJIW010000187.1 GCA_963205175.1 Pseudomonadota bacterium
ATGCCTTGGCCGCGCAAAACCTCAACCTGCCGAAGCTTCGTGACGATCTCGTCGGGCTTGTGTCGCTTGTTTGCCATTGTGGTCCTCCTTCATGGTCAAAACCATACTTCAAGGTGGACCCGTTCAATGGGGGTGGATCACAAAGCCCCAAGTCTCAAGCAGCTGTCTCTGGAGTATATCACCGTTGCCGCCGGCGGGCGCTTCATCATCACCGGTAACCCCGACCTGAAGCCGGAGACCAGCACCAGCTATGAGGCCGGCATCGCCTATTACGGCACGACCTGGCATGTGACAGCCACAGCGTTCCAGAATGATCTCTTAGGGCTGATCCAGACGACCTGCGTGGAGAACTGCGGCATCCGCGGCCGCGAGCGCCGTGCCTATGTCAATGTCGAGAAAGCGCGCATTCGCGGTACCGAGATCGGTGCCCAGTGGGCGCCGGTCGATGGCCTGACTCTGTCCGCCAGCTATACTTACGTTGACCCCCGTAATCTTTCGACGGACCAGGAACTTGCCGAGCGGCCCAATCACAGCGTCAAGTGGGCCCTGGCATGGACGGTGATGCCCGGGAGCGACGTCAATGTTCGTGGCCGCTATATCGGCAAGCAGACCGTCTACCAGAACAGTCTGCCGGTTCGTCTTGATGGTTATCAGCTGTGGTCGGTGGATGTCAGCCGTGACGTTAACGAACGACTGACCCTAAAGGCGGGCATCGACAATGTCTTCAAGAAGCGGCTGGCGGAGGACTCGGCCCTCTACAGCTTCGCTGAGCCCGGACGCGTCCTGTTCATCGGCCTCGGCGCGAGCTACTGATTGATGCCGCGAGTCCTCGGACTGCTGTTCATCCTGTTCCTGCTGGCAACGCCCCCTTTGCGTGCTGCGGAGCCGCCGCTGGTGCGCATTGTGAGCACCGACTTCGTGCTCCCGGCCAAGTTCGAGCAACTGGGACAATGGGCCGTTGACGCCGGTTATCAACTGGACTGGCGCCGTGTGGAAAGCCCAGCAAGCGCCATTCCCCTCGACGGGGTCGCCATGTTGATCGTGGATAGCCCCCGGCCCGCCGATCGCGCGGCGATCGAAAAAGCGTTGGGGTCACTCGATCAACTGGCCACCCCCTGGCTTGCGGTCGGCGGCGGCGCAACGGGCTTCGGTCACCTTGACCCTGCGGTGGCCCGACAGCTGATCGGCTATTATGCCGGCGGCGGCGAGCCCAACCTGCGGGCCTTCGTCGCCGCGCTGCCGCGCGCTCTTGCAGGTAAGGACCTCGGTGATCTGCCACTCCCGCAACGCCTGCCGGCGACCGGCCTCTATCATCCCGATGCGCCAGGCCCGTTCGCGACAGCGCAGGAATTCCGTGCCTGGGCGATATTGCGCGGTGACCGGCCGGTGGCAGCCTTCGCGGTATCCGAGGGCCAGATTCGAGACATGCAAACCCGGCTCCTGACCGCTCTTGCGGCCAGCGCCGATGCCCATGGCCTGCTGGCGGCCTTCTTCTGGTACGACGAGCGCGACCCTCAGGCGCTGAGCAAAGTCGTGCGCCAGCTCAACGCCCGTGTGCTGATCAACTTCACCCACATGCAGGACGGCGAGGCTCGCAAGACGGAGTTCGAACAGCTCGACGTACCCGTCCTGCAAGGACTGTCCGAACGCGCCGCGACACCGGACCAATGGCGTGCGTCGATGTCCGGCATCACCGGCATGTCGGCGCCGGTCATGCTGAGCGTGCCCGAGGGCTGGGGCATATCCGACCCCCTCGTGCTGGGCGCGGTGGAGAATGGTGAAGTCGTCCCGATTCCCGAGCAGGTCGAGTTGCTGACGGCGAAGATCGCCCGGCTGGTGGCTCTTCGCGACAAGGCGGCACGGGAGAAGCATCTGGCACTGTTCTTCTGGAACTATCCGACCGGCGAGAAGAACATGGCGGCCTCGAATCTCAATTTGCCGCAGACCCTCGCCAAGCTGAGCCGCGATCTGGCAGCGTCGGGCTACGATGTGCAGGAGATCGATGAAAAGACCATGATCGCAGGCGGTCAGGCGCTGCTGCGCGGCCTTTATCACCCTGAAACGCTGGAAGCACTGGCCGGTCAGGGTCTTGCGGCCCGACTGCCGCTTGCCACCTACAAGGCCTGGCTGGCGCAGTTGCCGTCCTCACGCCAAGCCGAGGTCGAGGCGCGGTGGGGCAAACCCGAAGCCAGTCCGGCGGTCCACGGCGACATGATCCTTATCCCGCGTCTGGCGCTCGGCAAGTTGCTGATCCTTCCACAACCGCCGCGCGGCGGCAATGACGCCAGAGCCTATCACGATCAGGCATCCCCGCCGGATCATCGATATCTCGCGACTTATCTTTGGATTCGAGCGGCCGCACAGGCTGACGCTATCATTCACTTTGGCACGCACGGCACGCAGGAATGGACACCCGGCAAGGACCGCGGCCTCTGGGCGGCCGATTGGCCCTTTCTGCTATTGGGCGATCTCCCGGTCTTCTACCCCTATATCCAGGACAAAGTCGCCGAGGCCCTTCAGGCGCGACGCCGGGGCCGTGCCGTCACCATTAGCCACCAGACACCCGCCTTCGCGCCGTCCGGTCTCTATGAGGAATTGCGCGATATTCATGCGCTTATCCATGACTATGCCCAGCTTGACGTGGGCCCGGTGCGAGATCGCATCGCACGGGATATCGTCCGTCAGGCTCGCGAGTCACATCTCGATGCCGACATGGGATGGGACGATGACGCCGTCGCCCGCGATTTCCATGGCTATTACACCGCCCTGCACGACCATCTTCATCAACTCGCCCGCACCTCGACCCCGCTCGGGCTGCATGTCTTCGGAGAACCAAGCTCGGATGACGAGCGACTAACGACGGTGATGCAACAACTCGGCCCGGCATATCTGAAAGTGCTGGCTCAAGATCCCGTCGAAGCCTTCGCCGAGGACGCGGCAGCGATCCGCGACAGTGTGCCTTATCGCATCTTGCACCATTATCTGCGCGCGGGCGGCGACGTGACCGCGATCGCCAACCCGGCGCTGCGCGCGCAGATCGAGCAGGCTCTCGCCTATGACCAGAATCTCGCCGCGCCGGGTGAGACGCAGGCGCTGCGGGCCGGCCTGGCCGGGGGCTTCATTCGCGCCGGGCCGGGAGGTGATCCCGTGCGTAATCCCGAGGTACCAAGCGGGCGCAATCTTTATGCCTTCGAGGCCGAGAAGATTCCCGCCCAGGCGGCCTATGAGGAAGGCGGCCGGGCATTCAGTCGCCTGCTTGCGGCCTATGCCGAGAAGAACAACGGCGCATTGCCGACCAAGACCGCCGTCTCGTTGTTCTCCGGCGAGACAATCCGGACGCTCGGCATCGGTGAAGGCCAGCTGCTGCACGCACTCGGTCTGCGACCGGTCTGGGGCCGGGGTGGCCGCGTCGAACGACTGGATATCGTGCCGCTGAGCGAACTGGGTCGCCCGCGCATCGACGTACTGGTTCAACCGACCAGCGTCTATCGCGACCAGTTCGACGCCTTCATGCGCCTGCTCGCCGATGGCATCGATCGGATCGCGGCGCTGGACGAGGACACCGGACCAGCGGCTCATGCACGGGCGCTTGAAGCCAAGCTCGCCGACGATGGCATGACACTGGAGCGGGCACGAACACTTTCCCGTCTGCGCATCTTCACCAATGCTCCCGGAGATTATGGCACGGGGCTGCCGGACCGGCTGACCCGTGGCGGCAAGAGCGATGCAGCCGACTGGCGAGACGAGGTCGACCTCGCCGATCCCTATATCGCGCGTATGGGTTACGCCTATGGCGCGCGAAACTGGGGGCTGTCACTGGAGGCAACCTCCTTGTTCGCCCGGCAACTGGAGGGTGTCGATGCGGCCGTCCTGGTGCGCTCGTCCAACCTCCACGGCATGGTCTCCACCGATCACCCCTTCGAACACCTGGGCGGGCTCTCGCTCGCGGTCCGACGGATAACGGGCAAGGCGCCCGACCTGTTTGTCACCGACATGCGTGGCAGCGAGTCCCGGGTCACCACCGCCGGCGCCTTTCTCTCGAATGAACTGCGCGTCCGCTACCTGAACCCTCAATGGATCAAAGCAATGCAGGCCGAGGGCTACGCCGGTGCCAACGCGATCGCCGG
Source organism: Pseudomonadota bacterium (assembly GCA_963205175.1). Lineage (GTDB taxonomy): Bacteria > Pseudomonadota > Alphaproteobacteria > Sphingomonadales > Sphingomonadaceae > CAUJIW01. Next base: position 4,128 of record CAUJIW010000187.1, read on the forward strand.
AGTCGTCAACAATCTTTGGGGCTGGCAGGTCGCTGATCCCGCCAGCGTGCGTGCCGACCAGTGGCAGGCGATGCATGACACTTATGTGCGTGATAATCGCAAGCTGGAAATGAATAGCTTCTTTGAGCGGGTGCACCCCAGCGCCCAGCTGCAACTCGTCGAGCGGATGCTGGAGGCGATCCGGCGCGATTACTGGCAACCCGATGCGGCAACCCGCCAGTCATTGGAACAGCGCCGCGCCCATCTGCAGTCGCGCGTCGCCGCCGCCGAACGCGCCGCCGCGCGGCAGTTGACAGCACAAGGCTTCGGGCTAACGCCATCCGCGCCGGGCGTCCGCGTCGATGGCGACTCTAAAGCCGATGCTCCACGCCCTCAACCACCGCTAGCCCAGGCCCCCACACCTCCGACCGGGCGCATCCTCTTACGCCAGCAGCTCGCGCCACCCATGCCGTCCATGACGTTGCGCGGCCAAGTCCCGGCCCTCGCCACCCTTCTCGCCCTCTTCCTCGCCGGTGTCCTGCTCGAACGTCGCGCCCGCCGGTCCTCCAACCTCGAAAAGGCTCTCCATGTTCACGCTTGAAGCAACGCTTTATGATGCCTCTCGCCTGTTTCTTGTGCCGGTGATTCTGCTGATCCTGTCAGCCTTGGCGTTCTCGCTGGTCAGCCTCGGTCGATTCACTGTGGAAGCGTTCGCGCGCTTGGCGGGACGGCCGAATCGCCCCCTGACCGCTCATCAGAACCGAACCGGCTGCGCCAGTGACGACCTAGAAATGCTCGTCATGCGCCGACTTGAGTGGCTGCGTATTGTTTCCCGCAGTGCGCCGATGCTGGGACTGGTTGCGACGATGATACCCATGGGTCCGGCCCTGCTGGCACTGGGCAGCAACGACGGTGCCGCGGTCGGCAAAAACCTCGTCATTGCCTTCTCCTCGGTCATCCTGGCGCTGGTGGCGGCTTCCATCTCCTTTTTCGTCTACACCATTCGCCGCCGCTGGCTGCTGGAGGAGCTGCTCGCTCTTGAAACAGCCGGCAAGGAGAGCGCGTGATGCGATTTCTTGAAGATGATGAAGCAGACGATCCTATTCTTTCGGTCGTCAACCTGGTCGACCTTTTCCTGGTGATCTGTGCCGTCTTGATGGTGCTGATCGCCCGCAACCCGCTCAACCCCTTCCAGGCAAAGCAGGTGATCGTGGTGGAGAACCCTGGCAAGGAGGACATGACCATCACCATCAAGAACGGGGAACGCCTCGAACGCTACACCGCCAGCGACAAGGTGGGTACTGGCGGCGGCGTGAAGGCCGGCGTGACCTATCGATTACCGGACGGCAATCTGGTGTATGTTCCCGAGTGAGGCGTTGCCGCCCCGGCGCTGTTGCCTGGACCCGGCATCCCTTATCCCTGCGGCGGCGTCTGTCTCCCTGCCACCCCTGAGAAGATTGCCCCGGCCCTGTCAGCTCTGCCGGCGCGGAACGGCGCTTCAGGGCAAATGCAGAGCAACGCAGGCCCCGCCAGGGACCGCCCGCGCAGCCCCCCTCCGGCACTCGTGGCGGCCACTGTCTCTCCATCGTGCCGGCCTTGAAAGCAAAGCCATCCGGTCACAGCGGCACGGCCGTTGGCGCACTCGAAACTGTCGCGGATTGTGGGCCAGCTCCCTGGAGACCATCGACCCACTCTTCGCGCCCAACGCCACTGTGGCAGGCGTTGCCGTTACTGAACGGCCGCGAAGGGTCGGCGGCGGACGGCGCGCAGACGGCGCGCAGACGGCGGCCATGCCGGCCGGGAACAGTGCCGTGATGGCATTTGACAACTCTATATACGAAATATATATATTACATATATTCGAGGGTGAGTAGGCCCATGGGCATTGTCAAGATCGATGACGACCTGCACGAGGAAATCCGCCGTGCGAGCACCGTCATGTGCCGTTCCATCAATGCGCAGGCCGAATTCTGGATGAAGGTGGGCATGCTGGCGCAAGCCAACCCCACCCTGTCGTTCAACGAGATCATCAAGGCACAGCTGGTCGCAGCCCAGGTGCATATCCCTGAGGTAGCAGCCGCCTGATATGGTGAAGACGCCTGATGAACTGGCATTGATGCGAATTTCCGGGCAGTTGCTGGCCCGGGTTTTCGAAATGCTGGATCAGCAGCAGTTGGCCGGCGTGACGACAATGGCCGTCAATGACCTGGTGGAACGCTTCATCACCGTCGATCTCGACGCGCGACCGGCAAGCAAGGGGCAGTACGACTTTGCCTATGTGCTGAACGCCTCGATCAACCAGGTGGTTTGCCATGGGGTGCCCGACCACGGGGTGACGATCCGTGACGGGGACATCATCAACCTCGACATTACCCTAGAGAAGAACGGGTTCATCTCGGATTCGAGCAAGACCTATCTGGTGGGTGCGGTTGCTCCCGCCGCCAGGCGGCTGGTCCGCGTAGCACAGGACGCCATGTGGCAAGGCATAGGCCGGGTGCGACCGGGCGCACGCCTGGGCGACATCGGCCATGCCATCGAACGCCATGCGAAAAAGCATGGCTACTCCGTTGTCCGGGACTATTGCGGCCACGGCATTGGTCGCGAGATGCATGAGGAGCCGCAGGTGCCGCACTTCGGCAAACCGGGAACGGGCCTGCCTTTGCAGGAAGGCATGGTGTTCACGATCGAGCCGATGATCAATCAGGGCACCCACAGGACTGTTGGGGACGACGACGGCTGGACAGTGGTAACCGCTGATGGAAAATTATCGGCCCAGTTCGAGCACACCGTCGCGGTGACGAAGAATGGATTTGAGGTCCTGACCCTGCGGCGTGATGAGGTGCCGATGCTGGCGCGGCGCAGATGAAGCAGGGCAGGACCTCCCCAGTTGAGAAAGGAAGCGTGATCCGCCCCCCTTTGTAGTGCTCCATCGACAATCCCAGTCTTGGCCAGGACTGAGGAATGGAATAGCTCGGAAGCACAGGCCGAGGGAGATCATCGACAAGTCGCTTGAGGCAGAGCTCACGCTGGCACAGGGCGGATGGCGGCGCCGGCCGCCCGCGGGAGAGGTGCTGCCGCGAGTCCTTCAGTGGCTCGATACGCGACGAGTGCTGCAACGGCGATATCCTCCACACTCTGGCCGACGCCTGCCGTCTGATCGAAGCCTGGAGACGGCATCACAACACCGTCCGATCGCACGGCTCGCTCAGCTTTCTTCCGCCATCCACAAGAACGGCGACACAGCCATGGCCGCCCTCCGGCGCCGCACCGCGCCACCGGCGATCGATCATGGCACCGAAGGCGCTCTTGCACTGACACTCAACTCGGACCACGGGGTGGCGACCGTTCATGGCTCCCAGCGGCGATGCAGCGCAACCGTCGCCAGCAGGATCAACCCGAGCATCCCCCAGAACAGAACCGGCAGCGCGACTGCGTTTCCGACCACCAGCCGGGCAGTCAGGCACATGGCAAGAGCAAACGGCACGCCCCAGACTACAGCCCTCCACGCAGCACGCAGACGGGAGTCGTCGACGCCGCGGCGGCGCCGCTTGCCAAGCCAGATCGACATGCCGGTAGCGGTGATGACGGTAAGGGCAAGACCGAACACGGCATAGGCGATCTTGACGCTCAGGCCACCATAGTTTCCGAAGTGCAGATTATAGGTGGACGCCGCGAGCTGCTGCCCGAGCGCGCCGTCCGACAGGCCGGCCGTGCCGATAAAACGACCGCGCGCGTCATAATCATAAGTCTCGCCGTAGATCAGCCGGAACGGGTGCTCAGCGATGATCTGGACATGCTGGCCGACCGTCATCGGGTCATGCAGCACCACATAGATAGGTCGCACATCCGGGAAACGCTGCTGGATATCTTGCAGCGCCGCCGCCACATGCGGCAGTGCCGCCGGGCGGAGGTCCGGCTTCGCCTCGCCGCCGAAGATCGGCGCGTAGACGGCCTCGATATCACCCTTGTAGAATCCCGCTGCCAATCCATAACCATTTACCGAGCCCAGTCCGATCATCGCCCCTGTCAGCGCGATTGCCAGCGTGAAGGGCAATGTCCATACTCCCAGCCGGTTATGCCAGTCGGCCAGCCCGACGCCGCCGGCGTCGCGCGCGCGCAGCCGAAACGCATCGCGGAAGATGCGAGGATGTGCCAGCACCCCCGAGATTGACAGCGCCACGATCATCACCCCAAGCGCACCGACGATTGTCAAGCCGAGCGTCGAGGGCAGATGCAGCCGGTAATGCAAGTCGAGGAGAAACTCCGCCCAGGCGTTTTCCTCAGGTGCCACCACCTGTCCGTTCCGGTCGACATGCACCGCCTGATGGTCCGTGGTGACGGTGGTGCGCGGCAGTGCATCGACCGGCAGATGAACATAAAGATGGGTGGTACGCGCCTGCCCCCGTTCACTGGCCAGTACAGCTGCCACCGCCGCCTGCACGGCGTCGGGCGCAATGGACGACATCTCCGGAGCGTCCGGTTGCTCGAACCGCTGCCATTCCTCGTAGAACACCGTCAGGGTGCCCGTGAGACAGACCAGATAGAGCAAGGCCGCGGCCAGCAGGCCGATCGCCGAATGCGCTGACAGGGCCTTGCGGACATGCGGCTGCTTGTCAGGCGCCCCACCCGTCTCCACCGAATCCCGCTCCCCCGTCATGGCAGGCGAGCCATCAGCAGGAGCACCAGACTGCCCAGGGCGGGCACGCCGAGCAGCGTCAGCTGCCGCTGGCGCACACCCGTCATTAGTAGCGCCACCGCCAGCAATGCCCAGAACAATGGCACCGCGAACAGGGTCAGGGTGTTGCTATCCGCCTCATGCCAGCCGGCGAGACCGGCCAGACCGCGCCCTGCCAGACCGCCCAGCAACGCCACCACGAAGGCGAGCGGCACCACCAGCAGGAAAGTGGTCATCCGCCGCATGATATGACGGGGCTCTTGCCGCGGTGCGTGACCGCCCCGCTCCGCGGGCCGACGCGTCTTGCCCGCGGTGGTCGTCGCGGCGATCAGCAGCAACAGCCCGGCCACGGCCATCGTCACCAGGGAGACCACCGCCAACCCCCAGGCCCCATGCGCGAGGCCGCCACAGCCCAGTCCCGCCGCCAGCAACGCCCACGCACAAGCAAGAACCGGCCAGGTGCGCATCGGCCGCCCCCAGGCCAGGCGCAGCGCGAGCACGGCGCCGCCCGCCAGAATGCTGCCTGCCCAGAGCATGGCGAGCGTCCCGGCCATCAGAAGCGATATGCCACGGTGGCAAACACGTTGCGATCGGCGCCATTGAAGCAGTCGCCGCGCGCCAGGCAGGCGGCATAGTACTTCTTGTTGAACAGGTTGGTGGCGTTGATCGACAGCTGCCACTGGCGCCAGGTCAGCTCGGCAAGTGCATCAACCAGGGTGTAGGATGGCGTCTTCACGCCGTTGGGGTAGGCAGCGCCGTAGGAATAATTGGCCGCGGAATAGCGTATGCCCGCGCCCAGCCGCAGATCAAGATCAGCGGGCAGCGCGACATTGCGGGTAGCCCAGACGGATGCGTTATGCTTGGGTACGTTATCCAGCTGATGCCCTGCGCCGTCGATCTCGGCCTTGTTGTAGCTGTAGGCGGCGATGACCTCGAAGCTGCCCGGGAGGCGGCGACTGGCCTCGATCTCGAAACCCTTCGAGGTCAGCGATCCAGCCTGGATCTGCCCGAGCGGATTGTCCGGGTCATCAATCGGGCGATTGCTCTCCCTGATATGGTAGCCGGCCACCGTGACCAGCGTCATGTCGTCGGGATGGAACTTGATGCCGGCTTCATACTGGCGACCCTGTTTGGGTTTGAACGGGCTGCCATCGCTGGTGGTGCCGGAGATCGGATCGAAAGACTCGGTGTAGCTGACGAAGGGCGATACGCCCTTGACCAGCTCGGCGATCACGCCAGCGCGGAACGTGGTCGCTCTTGCCTTTTCCACGGCGCTGCCTTGCGCGTGGGTACGGACATGGTCGCGGCGCGCGCCAACCACCACCGAGGCGCGGTCCCACAGCCGGATCTGGTCCTGGACATAGATACCGACCTGACGCTGCCGGGTATCCTCGTGGCTCAGCGGGTACATGTCGGGCAGGCCGCCGCCCCAGTCGGAGATCGCGTCATAATCGATGTCGTAGAGATCGATGACCTCGTAGCCAAATCCCCCGGTTTTCCGCACCCGGTTCCAGCTGTAGTCGATGCCGGCCAACACAACGTGCCGGATGTTGTCACCAGTCCTGAAGTCGAACCGCAGGTTGTTGTCGGTCGAGAACACGTTCATGCGAGCGTAGCTGCCGTCAGCATAGAGGCCGATGATCCGCTGGTCCTCGTCGAGGAAGGGATTGGTCGGATTGCTGTAATTGTTGGGATAATGCGTGAAATAGGTCAGGTTGCTGTCGATGTAGCGCGCCTTCAGGCTGAGACTGACCTGATCGCCCAACCGGTGATCGACGATCGCCGTGCCTTGCAGCAGCCGACCATCGTAACGATCCCAGCCTGGCTTGCCGATGAACTGGTCGTGATCGAGCTGACCATTGGGATTGTCATAAAGCGTACCGACAAGCGGCAGGAACTGCGCCGTCGAGCCGCCATCGTCTTCCTGATAGAGGCCGATGAGCGTGATGGAGGTGTCACCGCCCGGCCTCCAGGTGATTGACGGCGCGATCATTACCCGATCATCGGAAACATGATCTGTCTGGGTGTCGGCGTCACGCATGCGCACCACAAGCCGGCCAGCCAGTCCTTCCGCCAGTGCCCCCGTGACGTCGCCCAGCATCTCCTTGCGATCAAATGAGCCGTAGCGGATCGCCAGTTCGCCGGAAGCCTCGAATTCAGGCATCTTGGACACCATGTTGACCAGTCCGCCGATCGAGCCCGATCCGAACAGCACCGATGCCGGACCACGCACCAACTCGACTTGCGAAAAATTGTAGGGATCGGAGCGGATACTCGCGTAGTAGCTGAACAGATCCCGCATGCCGTCGCGAAACTGCAGCACATCAATGCCCCGCACGAAAGCGCCATCGACCCGGCTGTCGGGTCCATAGCTGTTGGCTTGCACGCCCGCGAGATAGCGTAGCGTATCGGCCACCGAGATCGCACCCTGCGCCAAATAGAGGTCGTCGGTCACGATACTGATGGCTTGCGGCGCCTCGATCGCCGGCGTGTCAGTCTTGGTCGCCGCGCCGCTGGTCTGACGGGCCGCCGTGACCACGATCTCGGAGCGCTGGGTCATCGCGACGTCCGCATCTTCCGCCTGCACGGGTAAAGGCCAGATCACACTTCCCGCAAGCAGGACCCGCTTCAGGTTCTTCATGGTCAACTCCCCTTAGCCACGCGGCCCTGCAACGGACGGCGCGCGGGCAGAACAACTAATGCGACGCACTCTCATTTGCAAACTCTTTCTTGACTGGCGATGCCGGCGCAGACCACGCGTCTCCGGTCCATTCATTCAGGCAATTCGCCGTCCCCCATCGCAGCATTGCCCGGGACGCTGCCCGCCTGCCCAGGGAGCAGGTGACGCCAATGTCGGCCATGAGCCGGTGGAACTGCTCGCTGACATACTGACGGACTTGGTCCGAGTGGTCAGGCGACGCATCCGGCTCGCGAGGCGGCCAGATCGCCATGACGGCGGCGACGCGCTCGCCGCCAACCAGGTTTGCGTGAGCAGGGCGGAACGTCACACCCCGCCCGGACGGTGGTGTCGTCGTCATGACGGCGCACGCCGCGACCATTGCCACCGACGTCCACGACAGCGACCCGCACCGACACCCGATCATGTCGAGAGGGCTTGCGTCGGTACTGAAACTGCCACATTAAATAACTACACGAGATTTAACAGCCGCCCCGCAGGACATTTTCAATCATGATTCAGACCTTGCGCACGCTGGTTACGCCATTGGCCGCCAGCCTGCTGATCGCCACCGCCCCCGCCGGCAATGACCCCGATGCCGTTCGCTTGAATGATCTTCAGTTCATCGGCGTCCACAACGCCTACCACATCGAACCGGACCGTGCGGTGTTCGCGGCAATGCACGCGAGCGGCTACCACGAAAGCGCATCGTGGCCGGCCGAGCGGCTGACACGGGCTCTCGCCTATACGCACGACCCGCTCGACGTTCAGCTCGACCGCGGCGTGCGGGTGCTCGAACTCGACCTCCACGACGATCCCGCCGGGGGCCGCTTCGCGCAACCGGGCGCGCTGGTCTTTTCCGGGACACCGCCTGCCCACGCGCCGGCACCCGTCGATCCCGAAGGGGACCTGAGCCGCCCGGGCTTCAAGGTCTTCCATGCCGCCGATATCGACGTCCGCAGTCGCTGCCTGCGGTTCGTCCGCTGCCTGGAGACAATCCACGACTGGTCGCGCGCGCATCCCGGCCATCTGCCGATCTTCATTCAGCTCGAAACGAAGGAAGGCATTCGCCCGGCGATCGGCGGCCGTTACACGCCCACCGCGTCCACGCCATTCGACCAAGACTCCTGGCGGCGCCTGCATGCCGAGATCCGCACTGTCTTCAACGAAGACGACCTGCTGCTTCCGCGCGATGTCCAGGGCCGATTTCCCAGCGTCAACGCCGCCGTGCGAACGGTGGGCTGGCCGACACTGGCATCATCGCGCGGGCGCATCGTGTTTCTCCTGCTCGACGACGTCGCCAGGCAGGACGCCTACGCCGCGTTTGTCGGCGAGGCCGGTGAGACGCCCCTGATCTTCGTCGCGAGAGACGAGCATGATCCACTGACGGCGTGGCTGATACGCCCCTCCCCCAAGACCGGAGACATCGAGCGCCTGATTCGCAGCGGCTTCCTCGTCTACACGCGGGCCGACGCCCATACCGAGCAGGCGCGGCACACTGACTATCGTCGCGCCCAACGAGCATTCGCCAGCGGCGCCCAGTTCATCGCCACGGATTTCCCCGTCCCCGATCCGCGTTATGGCCCCTATCAGGCGCGTTTCGACACAACCGGCAACCCTTACGTCCGCTGCAACCCCGTGCGCACCGACCGCGACTGCACCGCAGGCGACTAGTCGTCCACAGCGAGATAGCGCTGGTACAGCGATACCGCCGCGGCGCCGACGACGCCGGCGGCCGGTCCCAGCGACGAGGCGAACACGCGCGGACGCGGCAGTAGCACCCCTTCGTTGCAGAAGCTGTCGTCGTCCACTCGGGCAACGATCTCCTGCAGAATATGGTGTGGCAGCCGCCCGCCGATGATGACGGCTTCCGGATCGAGGATTCGGGCGGTGATCCACAATCCGTGACGGAGCTGGGCTGCGGCTCGGCTGATCCAGGCCTTGAGTGGCGGGCAGGTCTGCGGCCGCAGCGCTTCAAGACCGGAGAAATCATGGATGTCGATGCCACTCGCACACAGCGTCGCCAGCAGATCCTGGCCCGAGGGCCGCGGCCCGTCGTTGGGAAACTGGACGCCGATCAGACCTGCGTTGCCACGTGCGCCGCGATACAGACGCCCGTTGATGACCAGACCGCCGCCGATGCCGTGGCCGATATGGGCGAAGAAGAAGTGGTTGATGGTCTGGCCGATCCCGAGCAGACGTTCGCCCAGCGCCGCCGTCGCGGCATCATTCTCGACATAGACGCGTTCCTTGACGTGCGCCTGCAGTTCGGCCTGCAGGTCGTCACCGCGAAAGCCGGGAAACAGCACGTGGGCATTCAGCCGCTTGCGGTCGGAAATGAAGTCACCCGGCAGCGCGAAACCGACACCCACCAGCCGGGACCGATCGATGCCGGCAACCTTTACCAGTCCGTCGATCGCCTCGCTCGTCGCCAGCGCCAGAGCCCGTGGCGTATCAACTTCCGCGCCGAGCCCGATCTGCGCCACGACCTGCCCTGCCAGATCGATCAGCCCGACCTGGGCGACATGCCTTGAGAAATAGACGCCGGCGGCATAGGCGGCATCGGCCCGGATGGTCAGCGGACGCGAAGGTTGGCCTCGCCCGCCGTTGCGCAGCACGCCCTCCGCCAAGAGACCCATGTCCATCAGCTCCTTGATGATGCGGGTGACTGACATGGTCGACAAGCCCACGCGCGGCCCGATGTCCACGCGTGCAATTGGCTGATGACGCCAGACAAGGTCCAGCACCCGGCGCTGGGTTGGGTTGAGCTCGGCGTCTGGGATCATGCGCGGTCCTTCCTGTCGCTCCTCTAATAGCTAACGTCGCGCACTGCGCCAGCGAATATTAAATCACGTTATGTTATTAAAAATGTCACATTGACCCCGTAAGGAGGTCCCATGGCCAGGCCGGGCGGCCGGGCATATCGACCATTCAGGATAAATGCGGGGCCATTATGGAACAGGGTGAGATTGAGCGTCGTCGCGTGATCCGGCGCCGGATGACGCGGTCATTATCAGCAGGGGTGATGGCCTGCTGCATGGCCCAGACGATGATGCCGTCAACGGCGCGGGCGCAAGGCGAGTCCATGAGCAGCCAGGCGGAGGATATCGTGGTGACCGCCCAGCGCCTGGCAAACCGTCGCGCCGTCGCGGCGAAGCGCGAGGCCAATGCGATCAGCGACGTGCTGGCGGCCAACGACCTCAACGAACTCCCCGACCAGAACCTCGCCGAGGCCATGAGCCGGGTGCCGGGCCTCACCGCTTTCCAGGACGAAGGCGCTGGACTGTATATCGGCATGCGGGGCCTCAATCAGGAGTTCGTCAACCTGACCATGGACGGCCTGGAGGCCTCGTCGCCCTCCCGCACCTGGGACCAGAATCTGCGCGGCGCCAATCTTGAGGCTGTGCCTTCGAGCTTCATCGACAAGGTCGAGGTCATCAAGAGCGCGACGCCCGACCTTGATGGTGATGCCATCGCCGGAACCGTCAACCTGGTCACGCGCAGCGCGTTGGATAAGAAAAAATCCTGGCTCTCCCTTGGAGGCTCCGGCGGCTATTACGAGGAAGACGTGCCCCCTGACAACGCCCGGGGCTCTTTCAAGGGCAACCTGTCCGCCGGACACGCCTTCGGGCCCGATCGCAAGTTCGGCATTGTCCTCGACGCCAATGTCCGCGACGTCCACCGCGACAACCTGAAACCCTACGCCTTCAACACCAGTGGCGCGACAGCCGACGTTCTGCCACAGGAAGTGGGCGGCTATTTCTACCAGCGGCATGAAACCAGCTATGGCGTCGCCGGCAAGGTCGAATTCCGGCCCAGCGACCAGATCCAGGGCTACGTCGGACTCAGCTATTTCGATTCGGAAACCAGGGTCGACAAGAACAAGCACGCGCTCTACGCCGCCCGCTCGGATGCGGCCGCCGGAACCTTTACACGGGCCCAGGCCACGGTGCGCAACGACGCCGTCCGCTACGGCGTGGATGGCGCGCTGACCGCAACGGCGGGCATCGATGTCACCGTCACTGACCGCGACAGCTTCAGCGTCAAGGGTTCGACCGCCTCAAGCGCGTCCTGGCAGGACGATCCGCGTGTCGACTGGTTCTATAGTGGCCCGCTGGGCGGCACCTACGACTATGACGGTACCGCCTATACTTACGAACTGGCGCCGGCGAGCTATGACGCCTTCGTCAACCCGTCCTCCTACAGCTTCAACGGCTATCGTCACTTCCAGGAACGGCTGGAGAAAGACGTGCACACTGTCCGCGCCGACTGGGAAAGAAAGGCCCCCGAGACGGGCGGCCTGGGCTTCAAGCTCGGCGGAAAATGGAAGGAAACCTCGGTCGACTACACGTCCAGCTACTTCCGCTGGCGCAACCCAGTCGCCGGCCTCAACCTGCCGCAATTCCTGTCCGCCGAGGACTATAGCTTCCCGGGCACCAGCAACGCGCGGATTGTGCTCAGTGACATCGCGGCGCTCAGCGCCTATGTCGAGGGGCTGGGCGAAACCAGCTTCGCCCGGCGGGAAAGCACCGGCAACGGCAACGACTATCAGGTGCGCGAACGGGTCGCGGCCGCCTACGCCCTGCTCAATTACACCAGTGACCGCCTGCATGTCGTCGGCGGTGTCCGGTACGAAGCCACCGACACCCGCGCGCTCAATCGCTTCAATCGTGTCGACGATGGCGACATGATCCGCACAGCAGGCCACTATGAGGATTTTCTGCCATCCCTTGCCGTCACCTTCACGCCGGGAGATAGCCTGCTGCTACGCTTCGGTGCCAGCCGCACCATCGGCCGGCCAGATATCCGCGACCTCGCGCGTGGCGAGACGCCGCCCAAGGACAACGGCGTGTTCGAGCGCGGCAACCCCGACCTCAGGGCGCGCCGCTCGACCAACATCGACGCCGCCGCCGAATATTACTTCGATGGCGGCAGGAGCCTGATCTCGGTCACCGGTTTCCACAAGGAGATCCGGAACGAGATTTTCGATCTGCAGACACCGTACACCTTCACCAACGACCTGGGGGACGATGTCGACTCCTATTTCGTGCAGCCCACCAACGCTGGCCGTGCCCATGTCACCGGCGTCGAGTTCGGCCTGATGAAGGACCGGCTGGATTTCCTGCCCGGCCCTCTGGCCCACCTCGGCGTCAGCGCGAACGTCACCTTCAACAGCGGCCGCATCGAGCTGCTCGATGCCGCCGGGGCGGTTGCCCGTCGAACCGCGCCACCAGGCATGTCCAGACGCCTGGCCAATGCCACGCTGTTCTACGAGGATGGAAGACTCTCGGCACGCCTGGCCTGGCGCCACGTCAGCCGACAGACCCAGGAACTGAGCATCAACGGCGCCGCCGATCTCATCGTCCACGACTATCAGCAGCTCGATGCCAAGGTCGGTCTTGCCGTGATCGATGGTCTGGAGATCATCGGAGAGGTCTGGAATCTCGCAAACAACAAGCAGCGTTTCACTAACGCCAACAAGGTCACCGGCCTGCCTAACTGGTATGAGCAGGTTCAGTACGGCCGCGCCTGGTGGCTTGGCTTCAAGTGGAAGATGTAAGCGCCCGCAGTACCGGTGGATGCCGGCCCGGGCAATGACCCTTCCCTTCCAAGATCGAGGAACGCCCATGAGACGCTCGCTGTTCGCCATCACCTGTCTGCTCCTGTCGACGTTCCCTGTTCATGCCGAGGCAATCTACGACGTCGACAAGGTCATGGCGGCGCTTCGTTCTACGCCGGCCGACCTGGTGCTGCTCACGCCACATCGTGGCCTCTGGGAGGACGTGCCGGAGAATACGATCGACGCGGTCGAGCGTGCGCTGCGTGCCGGTTTCGAGACGGTGGAAATCGACGTCCGGCTCAACGGCAGCGGCACGCCCTGGCTGATGCATGATTACAATCTGGACCGTCTGACCGAAGCGCACGGGCCACTCGCCTCCTACCGGGACGCGACGCTCGAAACGGTCCGCCTGCGCGATCGCCACGGCATCGTCACGGATCATCAGCTTGTATCGCTGGAAGCCATGTTCCGCTTTTTTGCGGGATACCTGTCTGACGCCAGCGAGCACACGACCCGCTTGCGCGGTGCGGTGCTGATCATCGACCTCAAGAGCCCGCCTGGCGGCGACCCGAAGGCCGGGTCCGTATCGGGGTATCAGGCCCTCAAGGCCTCGTGGGCAGTGCTCAGGCGGATCGAGCAGGCCACCGGTGTTCCACTGCGCCGGGCTACTGTGTTCAAGCTCAAGGCAAAGGAAATCCCCTCACCGGAGGTGCTGGCGAACGACCTCGCGCTGACGGCGAACGATGTATTTCACTTCATGCCGGTGATGCATCCGGATGACGAGCCGAATGGGGATCGCGTGCTCGCACAATATTTCGACAGCCCCCACGCCATCGGCTTTGAGGCCGTGATGGAATCCAGCACCCAGAAGACGGCGGCAAAATGGATCGAACGCCTGAAGCAGGCCGGCAGAACCGTACCGGGGTTTCCGGGCTGGAATGATTACCCCGAGGGAGTGGCGTTCTCCAGCGGGCTGTGCTGCATGAGCCGCAACACCGACGCCGACGACACGTCCCGAAACCTGGATTACTCCGGCAGCTTCGAATACCAGCTCCAGATCGGCGCGAACTGGATCACCGCGGATACGGTCGAGTTCCTCCACAGTTATCTGGCGGCACGTCATCTCAGAAATCTCGATCAACTGCGATAGGTACAGTCGGGAGACCACCATGGTAATCAGCCACATGCGTATCGGCATCCACTATCGCCGGCTGCTCCTGCTGACCGCGCTGATCGGCGCCAGCGGCGGCGCACAGGCGACATGCACCGATATTGTGTCGTGCACGCGGGCAGCCCAGGCCGCCCTTCAGGCTCGCATTCAGGTCTGGAACGAAGCTGCCTGCGGCAACACCCAGGGGCGCGGCTGCCTCATCATCTCGGACGCCGGCAACCAGCGACGCACGCAGTCGCTACCCGAAAATGCCAGCATGGCGTCCACGTCGACCCCGCCCCATGCCTATCTTGTCCAGAATGACAAGAGCCGGGATATCCGTTTCCTGCCATTGAATATCGATCTGGGCACCATGGGCGAAAACCCCGGCGGCGGCTCTACGGTTGTCATGATCTACTATACGGATGCCCCGCGCGACCCGGACAAACTCTACACGCTGTTCAGCGCCGCCTTCCAACGCGCGGGCAAGGCACCGCTGGCGGCGACAATGGTGGCGTTCGGCATCAAGGGGAACAAGCTGCTGGTCGGTCGTGGCGGTCCCGTCGGCCAGGACCGATCGCACTGGCTCCCGCTGTGGGATCCGTCCATACCGGCAACGCCGGATACGCCGGCATGGGTGGCGCTCGCCGCGACATTCCAGAAGGATGGCAAACTGCGAGTCGATCAGGTCCATCGTCCCGACGGTGCTCGTCCGGTCACCATGCAGTCCAGCCTCATCGAAACCGGCTGGCCGATTACCGCCTACCCTGATGGCCGTCAGCCCAAGACTTTCCTGCCGGCCAACAAGGCGTTGCTGGGCTCGATGGACTATTCGAACGACCGTCTGGCGGCGCCCGTGCTGCCCGGCCTTGGCGGGGTCCACCTTTTCAGACGCGCGCTCACACCACAGGAGCTTCGCGGGTGGATCGAGACAGCCCTCCACATCTCGCTGAACCCGCGCAGTCCTTACACGCTGACGCCGTGTAACACCGGCAGGCACCTGAACGGCAGCGAACGGCAGGAAGCGCGTGCCATCACCGTCTGCGGCAACAAGGAGTCCCCGGCGCCGGAAATCCTCAGTGCCGACCGTCCTTATACACTGGCGGTCACGGCCGATCCGGAGGTCAATCTTGAGGCCGGCATGCCGGGGGAACCGGTACGGACCGCGCGCGGACATTGTGGCCCCGCCTACCCGATGCGTCAGCAATGGACGGTGGTAAAGCGTGAGGCACTGCGCAAGCTCGGACCAGGTAACTACATCCTCTTCAACGAGGCGACCAACACCGTACTGACCGAACGCGGCGGCCGCCTGTACAGCGAGACGCTCATCGAACCCCAGCTGGCGCCAGCACAGATATGGCACGCCTATTACCCGACGGACTCCACAGCGCAGGGATTCAGGCTGTTGTCGTCCAGCAGCGGCATGGTGCTGACGGTTCGCCAGGAAGGTGACAGTTATCAGCCGATGCTCGACGCGCCGGAAAAAGCGCAATGGCATCCCGCCTGGTATATCGCGCCATTCTGCTGACACCGCCGGCGGCTTCACACCCCCGCCACACGGAACTGCGATGGGAGCAGGCATTGAACGGCAGGAGGTGTGCCATCCTGGGACGTGCGGAGAACCGCGCTGAAACGCTCGTCTACGGCCTTGCTCACCTCGGCAAGAGCCTGTTCTGGTACACCAGCGAACTGCTGTTCGCCTACTTCCTCACCGAGATCGTCGGCCTGTCCCCACCTCACATGGGGGCTGTCATCGCCAGCGGGTTCGTGCTCAGTGCCGCCATCGATCTCCTCATTGGCCGCGGACTGGCGGGATATCTGGCAAGCGCCGCGTCAGCCAGCCGCCTGCAACTCGTCGGCGCAGTGATCTGCTCGATCAGTCTGATCGCGGTCTTCGTGGGCGCCTGGCTACCGGCGCACTGCCGCTTCGGCTACGCGCTCGCGACCAGTATCACCTTCCGTCTCGGCTTCGCCACCTACGACATCCCGCAGAACGCGCTGATGGCGCTGGCGACGCAGGATAGACCTGGCCGGTTGCGCCTGGCCTCCATCCGCATCTGGTTCAGCGGTGCCGCGACGCTGGTTGTCGCCACGACCATCGGCCCCCTGGTCGCGCAGCGGGGCGCCCCGGACGCTGTCACCTTTCTCCTGGGGCTCGCGGCGCTGTTCGCGCTGGCCGCCATCGGCAGTGCCTGGCTGCTGGCACGTCTGTGGCACCACCCGCCGCCGCCCGCCACACCTGCCGCCGCACCGCCGGTGCCGCCACCGACATTGCCCTCCGCCACCCGCGGGCGACTGCCTCCCGACTTCCGGCTGCTTCTGCTGGTCATGGTCGCGACCTCGATGTTCACGCCGGCGTTCGGGAAACTGGAGCCTTATTTCGCCGCCTACGCCCTGCGTTCCGCCTGGTGGGGCGGTGCCGTGATCATGCTGATGGCGGTGGGCATCGTGGTCGGTCAGCCCCTCTGGTTACGTCTGAGCGCGCGAACACCTGGCGGCAAGGTGATGTTGGCCAATGCCTTGCTTCAGGTCGTGGCGCTGACGATCTTCTGGTCTGCCGGTGCCCGCTGCCCCGCCACCTCGGCGGGCGCGGCCTTCCTGTTCGGACTCGGCAACGGTGGCGTCGGCATGGTCCAGTGGGCAGCCTTCAGCGAAACAGTGGCACGCCTCGGCCGGCACCGCGCCGGATTCAGTTACGGGCTGTTCGCAGCCACAAGCAAGCTGTCCCTGGCCGCCGGCGGCCTGTTGCTCGCCACCGCGCTGGGTGGCGTCGCCTTTCGTGACGGCGACAGCGAGGCACTGATTTGCCTGATGGCCGTCCTGCCAGGCATGGGAGCGCTGTGCTGCGTGGTCGCCGGCTTCGGCTTGTTCATCATCGAGCGCGAACGGGGCTCTGGCCCGATCAACGAGGCTACGAACTCCTAGAGTCTGTATCAGTTCGTGGCTCTGGGAAAATTTCCGGATGCCGAATGCCAGGTTTCAGAATTCCCGTTGGAATGCACTTATGAGGTGATCCCGCCTGTTTGGACGGTCTGGCGGTCAGCGAGGCCATCACGGCAGACAGCCGCTCAATCCGTCCGGGCGGGCGCCTGCCTCGCGGACGACGGTGCGCCGCCTACCAGCGGGCCGGCAGTTGCGTCAGCCCCCGGAACAGGAAATTGTCCCGCCAGGTCGCGGCCTGCAGGTTCAGCTGCATGTGCGGGATCACGGTCGCCAGATGCTCGAACGTCACTCGCCCCTCGATGCGGGCCAGCTCGGCGCCGACACAGAAATGGATGCCGCCACCGAACGACAGATGGTCAGCCGCTCCGCGACGGATATCGAATGCGTCCGGATCGGCGAACTTGCGGCCATCGCGATTTGCGGCGCCGATCAGGGTCAGCACACGCTGCCCCGACTTGACGGGCTGCCCGTCGATCACGGTGTCCTGAAGCGCCGTCCGGTAGGTCGCCACCAGCGAACTCTCATAGCGCAACGCCTCCTCAACGGCCGAGGCCGCCAGCCGGGCCGGATCGGCGACGAGGGCCTGCCATTGGTCGGAGCACCGATGCAGGTGATAGAGGCCATTGCCGATAATGTTGGCGGTCGTCTCGAAGCCCGCACCGAACAGCGCGATGGCCACTGTGGTGGCCTCGTGCACGGACAAGCCGTCCGGCATCGACTCCGTGTTGGCCAGCGATGTCAGCAGATCCTCACGCGGGCAGCGCCGGCGTTCCTCGAACCGGGCCAGGAAAAACGCCTCCAGTTCCAGAATACGACGGTCGGCCAGCGCCAGCTCCTGCGCCGAGAGCTTGCGCGCCTCGAACACCACGAAGGCCTCGGGAATGCCGGCCACCAGATCGGCGATCGCCGGATCATGATAGTCGATCCCCATCAGATCGCAGATCACCATGACCGGCAGCCGGTAGGCGAACTGCGCCATCAGTTCCGCCTCGCCGTCGGCCACGAATGCCGCCGTGAGTTCCTGGCAGATGGCCCGGACGCGCGGCTCCATCGCCCGGACACGCCTGGCACTGAGCGCGCCGGTCACCAGGCCCCGAATACGGGTATGTTGCGGCGGATCCTGGGAGATGAAGACCTCCGACAGCCAGCGATAGGCCGGGTGATCGGTGAGTCGGAAGCCCGGGCCGTAGAAGGCTGACAGGTTCCGTTCGAAATCACCGGTGCCGAAGTCCTTGCGGTTCATCAGCACCTCGCGGACATGGTCGTAGCGCGACACCACCCAATAGCCAGTACCGGACCAGTGGAACGGGTCGTTCTCCCGCAACGCGGCAAAGGTGGGATAGGGATCCGTGATCAGCTCGGGCGCCATCGGATCGAAAGAGGCAATCGGCTCATGCGCGTTCATTGAATACTCCCCGTTTCTTCTGTCTTATGTCGCAATCCCGGCTTCAGTCCGCCGTGGCCCGCACCAGATCGGCCCATGCCCCAGCCGCCAGCGCCGCCAGACGATCCGGCGTCAGCTCGACGAAACTGTTGGGCGCACCGGCAGCGGGAAAAACCGTGCCATGGGCACGCAAGGCGTAATCGCAATAGACCGGCATCGGTTCAGGCAGCCCGAAGGGGCAGACACCGCCGGGCGGATGGCCGGTCAGGCGCTCGACCGCCCCGGCATCCAGCATCCGCGCCTTGACGCCGAACAGTGCCCGGCACTTCGCATTGTCCAGCCGCGCGTCGCCGGGGATCACCACCAGCGCTGGTCGCCCGACATGGAGGGCCAGCGTCTTGGCAATCCGGCACGGCAAGACGCCCAGGGCCGCAGCCGCCTCGTCAACCGTCGCCGTGCTCTGCGCCGCTTCCCGGACACGGATGTCGGGCGCTTGCTGCTGGAAAAACCGTCGCACGGAGTCGATACTCATGGTGAAGACGCTTTCCTTGTGCTGCCTGCCGCCGCTGGTGGGGCTCGGGATCAGCCGTCCGCCAGGGGGCGCAATACCGGCCGGAAGCCGGCGCCTTCCCGCATCACCCGCACCACATGCTGCCCGCCGAAATGCGCGGGCACGACCAATGCCTCGCGCACGGCGGCGTCCTCCAGCACCTGGCGCCGGCTCTGTCGCGCCATCTCGGCATCCTCGCAGAAAATGCTGTTCCAGTCGGGCCGGAAGATCTGCGCCGGATGGTGCATGATATCGCCGACGAACAGCGCGAGATCGTCGCCGTCGCTGACTTCCATCACCATACTGCCGGGCGTGTGGCCGGGGCGCGCGTGCAGCACGATGCCAGGGGCGACCTCGAAGCCGTCATACGCCCACTCGGCCCGGCCCGCCTCGATGATCGGCCGCACACTGTCCTCGAACATCCCGGCATTGACCGCGGTGCCAATCGTGCCGGGACCGGCGGTTGTCATCCTCGGGTCCCAGTAATCGCGGTCGGCGGCGGGCAGGACATAGCGTGCGTTGCGGAATGTCGGTTGCCAGACGCCATCGATCAGGCGCGTGTTCCAGCCGACATGGTCGACATGGATGTGGGAGCAGACGACGACATCAATGTCGCCGGGCTGATAGCCCGCCCGCGCCAGCCGTTGGAGGAAGTCGGTCTGCAGGTTGCCGAAGACCGGCAGGTTGGGGCGATCCTTGTCGTTGCCGGCACCGGTATCGAACAGAATGCGCCGCCGCCCGGTGTCCAGCACCCAGCTCTGCAAGAATGCGAACAACTTGCCTGAAGCGGGGTCGAAGAACTCCGGCACGAACTGTTCTTCATGACACTGCCACGCCGCCACCTCGAAGCCCTGGAACAGATAGTCGGGCGGCGCGAAGGTGCCCTGCCACTCCTCGATACGACTGACGCGAATGTCGCCAATGCGAAAACTGTCCACGACCTCCCCCCCCGTCTCCTGATCCGCTTTGGCGCCGGTTGCGGCCGGCACAGGCTTACTTTCAGGAAATTCAATGTTCTAACAATTTTTATTTTCTACTCATTGGTAACTTCAATGCAACCCTGCGTCAAGCCGGGTCGCGAGTTGGTGACGCCCGAGAGTTGCCAACGCCAAGCCATTGGCCTAACGATCGAAGCCCACGACAACGGCCGATCACGGCGCGAATGGACACCAACACGCGATGCCGACCGCTCGAGAAACCAGGCAGTTGAAACACGAGGTCGCCGCCTTCAAGCGGCGTCGCCTGCTGGAGGAAGCCAGCCACCTGTTCTTCTCCAACGGCTATGAATCGACGACGCTCGATGCCGTCGCGGAGCGGCTGCACGTCACCAAGCCGTTCATCTACTCCTACTACAAGAACAAGGGCGAACTGCTCGCCGAGATCTGCCAGATCGGCATTCAGCAATCGCTGGAGGCGCTGGACTGGGCGCTCGCGCAGGGCGGCTCGGCCAGCAGCCGCCTGAAATTGCTGGTGGACAAGGTCGCGCACATCATCATTGAAAATCAGGAATATATCGTCGTCTACCAGCGCGAGGAAAAGAACCTCGACCCCGAGGACGCCCGCCGCATCCGCGACATGCGCCATCGCTTCGACCTGAAAGTGGCCACGCTGCTTGAGGAGGGCGCGCGCGGCGGCGAATTCGAGATCGGCGACGCCGCGATGACCGCCAACAGCATCAGCGGCCTGATCAGCTGGATCTCCAACTGGTATCGGCCAGGTGGCAAGTGGTCGCCGACCGAAGTCGTCATGCATACCATCGGGCTGGCGATGCGCATGGTCACCCCGACCCGCGCCTGACGCCCTTCCCCGCCCCTTTGCACGCTGCATCCCGCACGAACCCCCTTGCAAATGCATCTACTCATCGGTAGATATGCATTTACAACAATAAACCGACCAGACGTCGAGTATGGGGAGGAGGCAGCCAACGCCCGGCGAATGGCCTGCATGCACACAAGTCGCGCACGCAGCCGCGCCTGAACAATCCGTACACAAAGTTCAACGAAGGCCCAGGTGGCGCCCGCCTGCTCGCGCGGCACGACGCTGTCCCCGCACGCACACGCTGCGACGGGGCATGCATCGTCCCCCGCGGGCGAACAACCCGCCCGGCCGATCGATACCCAACCCAGAACAATCGCGTTTCCACAGGGAGGACCACGCCAGTGCTCGCTATCGAATCCGGCAAGATTTCCTACACCGCCATGCTCGTCGCCATGCTGGCCAGTGCCAGCGCACATGGCCAGGAAGCCGCCGCGCCGCAGGCCGAAGAAGCCTACGACGCCTTACCCAATATCGTTGTCACCGCCACCAAGCGGGCGGACACCATCCTGAACACCCCCGCCGCCATTTCGGCGATCACGGCCGATGCACTGGGTGCTGGCGGCATCCAGGATATTGGTGACCTCCAGGCCTCCGTGCCCAACCTGTCGGTGGGTGACCAGTTCGGTGTCAACCGCACGTTCATTCGCGGCATCGGCATGACCAGCATCGACCTCGGCGCCGACGGGGCGGTCGCCTTCCTGCAGGACGGCGCGATGATCGCCCGCCCCTCCGCCCAGCTCGCCGGCTTCTACGACCTGGCGCAGGTGGAAGTGCTGCGCGGTCCGCAAGGCACCATCTACGGTCGCGGGGCCACCGCTGGCGCCATCAACATGGTGACCAAGAAACCCACACCGGAGTTCGAAGGCTATGTCCGGGCGACCTATGGCAATTATGACGCGATGTCGCTCGAAGCAGCCGTCGGCGGCCCGCTGGGCAATGACCGTCTGATGTTCCGTGTCGCCGGCAAGCTCGACAAGCGCGACGGCTATGGCAAGAACCTGGTCACGGGCAATGACGTCGACGATCGCGATGCCCAGGCGGTACGCGGCAGCCTGCTATTCGAGGCCAGCGATGACCTGCAGATCACGCTGGTGGGCGACTATTTCCACGAGGACGACAACAACTACGCCTTTCACTATTTCGGCACCACCGTCGTTCCCGAGGACTCCCTGGCCCACAACCTGCTGGGCGGCCAGACCATCTTCGACTATTACGCCGCGCGCGGCGAGAAAGCCGATCTGCGCAACATCTACTCCGACGAAGACGCCATCAACCGGCGCCATGGCGAAGGCATCACCGCGCTGGTCGACTGGAGCCACGACGCCTGGGCATTGAAGTCGGTGACGGCATACCGAAACTTCAAGCGCTTCAACCGCGACGACCTCGACGTGTCGGACGTCTGGATGTTCGGTCAGAACAATTACGACGAGAAGAGCAAGACGTTCAGTCAGGAATTCACGCTGACCTATACCAGCGACAGCTGGGAAGTGATGGCGGGCGCCATGTATTTCCATGAAAAGCTGTTCGGCAGCGTGCAGGTTCCCACCGTCAATCTCGGCCTGGTGTTCGGCCTGCCGGCGGACACCTTCGACGATGGCTATTACTGGCAGAACGGCACCGTCAAGACCAACGCCTACGGCACATTCCTGCAGGCATCCTACGACGTCACCAGCAAGCTGCGGGTCACCGCAGGCGCCCGCTACAATTACGAAAAGAAGTCCGGCGTCGGCACCTTCCAGTTTGACGCGCTGGGCATCACCATCCCCACCGACAAGTCCGAAGGCTGGGGCGCGGTGACACCCAAGCTGCTGGTGGAATATCGCACGGACGGCGGCGTGCTGTTCTATGGCACCGTCACCCGCGGCTTCAAGTCGGGCGTCATCAACGTCGGCAGCCAGAACGACGTCATCGATCCGGAATTTGTCTGGAACTACGAGGCCGGCTTCAAGACCAAGGCGTTCGACGACCGGGTGAGCCTTAACGCCGCCGCCTTCTACTATGACTACAAGGATCTTCAGGTCGGTTTCGTCAATGAGAACAGCATCGTCGAGACGATCAACGCCGCCTCGGCGCGCAACTACGGCCTTGAGGTCGAACTTCAGGCCAAAATCGCCCGCGGCCTGAACTTCGATGCCTTCGCGACCTACCTGAACGCCAAGTTCAAGAGCTTCTGCACCGGCTATTATCGCGACGGCATGGAAGATGGCGGTACGGTCTACGGCCGCTGCCCGACCAACAGCGCGCTGGTCAGTCTGAAAGGCAACCAGCTGCCCAACGCGCCGGAATTCTCGTTCGGCGCGGGCCTGACCTACACGGTGCCGCTGGGTGACGCCGGCGACCTCGACCTGCGCGCGGAAATGAACTGGCAGGACCGGGTCTATTTCACCGAGTTCAACAACCAGGACGCCACCCAGGCGGCCTATGCGCTGGTCAATCTGAGCGCCAGCTTCAAGTCCGTGGACGAACACTGGTCGGCAACGGCCTGGGTACGCAACCTGACCGACAAGGAAATCATCGCCAACAATATCGTGTCGGCGCCACTTTACGGTTCGGTACGCGTCGGCTCGCTGATGCCGCCGCGCACCTACGGCCTGACGATCGGCTACAGCTTCTAGTCCCTGCCTATGGCACCTGCCGGGCCGCTCCTTCCATGGAAGGAGCGGCCCTTTTTCGTGGCCGGCCGGCGTCCCGTCGGCGGGACTGGCGAGTGCGCACGCGGTATCAGGACGCGCGAAGCAGCCCGGCGCCGCGCAACATGTCCAGCCGAGCCCCGGGCACGCCCCAGTCCGCCAGCCGCGACGCCCCGCCCTCCCCAGGCAGAACCGGCGGTGTCGACAACGATGCCGGTGTACGCGAGAACCGCGGCGCCGGCGCCGGCTGCTCGATGCCGGCGAGAGTCTCGTGGGCCCGACGCGCGACATTGGCGGGATAGTTCACCGCCTCAGCCATCGTCAGCACCGGCGACACACAGGCATCGATACCCTCGAACGTCGCCACCCAGTCGGCCTGGCTACGGGTCCTGAACACTGCCGCCAGCTCGGCGGCGCGCGCGGCCCAGTGCCGCCGGTCCAGATGATTGGCGAAGGCCTCGGGATCGAGCCCCAGCCCGCGGATCAGATTGGCGTGAAACTGCGGCTCCAGCGCGCCGACGGCCATGTAACGCCCATCGGCCGTTTCATAGCAGCGGTAGAAGTACGCGGCACCGTCGAGGAGGTTTCCCTCGCGCTCCTCGCGCCAGAGCCCCATCCTCGACCAGCCGAACATCTGGGTCAGCAACAGCGAAGCGCCGTCGGCCATGGCCGCATCCACCTGCTGGCCACGCCCGCTGTTGGCGCGCTCCAGCAGTGCGGCCAGGATGCCGGTGACGAGAAACATGCCGCCACCGCCATAGTCGCCGACCAGATTGATGGGCGGCACGGGGGGGCGATCCGCCGGCCCCATCATGTGCAGTGCGCCGGTCAGCGCGAGATAATTGATGTCGTGGCCGGCCTGCTGCGACATCGGCCCCTCCTGGCCCCAGCCGGTCATGCGGGCATAGACCAGCCGGGGATTGTCCGCCATCAGTGGCGCCGGTCCCAGGCCTAGGCGCTCCATCACGCCCGGACGAAAGCCCTCCACCAGGACATCAACGGTCGCGGCCAGTTCCCGCGCGAAGGCGATGCCGTCAGGCGACTTGAGGTCGAGCGCGATCGACGGCCGGCCACGGTTGAGCAGCTCGCGACTCATGTCGACGGGACTGCTGCCGGCATCGATCCGGTCGATCCGCAGCACCTGCGCGCCCATGTCCGCCAGCATCATGCAGCTGTAGGGGGTGGGGCCGAGGCCGGCGAACTCCAGCACCTTCAGGTCCCGAAGCGGGCCACTCATGCGGCGTCTCCCACCAGTTCGGCGCGGATGCGCTTCTTGTCGATCTTGCCAGTGGGGCCGAGCGGCACCCGGGCGACGAACATCACCGCATCCGGCATCCACCAGCGCGCGATCCGCCCCTCCAGATGCCCCAGCAGCTCTTCCGCCGAGCTATTCTCGCCCTCGACAAGCTGCACGACGAGCAGCGGCCTCTCGCCCCAGCGCTCGTCCTCGACGCCGACCACCGCCGCCATTGCCACCTTGGGGTGGCTGACCGCGTGGTTTTCGATTTCAATCGAGGAGATCCACTCGCCGCCGGACTTGATGAGATCCTTCGAACGATCGGTGATCCGCATGAAGCCGTGCGGATCGATGGTCGCCACGTCGCCAGTATCGAACCAGCCGTTGGCATCGAGTATCTCGCGATCATCGCCGAAATAATGTTCCGCGACGGTGGCACCACGCACCATCAGATACCCGGGCGTCTCGCCGTCGTGCGGCAGCGGATCGCCGGCATCGCCCTTGAGCGCGAGATCGACGCCGAACATCGGCCGACCCTGCTTCAGGGCCTGGCGACGCTGCTGGTCCACGGGCAGCCGGCGGGTAAACCAGGTAGGTGCCGCGGCGGCCGCCACCGGCGACGTCTCGGTCATGCCCCAGGCATGCAGCACCTCAATGCCGTGATCGTCCTGGAAGGCCCGCACCAGCGCCTCGGGGCAGGCTGCCCCGCCCACCAGCACCCGTTTGAGCGTGGACAGGCGCCCGCCGGATGCCGCCAGGTGCTGCAGCAGTCCTTGCCAGACGGTCGGCACCCCGGCCGAAAAGGTTACCTCTTCCTCCTCGATCAACCGATGCAGCGACGCACCATCCAGCCGCGCGCCCGGCAGGACCAGCTTGGCACCAACCGCCGGCGCCGAGAACACCAGACCCCAGGCATTGGCATGAAACATCGGCACGATCGGCAGCACCGAGTCCGTGGCCGACAGGTTCATGAAATCATGCTGCAGGCTGGCGAGCGTATGCAGGTAGTTGGAGCGATGCGAATAGAGCACGCCCTTGGGCGCGCCCGTCGTCCCGGAGGTGTAGCACAAGCCGCAAGCGGCGGTTTCGTCGACCTCACCCCATGCGACCGACAGGCCGGCGCCGGCCTGGAGAAAAGCCTCGTAGTCGATGCATGCGGCCGGGCGGTCGGCCGGCAGCCCGTCGGCACTGCCGTCTGGAAAGACGATCACCGTCTCGATGGACGGACAGCCCGAAAGTATCCGGCCGACGGTGGGCAGGAACGCCGCATCGACCATCAGGATGCGATCAGCGGCATGATTGATGATATAGGCGATCTGCTCGTCGAACAGTCTGGGGTTGACGGTATGGCACACCGCGCCGACGCCCATGATCGCATACCAGGCCTCGACGTGACGGAGGTGATTCATCGCCAGGGTCGCCACCCGGTCGCCTGATCTGATGCCCGTCGCTCGCAGCGCCGCCGAGAGCTGGCGGGCACGGCGATGCAGTTGGCGATACGTTGTCTCTTCACGGCCGCCGCGTGTATCCCGTCCGTTGACCGGCACATCGCCGTGCCACTGGGCCGCGAAATCAAGGAAGCGATCCACGGTCAGGCCGTGGTGCTGCATCAGCCCCGGCAATGCTGCGTTCTCAGTCATGCTGTGTGCGTCTCCCCCCGAAGCGGCACGGCGCCGCTCCACATGCTTGCTCATTGCGGATAACGGCGCCCGCTGCTGCCCGTCGCCGCGAAACCTCAACCACCCTGGCTGCATGACCCCGCCGCAGACGCCGTCCATCCCGACTACTATCCGGTACCATTGTCGTCAAATAAGGCCCTTATAATGTTTGAACGGTATATTTTTCTACTATATGGTATTGGCGCATCGTGACAAAGCCCGCTAAAGCGACAAGGGCGAATTGGGGAGGATGGAATGACCGTGCCGACGGCTCGCCAGATGACGTTCACCGTCACCGAACGCGTGACCATGGGCTGGCCCGCCAGCGATGCGATCGTCGACCAGGCCAGGGCGCTGGGCGCCCGGCGGGTGTTCCTGCTCGCCTCCGAAAGCCTGCGCCGTAACACCGGCGAAATCTCGCGGATCGAATCCGCGCTCGGCACCACGCATGCCGGCACCTTCAGCGGCATCGCCCCCCACGCGCCACGTTCCGATGTCCTGGCGGCCGCCAATGCCGCGCGCACCGCGAACGCCGATCTGATCGTCTCCATTGGCGGCGGCTCGGTCACCGACTCCGCCAAGATCGTGCCGCTGCTGATTCGCCACAATGTCCGGGATGTCGATGGCTTCGAGCCGCTGCGCACGTATGTCGATGATTCCGGCGCGGTCATCAACCCGTTGACGATCGGTCCCGATATCCCGGTGATCTGCATCCCGACGACTCTGTCAGGTGGTGAATTCAACGCGCTCTCGGGCGCGACCGACGAGAAGACCATGCACAAGCAGGGTTATGAGCATCGCCGCATGGCGCCGGTCATGGTCATTCTCGATCCCGCCATCACCGTCCACACGCCGGAATGGCTGTGGTTGTCCACCGGCGTCCGGGCCGTCGATCATGCCGTCGAGACCCTGGCCTCATACCAGTCCAACGATTTCGCCAACGGTCTGGCCGACAGTGCGCTGCGTCTGCTGGTCGAGGGCCTGCCGCGCGTCAAGGCCGACCCCGGCGACCTCGAAGGCCGCCTGAAATGTCAGGTCGGCGCCTGGCAATCCATGATTTCCATCATCGGCGGCGTACCGATGGGCGCCAGCCACGCCATCGGTCATATTCTGGGCGGCACCTGCAATGTGCCGCACGGCTATACGTCGTGCGTGATGTCGCCCTATGTCCTGGCCTGGAACGCCGAGCACGACGACAGCCTGCAGCGGCGTATCCGCGATTGCCTCGGCGGCACCCATGCCACCGCCGCCGACTGCCTGGACGCCTTCATCCGCAGCCTCGGCATGCCGCGCACGCTCAAGGAAGTCGGCGTCGAGGCGGATCAGTTCCAGAAGGTGGCCGAATACACCATGCTGGACATCTGGGGCCGCACCAATCCCCGGCCGGTGCGCTCCCCCGCCGACATTCTGGAAATCCTCAGGCGGGCCGCCTGAATAACAACCTCTGGCAGCGCCGGACCAACCGGTGCGCCAGGATAGTCAGGGCGATGGTGCGGACACCCCGATGCCGGCAAGGCCAGAGGTGACGCGCCAGCCGCCCCCGCTGACAGGGAAGCTGAGCAAAACATGTCCCAGATCAACTCGACCTCGCAGCCTCTCAAGCCGCGTGACTTCGCCGACCCGCGCATTCCCGACCGCGATGTCTGCGTCCTGCGCTATCTGCTCGACCGCTGGGCCGGCGCACAGCCGGACAAGACCCACCTGGTGTTCGAGGACGGCGAATGCTGGAGTTTCGCCGAGACCCGCCGACGCACCATCGCCAAGGCCGTCGGCCTGCAGAAACTCGGCGTGCGTCAGGGCGACCATGTGGCGGTCTGGCTCCCCAATGGCCGCGACGCCATTCTGGCCTTCTACGCGATCAATTATCTCGGCGCGGTTTTCGTACCCTTCAACACCGCCTATCGCGGCAATCTGCTCGCTCACGTGCTGACCAATTCCGGCGCCCGGCTGATCATCGCCCACCCGGATCTGGTCGGACGGCTGCACGAGGTCGAGCGCGGCGAACTGGAGACACTGGTCGTCACCGGCGCGCAAGGTGCCGGCCTCCCCGACATCGACCTCGCCGTGGCGCACTTCGGCGATCTGGACGGCGACGAAAGCGACCTGGCGCCACTGGAGCGGCCGATCGACCCCTGGGACATCCAGTCGATCATCTACACCTCGGGCACGACCGGACCTTCCAAGGGGGTGCTGTCATCCTATCTGCACATGTATTCCAACGCCGGCCCCGAAACCTGGACCATGGTCGGCGCCGATGATCGCTATCTCTGCGTCGCGCCGATATTCCATATTGGCGGCATGGGCCCGCCGTTCGTCATGCTGGCGCGCGGCGCCTCCGTCGCCGTCGTCGAGCAGTTCACCACCGACCGCTTCTGGGAGATCGCCCGCACGACCGGGTGCACGGTGGTGTTTCTGCTGGGCGTGATGGCGACCTTCCTGATGAAGCGCCCGCCGTTGCCCGAGGACCGGGATCACAAGGTGCGGCTGGCATTCATGGTGCCGCTCACCGATGACGCGCCTGCCTTCACGGCCCGCTTCGGTATCGACGTCTACACGATTTTCAACATGACCGAGATTTCCTCGCCAATCGTTTCCGAGGCCAACCCCACCAAGCGCGGCACCTGCGGCCGGGTACGCCCCGGGGTCGAGGTGCGCCTGGTCGATGAGCGGGACTGCGAGGTGCCGGTGGGCGCAATCGGTGAAATGCTGGTGCGGACCGACCGCCCGTGGGCGATGAACAGCGGCTACAACCGCAATCCGGAAGCCACCGCCAAGGCCTGGGCCAATGGCTGGTTCCACACCGGCGACGCCTTCCGGCGTGATGCCGACGGCTATTATTACTTCGTCGATCGTGTGAAGGACGCAATCCGCCGGCGTGGCGAGAATATCTCGTCGTTCGAGGTCGAGGTCGAGGTCTGCGCGCACCCGCATGTGCGCGAGGCCGCCGCCATCGCCGTGCCAAGCGAATATTCCGAAGACGAGGTGATGGTGATTGTCGCGCCCGTGCCCGGCGCCACCATCGACCCCGCCGAGCTCGCGACCTTCCTGATCAAGCGCATGCCCTACTTCATGGTGCCGCGTTACATCCGGCTGATGGACGAGCTGCCCAAGACGCCGTCGGCCAAGATCATGAAAGCCGAGCTGCGCCGCGACGGCGTGACCGCGGACACCTGGGACCGGGAGAGCGCCGGCATGCGCATCCGGCGCGAGACCCTGACGAGCTAGGCGGCACCAGAGGCTGGCAGGAGCACATTGACAACTATTACTACTAATGAGTAGTTATTTTAAATTATTGGTACAAACCCGCGCCATCGGGACGATCGCCCGTCCTGCCGGAGTGGCGCCAGACTTTCAGGGGAGCATGTGACCGTGGAGAAAATCACCGACCGTCCGATCGACAAGGCCCAGGTTGACCTTGCCCTGCTGCGTAGCGGTGTCGATCAGGCGAATATTCCCTCCCTGCTGATGTGCCTGGTGCAGATGACGGGCGATATGAAATGGCTGGATGCCCCTTACACACCGCGCCGCGGAGTTGGCCTTGATGACAATGATTCCGCCGGCCTGCCCGAGGACGTGCAGCAGGAAATCCGCGATGCCGCCTTCGCGGCCGTGACCGCCTGGCTCGATGGCCAGCCCCTGGCCATGCCGCGGCCGAGCAACCAGCAGCTTGCCGCGATGCTGACGGCCGCCATGGCCGAGCCTGTGCCGGAAGAATATGGCGAGGTCATCGCCGCCACCATGAAGCTGGACGAGCCGGCCGCGCCGCCGGCGGTGAAGCGGCCCCTGAGCGCGATCATCATCGGTGCCGGGGTGTCGGGCATCTGTGCCGCCATCCGCCTGAAGGAAATCGGCATTCCCTGCCAGATTTTCGAGAAGAATGACGAAATCGGCGGCACCTGGTGGGAAAACCGCTATCCGGGCTGCGGCGTCGACACCCCAAACCTCACCTACACCTTCTCGTTTCGCAGCACCGACTGGTCGCACTATTTCCCGCTGCGCGAGGAAATATCCCGCTACCTGATCGACACCGCGCGCGAATATGGCCTGTACGATCTGGTGCGCTTCCGGACCACGGTGAAGAAGGCGCGATGGCAGAGCGACACCAATCAGTGGCAAGTGACCGTCATCAACGCCGATGGTGTTGAGGAAGTCCACTACGCCGATGTGGTGTTCAGCGCCGTCGGCATTCTCAACATGCCGCTGGTGCCGCAAATCGACGGGCTTCAGTCATTCAAGGGTCGTGTGATCCATACCGCCGACTGGCCGGAGGATGTCGATCTCACCGGCAAGCGCGTCGCGGTGGTCGGCAACGGCGCCTCCGCCATGCAGGTGGTGCCGGCCATCGCTGACCAGGTGGCCAGCCTGACGATCTTCGCCCGTTCCAAGCAGTGGGCCGCCCCCTTCCCGCAGTTCCGCAAGGAAGTGCCCAGGGGCGTGCGTTACCTGATCCAGGTGCTGCCGCTCTACCGCGCCTGGTACGAGCAGCGCCTGTCGTGGACGTTCAACGACCGCGTTCATGGCACGCTGTTCCGTGACCCCGACTGGAAGGAACCGGCCCGCTCGGTCAATGCCATCAACGATGGCCACCGCCAGCACTTCACCCGCTACGTCATCGAGCAGCTGGGTGATCGCCAGGATCTGCTCGAACATGTACTGCCTGACTTCCCGCCGTTCGCCAAGCGCATGTTGCTGGACAACGGCTGGTACAAGACCCTGCGCCGGGACAATGTCCGTCTGGTGCCGCACCGGCTGGCCCGCATTGAGGGCTCGACCCTGACCAGCGCCAACGGCGAGACCATCGAGGCGGATGTGCTCATCCTCGCTACCGGCTTCCAGGCCGCCAACGTGCTGGGTTCCTACGAGGTGGTCGGTCGCGACGGCCGGGTGCTGAAGGAATTCTGGGGCCAGGACAATGCGGCCGCCTATCTGGGCACGGTGGTGCCGGGCTTCCCCAATTTCTTCATCCTGCTCGGCCCCAACGTCGGTGCCGGGCACGGCGGCAGCATGATCCGGTCGATCGAGAATCAGACCCATTATGCGCTGCAGATCCTGCAGACGATGCTGGACCACGACGCCGCGGCGGTGGAAGTGCGGGAACAGACCTACAACGACTATGTGGCCAAGGTCGACGCGGCGCATGAAAAACTGGTCTGGACCCATCCGGGCACCGAGAACTGGTATCGCAACGCGCAGGGCCGCGTCATCGCCATTACGCCGTGGCGCAACGACGCCTTCTGGCGCATGACCCGCAAGGCCCAACCCGGGGATTTCCAGTTCATTCCCGCGACCGCGCCGACCGAGCAGGAGCCCGCCACGCCGCCGGCGGCTGCCTCGGCCTGACCACGGCTACGGCCGGACGCACTCCAGCACCGACGCCTGCCGGACCATGTGCCGGCGGCGGCCGTCGCGCGGGCCGGTCTGCACCGCGCGCATCCGGCTGGACGACACGGTGATGCGGGCGGAACGCGTGGTCATCCCGCTGGAGCCCGACATGGCGGTGCAGGCCCAGATGGGGCTGGCCGATCGCTATGGGCGAGCCGGGTTGTATGAGCAGGCCGCGATCTGGCTCAATCGCGCCGCGCATGATCATATGGTCTATTCAGCGACATATCGATCCGCGGCGGCTGGCCTTGCGGAAAGCGCCCGCATCTCGGCATCACCCGACCCCACCAGGCAAGCTATGCCGCGCGCCCAGTTTCTGCTGGCGCTGCATTACGCCTTTGGGTGTGGCGTCAAGCAGGACTTGGAGAAGGCGTACAACTGGTTGTCGGTGTCTATCGCGCGCGGCTTCCAGCCAGCGGGTGGATGGCCGGTGGTCCACCGCTATTTCACGCCGGACGATCAGGTGGCGGGCATGTTTAAGCTGGAGCGCATATCCTGCGGCCAGCTATGGTCCTTTGCCCCCAACCTTTAGGAGCAGACGCTATGAGCATCCATGAACCCGATCTGGCCGATCTTCCCGAGGATTTCAGTGGCGAGTTCCTCTACGAGCTGAGGCCGCATGTGGCGAGCTTTGAACCCCGTGCGATCGACCTGGCGCCGTGGCCGGGGCGGGA